>DASXMU010000250.1:0-21915 GCA_036495485.1 Streptosporangiaceae bacterium
TTCCGTGGCCTGGAGATCGTCACCGGCGGCCAGCGGCTGCACCGGCACGCCGACTACCTGACCGCGCTCGCCCAGCGCGGCGAGGACCCCGGTCCCTACGCCGGCTACCTGGCCGCGTTCGCCGCGGGCATGCCGCCGCACGGCGGCTTCGCCATGGGCCTGGAACGCTGGACGGCGCGCATCACCGGCGCCGCCAACGTCCGCAGCGCCACCCTGTTCCCGCGCGACATCCACCGGCTGAGCCCATGAGGCGCCCAGCCGGGGCAAGGCCAGCCGTCACAGCCGCCAGTTGGCCGAGGTCACCTTCTGGATAGCCGACTCGGTGCCGTCCAGCCGGACGCGCGCGGCGCCGGTGCGGCCCATCGCCCACAGGGTCAGCTCGGCGGGCGGCCCGATCACGGTGACCACCGGGGTCGCCGTCTTGATGGTCATCCGGTGCCGCCGCGCCGAGCTGCCCGCGCCGTCGCCGTCGCCGTCGCCGTCCGGCACGTCGTCCCTGGCGAACTCGATGCCGACCGGCACCCGGCGCAGGATCAGCCTGGTCATGCCCAGCCGGGACCACAGCATCTCGGTCAGGCCGGAGTCGAGCTCGCGTGGCTCCCAGCCGGGCGCGCCGCGCCGCACGTCCTCGTGGTGCACGAAATACTCGACCAGGTTGGCCCGCGCGTCCACGCCGGGCAGCCCGAACAACGACAGCCGGGGCGGCCCGTCCCGGACGGTCTGGACCAGGCGCGGGTAGGGGGTCCGCCCGGCGATCCCCTGCTGCACCCGCTGGGTGTGCTTGGCCAGCGGGCCACCCAGCATGCCTGCGGCGGCGTCCGGGCGGTGTTCGCGCAGCACCAGGTGAGCGGCGAGATCACGAGTGGCCCAGCCGTCACACAGGGTCGGCGCGTCCGGGCCGGCCTCATCGAGTGCGGCGCACAGCGCGCGTCGCTCATCCCGGGAGTACGTCATTGCAAGAGACTAGGGCCAGGCGCCCGGCAGGGGAATGGGGATCCCCCCGCGACCGGTCCGCGGTGACCACCGGGGACGGCTGGGCACCGTCCGGGTCCTATTCTTTTCCCAGAAGAAACTCATGAGCGGACAGCCGGGCAGACCGCGGGAACCGGGCGCGGGCCTGCCCCGGCAGAGGAGTGAGAACGCGTGACCAGCGCCATTGACCCGTCGCGGCTGGATCCGGAGATCGCCGTGCGGCTCAAGCGGGACGCGGCCGGGCTGTTCCCCGCCATCGCGCAGCAGTACGACACCGGCGAGGTGCTGATGCTCGCCTGGATGGACGACGAGGCACTGCACCGCACGCTGACCACCGGGCTGTGCACCTACTGGTCGCGCAGCCGGCAGGAGTACTGGGTCAAGGGGGCGACCTCCGGGCACGGGCAGCGGGTGATGTCGGTGGCGCTGGACTGCGACGGCGACACCGTGCTGGTCAAGGTGGACCAGGCCGGCGGTGCCTGCCACACCGGCGACCGGACCTGCTTCGACGCCGGTCTGCTGCCGCTGGCCGCGGCGGAGGCCGGGCAGCGGTGACGGCGCGCAGGCAGTTCGGCGGCGCGATCGCGGTCTGCGTACTCGGCGCCGCGCTGGCCTTCTTCGCCCTGCGGCAGGACTGGGCCCGGGTGTACTACACCGCGCCCGCGCCGCTGCCGTCCGGCTCGCTGGCAGTGACCGGGCAGAGCCTGCTGCCGGCCGCGAGCGCGCTCGCCCTGGCCGCGGTCGCCTGCCTGGCGGCCATCATCGCGACCCGCGGCCTGGCCCGCCGGATCGCCGCGCTGCTGATGGCCGGCCTCGGCGTCTGGATCGCCGCGCTGGCCGCCGCGCCCGTGCACGCGGCCAGCGTGGTCGCCGCCATGGCGGGCCAGGGCTCGCCGGGCGGGCTGGCCGGGTCGGTGCCCGGCGGGAACTCCGCGATCAGCGGCAACACCTCCGGCGGCAGCCTGCCGGTGATCGGCACGGTCAGCCGGGTGCTGCTGTCCAGCGGCGGCTGGCGGCCGGCCGCGGTGGCCGGGGCCATCCTGGTGATCGCGGCGGGCCTGGCCGCCGCCTGGCCCGGCCAGCGCTGGCCGGTCATGTCGGCCCGGTTCGACCGCCCCAGCCAGCAGCCGGGCCCGCCGGGAACGCCGGACGCGCAGGCCACCCGGGCCGCGCCCACCGGTGACAGCGGGGAACTGTGGGAGGCGCTGGACCGCGGCGAGGACCTGACCGAGCCCGCCGCCACGCGCCGCGACGAGCCGTGACCGGATCTGCCGTAGGGTGGGGGTCCGGCCCAAAAAGCGCCGTAGGGTGGGGGTCCGGCCCCAAAAACGCTGCCGAGATCCTGGTAGCCGAGCACGACCCCGCGGTGGCCGAGCTCATCCGCCGCTACCTGGTCAAGGAGGGCCTGCGGGTCCAGTCGGTCGCCACCCCGGGGCAGACCGCCGCCGCGCTCACAACCAGCCGCGCGGCTGCTGTCGTGCTCGACCTGACCATGCCGGGCCTGGACGCCAGGGAGATCCGCAAGCTGATCCGCGGCCGGCCGGGCGCCCGGGGCGGCCAGGTCATCTGCCTGACCGCGGGCGAGGCGCCCCGGGCCGCGCACGGCCTGCGGCCCAAGGACATCGGCGTCGGCCAGGACGCCTGCCTGGCCCGCCCGTTCGGCCCGCGGACGCTGGTCACCCGGGTGCGGGCCCTGGTCCGCGCGGCCCAGGCCGCCCAGGCGCTGGCCGCCGGCCCGTCACCGGGCACGGGCGTGACGCACACCGCCGGGCGCCTCAGGCTGGAACCGGCGCGCTGCCTGGCCACCATGGACGGCGCCGACCTCGCGCTCACCGGCACCGAGTTCGACGTGCTCAGCTACCTGGTCCGCAGCGCCGGCCGGGCGGTCAGGCGGGAGACGCTGCGCCGCGCCGTGTGGGGCGAGGACGGCGCGGCCACCGACCGGATCGTGGACGTCTACATCGCACAGTTGCGGGCGAAGCTCGGCCAGGGCAACGGCATCAGGACGGTCCGCGGGATCGGCTACGTGATGGACCCGGCGGCCGCGGCGGCGGGCCCCCCGGCGGGCGGCCAGAACGCTCCCGATACGATCGGGGACGCAGGGCATCCGATCCGAGGGGACAGCGGAACCGCGTGAGCGTGCTCGACGACATCCTGGAAGGCGTACGCGCCGACCTCGAGGAGCGGCAGCGGGAAGTCGCGCTCGACCGGCTGAAGGAGAAGGCGCGCCGCGCGCCGTCACCGCGAGATGCGCTGGCCGCGCTGAGCGGCGACGACGTGAGCGTCATCGCCGAGGTGAAGCGGGGCAGCCCGTCCAGGGGCCGGATGGCGGCGATCGACGACCCGGCCGCACTCGCCATGGACTACGCGGCCGGCGGCGCGCGGGTGATCAGCGTGCTGACCGAGGGCAGGCGGTTCGGCGGCAGCCTGGCCGACCTGACCGCGGTGCGCAGCGCCGTGCGGACACCGGTGCTGCGCAAGGACTTCATCATCGGCTCCTACCAGCTCTGGGAGGCGCGCGCCCACGGCGCCGACATGGCCCTGCTGATGGTCTCGGTGCTGGAGCAGAACGCGCTCGTGTCGCTGGTCGAGCGCGCGGTGTCCATCGGCCTGCTCCCGCTCGTCGAGGTGCACTCCGAGGAGGAACTGGACCGGGCCGTTGACGCCGGGGCCAAGGTGATCGGGGTCAACGCCCGGGACCTGGCCACGCTGGAGGTGGACCGCACCACGTTCGCCCGGATCGCCCCGCTCATCCCGGACGGCATCATCAAGATCGCCGAATCGGGCGTGCGCGGCCCGCACGACCTGCTGGCCTACGCGGCAGCCGGCGCCGACGCGGTGCTGGTGGGGGAGAGCCTGGTGACCGGGAAAGACCCGCGCGCCGCCGTGGCTGATCTTGTCACCGCCGGTTCCCATCCGGCGCTGCGCGGTGACCGACGATAATCCGATGATGGAAAGAAAATCGCCGGACGGTACCCGTGGAACCCGGTCGGCCACGCTGACCCAGCCCGGCGCGACCGGGGTGACCCAGCCCGACCCGGCCGGCCACTTCGGCCCGTTCGGCGGGCGGTTTGCCCCCGAGGCGCTGATGTCGGCGCTGGCCGGGCTGACCGAGGCCTGGGCCAGCGCCCAGGCCGACCCCGCCTTCCAGGCCGAGCTGGCCGGGCTGCTGCGTGACTACGCCGGGCGGCCCACGCCGCTGACCGAGGCGCCCAGGTTCGCCGCCGAGGCCGGCGGCTGCCGGGTCCTGCTCAAGCGCGAGGACCTGGCGCACACCGGGTCGCACAAGATCAACAATGTGCTCGGCCAGGCGCTGCTCACCAAGCGGATGGGCAAGACCCGGGTGATCGCCGAGACCGGGGCCGGCCAGCACGGGGTGGCGACCGCCACCGCGTGCGCGCTGCTCGGCCTCGACTGCGTGGTCTACATGGGCGAGGAGGACACCAGGCGGCAGGCGCTCAACGTGGCCAGGATGCGGATGCTCGGCGCCCGTGTGGTCCCGGTCACCATCGGCAGCCGCACGCTCAAGGACGCGATCAACGAGGCCTTCCGCGACTGGGTGTCCACGGTCGATACCACGCACTACTGCATCGGCTCGGTGATGGGCCCGCACCCGTTCCCTGTGATGGTGCGCGACCTGCAGCGGATCATCGGGGTGGAGGCGCGCCAGCAGGTGCTCGACCGCACCGGGCGGCTGCCGGACGCGGTGATCGCCTGCGTGGGCGGCGGCTCGAACGCCATCGGCGCGTTCCATGCGTTCATCCCCGACGAGGGGGTGCGGCTGATCGGCTGCGAGGCCGGCGGTGCGGGCGTGCAGAGCGGGCGGCACTCGGCCACGCTGGTCGCCGGGTCGGCCGGGGTGATCCACGGCATGCGCACCTACCTGCTGCAGGACGACGACGGCCAGACCCTGCCCACGCACTCGATCTCGGCCGGGCTCGACTACCCGGGCGTGGGGCCCGAGCACTCCTGGCTGCACGAGACCGGCCGGGCCAGCTACCGGGCGCTCGACGACGAGCAGACCATGGCGGCGTTCTCGCTGCTGTGCCGGACCGAGGGGATCATCCCGGCGCTTGAGACGGCGCACGCACTGGCGGGCGCGCTGCAGGTGGGCCGCGAGCTCGGGCCCGGTGCGCTGCTGCTGGTCAACCTGTCAGGCCGGGGCGACAAGGACATGGACACCGCGGCCCGCTGGTTCGGCCTTTCCGGCGACGGCGACGCCGAAGGGAGCGGCCGGTGAGCCCGGTAGCGGTCGCGTTCGGCAAGGCGGCGGCCGAGGGGCGGGCGGCCGTCATCGGCTACCTGCCCGCCGGGTACCCGACGGTGGACGGCGCGATCGAGGCCGCCCTGGCGATGGCCAGGTCGGGCGCCGACATCCTGGAGATCGGCCTGCCCTACTCCGACCCGGTGGTGGACGGCCCGGTCATCCAGGAGGCGGTGCACCGCGCGCTGACCGGCGGCGTCAGGGTGGCCGACGTGCTGCGCACGGTCGAGGCGGTCGCCGGCAGCGGCGTCCCGGTGCTGGTGATGACCTACTGGAACCCGGTGGACAGGTACGGGGTCGAGGCGTTCGCCGCCGACCTGGCCGCCGCCGGGGGATCGGGCCTGATCACCCCGGACCTGACCCCGGAGGAGGCCGGCCCGTGGCTGGCCGCCGCGCAGGCGCATGACCTGGACGCGGTGTTCCTGGCCGCGATCAGCTCGTCAGACGAGCGGATCGGGCGGATCGCCTCGGTCTGCCGGGGGTTCGTCTACGCGGCCTCGCTGATGGGCGTGACCGGGGTCCGCGACGCGGTGAGCGGCGACGCGGCGGCGCTGGTCAGCCGGATCAGGAACGCCACCAGCCTGCCGGTCGCGGTCGGCCTCGGCGTGCGGGACGGCGCCCAGGCGGCCACCGTGGGCAGCTTCGCCGACGGCGTGATCGTCGGGTCGGCGTTCGTGCGGCGGCTGCTCGAGGCGCCCGATCAGGCGGCCGGGGTTGCCGCCGTGGCCAGCCTGGCCGCCGAGCTGGCCGAAGGCGTGCGCTCTTCCGGAGCCGGGCGCGCTGACGCTTCGTGACGGGCATCCTGGCAGCCGATCACCGGTAGTGTGACTGACCATGCCGATCGCGTACATCCCGAGCCCGTCGCATGGGGTGTGGCAGCTCGGTCCGGTCCCCATCAGGGGGTACGCGCTGTGCCTGGTCGCCGGGGTCATCGTGGCCGTGTGGCTGGCCGACCGGCGGTACCGGGCGGCCGGCGGGCAGCGCCGGGTGATGGTCGACGTCGCGACCTGGGCGGTCCCGCTGGGCCTCATCGGCGCCCGTGCCTACAGCGTGCTCACCGACTACCAGCTCTACTTCGGCAGGCGTGACGACTGGGTCACCATGGTCAAGATCTGGGACGGCGGGATCGGCATGCCCGGCGGGCTGGCCCTGGGCTTCCTGGGCGCCTGGATCGCCTGCCGCCGGGCCGGCCTGCCGGTGGGCCAGGTCGCCGGGGCCGCCGCCCCGGCCATCGCCATCGGCCAGGCCATCGGGAGCTGCAGCAGCTGGTTCAACCAGCAGCTCTACGGCCGGCCCTCGACGCTGCCCTGGGCGCTCGAGATCGGGCCGTCGCACCGGCTGACCGGCTACGAGAGCTTCGTGACCTTCCAGCCGGCCTTCCTGTACCAGGTGCTGTGGGACCTGCTGACCGCCGCCGTGGTGATCTGGGCGGCCCGGCGGTTCGCGCCCACAGGAGACCGGGTGTTCGCGCTGTACCTGGCCGTCTACGCGGTCGGCATGTTCGTCGTGCAGACCGTCCTGATCGACTACTCGCACCACCTGCTCGGCCTGCGGACCAACGAGTGGGTGGCCCTGCTGGCGTTCGGCGGGGCGGCCTGGTACCTCTACCGGACCAGGCACGCCCATCCGGCCGGACGGCCGGCGGCGGCGTACGGGGCCGTCAGCCGGGTTTCCTAGGCTGGGCACTGGCAATGCCGCGACCTGTGGATCCGAGGAGGCGAGCGTGAGCACGGCAACCGAGATCCTGGATGAGGCCTACACCCGGCTGCACCACACCGGTCCCGAGTGGGGCGGCAACCTGTCCAACCACGGCCCGATGGCGGTGGAGGTGCTGGCCAGGCGGGGCTGCGCCGAGGCGGTACCGGCCTGGGTGGACGCCTACATCGGGCGGCTGGACGAGATGCCCGCCGCCAGCGCCCCGGTGACCGAGGGCAACTGGGCCGCGTCCCTTGGCGGCCGGGTGGGCGACTGGGCCGTCTACTTCAACCGCGAGGTCACCGAACGGCCCTGGCGGGAGCTGCTGGCCACCTGGTGGCCACGGCTGCTGCCCGGCATCGCGGCCGGCGCCACGCACGGCGTGATCAGGACCGGGCACGCGGTCCGCACCCTGCTGGCCGGCGACGAGAGCGCCGCGGCGCTCGGCGAGCTGGCCAACGGGCTGGCGTTCTGGGCCGCCAGGTCCACCACGGTGCCCGGCGTCACCGACCCGGCCGGCAGCCTGGACCCCGGCCCGGCCCTGGACGCGGTGCCGCACCTGGCCGAGCAGGAGGGCCCGATCGCCGGCCGGCTCGGCCGGCTCGCCGCGCTGCCCGGCTGGACCGGGTCGGTGGCGGCCATGCGCGGCGCTTCCAGCCCCGGTCAGGTGCCAGAGTTGCTCGGTGACCTGGTGGCCGCGGCCGCCCGGCACTACCTCGGCCACGGCTACGCCAGCCCCGTCCTGCTGGTGCACACCGCCACCGCACCGAACGCGGTGCTGCACACCCTGCCGGCCCTGCCGCGGGAGTACTGGCTGCCGAGCCTGACCGCGTCCTGGGCGGCCAGCGCGGCGATCACGGCCATGTACGCCCCGCTGACGGCCAAGCCCGCCGTCGAGCTGCCCAGCCCGCCGCAGGCCAGCGACCCGGTGGCCGAGGTCATCGGCCGCGCCTGCGCGAACGGCGACGAGCACGTGATCAAGTTCACCGACGCCGCCGCGTCGGTCTACGCCAGGACTGGCGACCCCACCGTCCTCGCCGCCGCCATCGAGTCCACCCGCCTGCTTGGGCCGCAGGGCTAAATCACACCGCGCTGAAACGCCGCCGCCAGCCCGGCCCGGGGCAGCCCCGGGCCGGGCGGCGGCGGCGAATGTTGTGGTTGTGGCAGCGTCCACCAAAGAGTGCCGACGCTGCCACAATCACGACAATGGGGTTAGTCGCGGCGGACGGCCTCGCCCTCGATCTCGATCTTGACGGTCTTGCCGACCAGGACGCCGCCGGTCTCCAGGCCGACGTTCCAGGTGATGCCGAAGTCCTCGCGGTCGATCTCGGTGGACATGCTGTAGCCCAGCACCTGCTTGCCCCACGGGCTGTTGCCGACGCCCTCGAGCTCGAGCCGCAGCTCGACCGGCCGGGTCACGTCCTTGATCGTGAGGTTGCCGAGCACGGTGAACTCGGCGCCGTGGCGGGCGAGGACCTTGGCCGTGGTGAAGGTGATCTCAGGGAACTTCTCCACGTCGAGGAAATCCGGGCTGGTCAGGTGCTTGTCCCTGTCGGCCGAGCCGGTGTCGATGCTGGCGGTCTTGATGACGGCCCCGGCGCTGGACTCCAGCGGCTCACCGGCCACGGTGATCGAGCCGGTGAAGTCGGCGAACCGGCCGCGCACCTTGCTGACCATCATGTGCCGGGCGGAGAAGCCGATCCTGGTGTGCGCCGGGTCCAGGTCGAACGTGCCGGGCGCCGGGATCGTCAGGCTATGGAAGGTCCGGGTGCTCTCGGCAGCGGTCTCGGTCATCGCAGGTCTCCTTGGGTTCTTGAACAAGTCTTTGCTGTGCGGATGATTGCGTCAACAACTATTGTTAGCACAAGTATTCCGCGAGTCAAATACAGCTAGGATGGAGGGGTGACCACGGACACGGCGATCTTCGAGGACCCCCGGCTGACCGCCATGGGGCTGCTCGCCGAGACCTTCGCTGGGCTGCAGGCCAAGGTCATGCCCACGATCACCGCGGCAGGCCTGTCAATGACCGACTTCGACGTGCTGCTCCGGCTGGCCAGGTCCGGCGGCCAGCGGCTGCGCATGTCCGACCTGGCCGCGCAGACGGCCCTGTCCACCAGCGGGGTGACCCGGGTGGTGGACCGGCTGGAGAACCACGGCCTGGCCGCCCGTGAGATCTGCCCATCGGACCGGCGCGGCGCCTACGCGGTGCTCACCGGCGAGGGCGGCCGGCTGCTGGCCAGCCTGCTCAGCGGCCACCTGAATGACATCGACCGCTGGTTCACCGGCCTGCTCAGCCCAGATCAGCTCGACGCCCTGCTCAGCGCGCTGCGGATCCTGCGCGGCGAAGTGCGCCCTGGAGCTACGGCGGGGGTTTATTCACCCGCTGGCCACGGGCAATAATGTGTCCAGTGGGGTAACCTCACTGTACCGCCCGGGTGCTTGCTCCCCGGTTTAGCGGCGCCACCCCCGAGGGCGTTGGTGGCAGGGCCAATGTTGTCCCGTATGCCGGCACGAACGCAGACGAGACGACAGGAGCAGAGATTTGGCAACTGCCGCATCTGGGTACCGCACACCCTCTAGCCCCAGCTCTCAGGGGCTCTATGACAGCCGGTTCGAGCACGACGCGTGTGGCGTGGGCTTCGTGGCCGACCTGACCGGACGGCGCAGCCACGGCACCGTGGCCAGGAGCCTCACCGTGCTGCGCAACCTCGACCACCGGGGCGCCAAGGGCAGCGACCCCGATACCGGCGACGGCGCGGGCATCTTGACCCAGGTGCCGGACGCGCTGCTGCGGGCCGTCTGCGGGTTCGCCCTGCCGCAGCGGGACGCCTACGCGGCCGGCGTCGCCTTCCTGCCGTCCGGCGCGGACGAGAGCGCTGCCGCGACTGCCGCGGTCGAGACCATCGCCGCGCAGGAGGGGCTGCGCGTGCTCGGCTGGCGCGCCGTGCCGCACGACCCGGCCGCCTGCGGCCAGGGCGCGCGGGCCGTGCTGCCCACGCTCAGCCAGCTCTTCGTCGCCGGCACCGGCGGCCAGCGCGGCCTGGATCTGGACCGGCTTGCCTTCTGCCTGCGCAAGCGCGCCGAGCACGAGACCGGCGTCTGCCTCGCCAGCCTGTCCTCGCGCACGATCGTGTACAAGGGGATGCTCACCGCGCCCCAGCTCGAGGCCTTCTACACCGACCTGTCCGACCCCCGGTACACCAGCGCGCTGGCCCTGGTCCACTCGCGGTTCTCCACGAACACGTTCCCGTCCTGGCCGCTGGCGCACCCCTTCCGGTTCATCGCGCACAACGGCGAGATCAACACGATCAGGGGCAACCGCAACTGGATGCGGGCCCGCGAGTCGATGCTGGCCACCGAGCTCATCCCGGACGCTGCCGATGGGCGCGGCCTTGACCGGCTGTTCCCGGTGCTGCGCGAGGACGAGAGCGACTCGGCCAGCTTCGACGCCTGCCTGGAGCTGCTGCACCTGGGCGGCGGCCGCTCGCTGCCCGAGGCCGTGCTCATGATGATCCCGCAGGCCTGGGAGAACCACACCGGCATGGACCCGGCGCTGCGCGCCTTCTACCGGTTCCACGCCTCGCTGATGGAGCCCTGGGACGGGCCGGCCTGCGTCGCGTTCACCGACGGCACGGTGATCGGCGCCGTGCTCGACCGCAACGGGCTGCGCCCTGGCCGGTACTGGGTGACTAGCGACGGCCTGGTAGTGCTGGCCAGCGAGGTCGGCGTACTCGACATCGACCCGGCCACGATCGTGCGCAAGGGCCGGCTGCAGCCGGGCCGGATCTTCCTGGCCGACACCGGCCAGGGCCGCATCATCGAGGACGCCGAGGTCAAGTCCGCGCTGGCCGCCCGGCACCCCTACGCCGACTGGCTGCACGCCGGGCTGCTGCACACCGACGACCTGCCCGACACCGGCCCGGCGGCGCTGCCTGCCCCGGAGCCGTCGGATCTGGCCACCCTGCAGCGGATGTCCGGCTACACCGAGGAGGAGCTGCGGGTCGTGCTGGCGCCGATGGCGCGCACCGGGGCCGAGCCGATCGGCTCCATGGGCACCGACACCCCGCTGGCCGCCCTGTCGGAGCGGCCCCGGCTCATCTTCGACTACTTCAGCCAGCTCTTCGCCCAGGTCACGAACCCGCCGCTTGACGCCATCCGGGAGGAGCTGGTGACCTCGCTGGCCACGGTGACCGGGCCCGAGCAGAACCTGCTGCAGCCCGGCCCGGCCTCCTGCCGTCAGGTCGTCATGCCCTACCCGCTGATCAGCGACGCCGAGCTGTCCAGGATCATCAACATCAACGCGGGCGGTGACCTGCCCGGGTTCGCCGCACACGTGGTGGACGGCCGGTACCGGGTCGCCGGCGGCGGCGGTGAGCTGCGGCTGCGGCTGGCCGGGATCTGCGCCGAGGTGTCGGCCGCCATCGGCCGCGGGGCGCGGATCATCGTGCTGTCTGACCGGGCGCACCTGCTGACCGGGACGCGGCCGGAGCCGGAGTGGGCGCCGATCCCGTCGCTGCTGCTCACCGGGGCGGTGCACCACCACCTGATCAGGGAGCGCACCCGCACCAGGGCCGGGCTCATCGCCGACGCGGCCGACGTGCGCGAGTGCCACCACGTGGCGCTGCTGACCGGGTTCGGCGCGGCCGCGGTCAGCCCGTACCTGGCCATCGCCACGGCGCGGGATCTGGCCAGGCGCGGCGAGCTGGGCGGGATCAGCGAGAACAGGGCCGCCGCCAACCTGATCAAGGCCCTCGGCAAGGGCCTGCTCAAGATCATGTCCAAGATGGGCGTATCCACCGTCGCCTCCTACGCCGGAGCCCAGATCTTCGAGGCCATCGGCCTGGGCGCCGAGGTGATCGAGACCTGCTTCGCCGGGACCACCTCACGGCTCGGCGGCGCCGGGTTCGACGTGCTGGCCGCGGAGACGGCGCACCGCCATGCCACGGCCTGCCCGCCGCGCGGGGCAGGCCTGCCGCACCGGCGGCTTGAGACCGGCGGTGAATACCAGTGGCGGCGCGAGGGCGAGCCGCACCTGTTCAACCCGCAGACCGTGTTCAAGCTGCAGCATGCGACCAGGGAACGCCGCTACGAGATCTTCAAGGAGTACACCCGGCTCGTCGACGGCCAGTCGGCCCGGTTGATGACCCTGCGCGGGCTGCTGCGTATCCGTGGCGTCGATCCGGGGGGTTCTTTTTTTGATAATAAAAAGAAAGAAAATCGCCAGGCGCCGGTGCCTATCGAGGAGGTCGAGCCGGTCGCGGACATTGTGCGGCGGTTTGCCACCGGCGCCATGTCCTACGGGTCGATCTCCGCCGAGGCGCACCAGACGCTGGCCATCGCCATGAACCGGCTCGGCGGCAAGTCCAACACCGGCGAGGGCGGCGAGGACCCGGACCGGTACCTGCCCGGCCCCGGCGGTGACCTGCGCCGGTCGGCCGTCAAGCAGGTCGCCAGCGGCCGGTTCGGCGTCACCAGCGAGTACCTGGTCAACGCCGACGACCTGCAGATCAAGATGGCCCAGGGCGCCAAGCCGGGCGAGGGCGGCCAGCTTCCCGGGCCCAAGGTGTACCCGTGGATCGCCAGGACCAGGTACTCCACCCCCGGGGTGGGCCTGATCTCGCCGCCGCCGCACCACGACATCTACTCCATCGAGGATCTGGCCCAGCTCATCCACGACCTGAAGAACGCCAACCCGGCCGCCCGGGTGCACGTCAAGCTGGTCGCCGAGGTCGGCGTCGGCACGGTCGCGGCTGGGGTGTCCAAGGCGCACGCCGACGTGGTGCTCATCTCCGGCCACGACGGCGGCACCGGCGCCTCCCCGCTGACCAGCATCAAGCACGCCGGCGCGCCGTGGGAGCTTGGCCTGGCCGAGACCCAGCAGACGCTGCTGCTCAACGGGCTGCGGGACCGGATCGTCGTGCAGACCGACGGCCAGCTCAAGACCGGCCGCGACGTGGTCATCGCGGCGCTGCTCGGCGCCGAGGAGTTCGGCTTCGCCAGCGCCCCGCTGGTCGTGGCCGGCTGCGTGATGATGCGGGTCTGCCACCTGGACACCTGCCCGGTGGGCGTGGCCACCCAGAACCCCGAGCTGCGCAAGCGGTTCACCGGCAAGCCGGAGTTCGTGGTCAACTTCTTCGAGTTCATCGCCGAGGAGGTCCGCGAGTACCTGGCGCTGCTCGGCTTCCGCACGCTGGCCGAGGCGGTCGGGCACGCCGAGCTGCTCGACCCGGCCGGGGCGATCGCGCACTGGAAGGCCAGCGGGCTCGACCTCACTCCCGTGCTGCACGTCCCCGGCCTGCCCGCCGGGGCGGCCAGGCGCAACACCCGGGCCCAGGACCACGGCCTGACCCTGGCCCTGGACAACACGCTGATCCAGCTCGCCGAGGGCGCGCTGGCCGATGGCTCCCCGGTGCGGCTGCAGCTTCCGGTGCGCAACGTCAACCGGACCGTCGGCACCATGCTCGGCTACGAGGTGACCCGGCGGTGGGGCGGCGAAGGCCTGCCCGACAACACCATCGACATATCCCTGCACGGGTCCGCCGGGCAGTCGCTCGGCGCCTTCCTGCCCGCCGGGATCACCCTGCGGCTCTCCGGGGACGCCAACGACTACCTCGGCAAGGGCCTGTCCGGCGGGCGGATCATCGCGGTGCCCGACCCCGGCGCCACCTTCGCCGCCGAGGACCAGGTCATCGCCGGCAACGTGATCGGGTACGGCGCGACCAGCGGCGAGATCTTCCTGCGCGGCATCGTGGGCGAGCGGTTCTGCGTGCGCAACTCCGGCGCGACCGCCGTGGCCGAAGGCACCGGCGACCACGGCTGCGAGTACATGACCGGCGGCCGGGTGGCCGTCCTCGGCCCGGTCGGCCGCAACTTCGCGGCCGGCATGTCCGGCGGCGTCGCCTACCTGCTGGATCCGGACCCCGGGCAGGTCAGCACCGAGCTGGCCGACCTGGAGACGCTCGGCGCCGACGACGCGGAGTTCGTGCGCGGCCTGGTGGGGCGGCACCTGGCCGAGACCGGTTCGGCGGTCGCGGCCAGGCTGCTGGCCGACTGGGACGCCGCGCTGCCCCGGTTCGGCCGGGTCATGCCCAAGGACTACAAGCGGGTGCTGGCCGCGGCGAGCCGCGCGCAGCGCGAGGGCGGCGATGTCAACCAGGCCGTCATGGCCGCGGCACACGGCTGACGAGGGGGCACACGATGGCGGATCCGAAGGGTTTCTTGTCGACCCCGCGGCAGACTCCGGGCAGGCGCCCTGTGGATGTGCGGATCAGGGACTGGCGCGAGGTGTACACCGAGTTCGGCCCGGAGAACCTGGAGCGCCAGGCCGGGCGGTGCATGGACTGCGGTATCCCGTTCTGCCACCAGGGCTGCCCGCTGGGCAACCTGATCCCGGAGTGGAACGACCTGGTCTGGCGCCGCGACTGGCAGGAGGCGGCGCAGCGGCTGCACGCCACCAACAACTTCCCCGAGTTCACCGGCCGGCTCTGCCCGGCGCCGTGCGAGTCGGCCTGCGTGCTCGGCATCAACGCGGATCCCGTGACGATCAAGCAGGTCGAGGTGGAGATCATCGACCGGGCCTGGGCGGAGGGCTGGGTGACCCCGCAGCCGCCTTCTGCTGCCGCGCGTTCTGTGGGGCGGCGGGTCGCGGTGGTCGGCTCCGGCCCGGCCGGGCTGGCCGCTGCGCAGCAGCTCACCAGGGCCGGTCACGCGGTCACCGTGTACGAGCGGGCGGACCGTCCGGGCGGCCTGTTGCGCTACGGCATCCCCGAGTTCAAGCTGGAGAAGAACCACCTGGACCGGCGGCTGGCCCAGATGCTGGCCGAGGGGACCGGGTTCCGCTGCGGTCGCCGGGTGGGCATCGACGTGCCGGTCCCGGAGCTGCTGGCTGGTTCTGACGCGGTCGTGCTGGCCAGCGGCGCCACGGTGGCGCGGGACCTGCCGGTGCCGGGCCGCTCACTGACCGGGATTCACCAGGCCATGGAGTATCTGCCGCTGGCCAACCGGGCGGTGCTGGCCGCTGCGGAGGACGCTTTCAGCGGCGGCGCCGGTGCCGTGGCCGAGCCCGCGATCAGCGCCCGGGGCAAGGACGTCGTGATCATCGGCGGCGGCGACACCGGCGCCGACTGCCTGGGCACCGCGCACCGGCAGGGCGCGGCGTCGCTCACCCAGCTCGAGATCATGCCCCGGCCGCCGCAGGCCAGGCCCAGCCGCCAGCCGTGGCCCACCCACCCGATCCTCTACCGGGTGTCCAGCGCCCACGAGGAGGGCGGCGAGCGGGTCTACGCGGTCTCTACTCAGTCGTTCGCTGGCGATTCCTCCGGCGGGGTCCGGGGATTGCGGTTGGTGGAGGTGGAGTTCAGCGGCGGCCGGTTCGAGCCGGTGGCTGGCACGGAGAAGGAGCTGCCCTGCCAGCTCGTCCTGCTCGCCCTGGGCTTCACCGGAGCCGAGCGCGGGCCGCTGCTCGACGGCCTGGGCGTGGAGTTCGACGAGCGTGGCAACGTCGCCAGGGACGGTTCGTATGCGACGACGGTGCCGGGCGTGTTCGTGGCCGGTGACATGGGGCGCGGCCAGTCGCTGATCGTCTGGGCCATCGCCGAGGGGCGGAGCTGCGCTGCCGCCGTGGACCGCTGCCTGGTGGGCGAGTCGGCCCTGCCGGTGCCGATCGCCCCAACGGCGCGGCCACTGGCCTGAGCCGCTGCCGGTGCTGAGCCGCTACCGCGGTGCCTTGGCCGGTATCACTCATCCACGAGGATTTGGCAGGGCGCTGACTGACCACAGTTGCTACAAGGCGAGTGAACGAGGTATCCATGAGAAGTGGAAATGCCCGCCTGCCTGCGGGAAACACACAACCTCGGTTCCGCGGCACAACGAGATCACCGCTGGGGTGATCGGCAATATCATTCGTGACCTCGCGTGCCTTCCGAAGGGGTGGCTCCAGTGACGACCTACACCGCAGTCTGTGAACGTGAGGGCGGCTGGTGGGTTGTCACCGTCCCAGAGTTGGAGTCCGGTGGTGTCACCCAGGCGCGGACTCTCGACGAAGTGCCAGCCACCGTTGCCGACCTCGTAGCGCTGATGACCGAGACCGACCCCGCCGACGTCGAGGTCGACATGAAGGTGCACGCTGGACCTAGCCCCAATGTGGGTAAGTTCGCACTCCTGGCGGTGGGAGCTGTCGGGTCTGGCGCGGCTATCGTCATCCGTGCCATCTTGCGGGCAGCCGCACGGGCGCCTGCCCGGTAACGGGCATCTGCCACCACCGGTGGACGCCGGTGCTACGGCTCGTCCACCGTCCCATTGTCTCGGCCGGTCACCAGGCCCTGACCGGCCTACCCGTACGTCGGCTGCTGAGGCCAGCCCGGCGGGGAGTCCTCCCAGTCCTGCTGCCGGCCGTACGGGCACAGGTCGAGAATGTTGGTGAGGAACATGAGCCGGTCCACGCCACGGGCGGTCGTGGAGTACGTCCGGTAGACATCCTGGCCGTCGCGCAGGAACACGCTGAACATGAAGCCGCCGTTGGCGCCACAGTCGTGGGCGAACGACGTGCCGTGTGACGACACGAACGGCACCGTCCAGCCCATTCGCGCTTTGTAGGCCTCGATCTGGGCGAGCGGCATGTTCGACACGGTCACCCAGCTCACCCCGGACTCAGCCAGCTTCGGCAGGTTGGTGACGTTGCTGGTGAACCCGGTGCACCCCGGGCAGTAGTCGTCCGGCCCGTTGTCCATGAACTGGTAGACGGCAAGCTGTACCTGGTCGCCGAACAGGTCGAGCAGGGTCTTCGGGCCGTCCGGCGCGGCGAAGACATAGTCGTTGCCGAACTTGACCATCGGCAGTCTCCGGCGCCTGGCCGCGATGGCGTCCAGCGTCCGGGTGGCTTCCTTCTCGGCCGTCAGCAGTTCGTCGCGCGCCTGCTGCCACTCCCCGGCCGATACGACTCTCGGTTTCTCCATGCGCCGATTGTGCCCGCAAGTGCCGGCAAACTGGGGGCCGTTGCCGATCAGCCTGCGCCGGGGCGCCGGAATGCCGGTGCCCATCGCTAGGTTGCGTGGGCATGGGAGCTATCCGATGGTGACGGTCCATGATGTCCGCGCCTGGGCGATGACGCTGCCCCGGACGTCCGAGCACCTGATCTACGACCAGGTGAAGTTCCGGGTCGGGAAGATCGTCTACGTGGCCATCTCACGGGACGAGACGAGGATGGGCTTCGGCTTCCCCAAGGAGGAACGCGAGGCCCTGGTCGCCGCCGAGCCAGGCAAGTTCTTCCTGCCCCGGCAGAGTGACCTGCGGTTCAACTGGGTGCACGTGGCCATGGCCGAGCTGGACGTCACCGAGATGCGCGAACTGATCACCGACGCCTGGCAGATGTGCGTCCCCAAGCGCGTGGCCGCCGCCCACCTGGCCGATATCGCCGGCGCGATCCCTCAGCCGCCGGACTCTCAGTAGCGCTCCACCAGGTGCGCCCGGCTGGCCGGGAGCTCGTACGGGGTCGGCCAGAAGTCGCTGATCCGGCTGATCAGGCGGTCCGGGCCGAGGTCGAAGAAGCACAGCCCCGGGTACTCCTCACCCTCGTCGGAGATCCGGATCCAGCTCGCCGCGTGGCTGCCCTCGCCGACGATCCGCTCTACGGTGAGATGCCAGTCGCTGGGGAACCCCTCGATGTTGAACCTGAGGTAGGCGGCCCGCCCGCGCACCCGCTCCCCGGTCTGCGGCCCCTCGTACACCACATCCTCGGCAACCAGCCCGCCGAACGTCTCCCAGTCCCGGGCCTCAGCCGCAGCCCAGTAGGCCGCCACCACCTCGTGTGCATCTTTCATGCCCGGAAAGCTAGTACTTGGGTCCGACAAACAGATCCAGTCTGGCCACCGCCTCCCGGCGCGCCACCGAGATCGTCGTCGGCTTGCTGAACCGCCAGGCCACCCCGAGCCGGTCCAGCGCCTCGCCACACAGCCGGAGAATGTCGGTGGAGTGATTGACGAACAGATAGCGCGGATATTCGTACACACGACCCTCGCCGGTCAGCTTCTGACGCACCCGGTTCGTGATACGGCAGCCATCCGAATGGAATAGTCCCCGGATAAATTCTCCGGTATGCTCCGTCACGATCGTATGCTGCCATGATTCCAATGTGATCAATCGGTCGTGCTTCCTGCCTGGACCGTGCTGTGGAAAAAGGCATGGCCAATGTTTCGAGCATGATCTGACTTCGCTGCACCCTTCCCGCTGCTGCACGCCTACAGCATTGTCCGGATGCACTGCGAGCATCGCCCGCTTGCACTCGTCCAGCAGGCCCGGCCAGGCATCGGCACACATGACGCGCAGCACCCAGACGTTCTTGTTCCTGTCGCCGACCCTGCTCAGGCAGCCGTCGCCTAGATAGAGGCCCAGCAGATAAGCGTATTCGGTCTGCGTGTCGGGCAGCGTGGGCGGAACCTCGCACCGTGGACACGTTATCCCTGGCACATTCTCTGGATGATCACGCCAGTCTCGGAGCGTGGCGCGCGAGATACGCATCAGCATGCTGATCGAGCGGAGAGTCTGTCCTTGCTCGATTAGATTAAGTGCGCGAAGACGGGTTGCCCGGCTGTACATATCCAGAGTATGTCACCAGGCACCGACAAAACCGTTTGCCGCAGCCTTTTGACTTGTGCCCCGAGTGGGATTCGAACCCACACTATATGGTGTTTGAGACCATGGCCTCTGCCGTTGGGCTATCGGGGCGCAGCGGTCCACCTTGGCTGGACTGGTCTCCGCCAAACGTCAATGTACTCGGTCAGGGTACTCTCCTGGGGTGAGCAAGTCCCCATTTCGTGTCGTGGTCGCCGAGGACGAGGCGCTGATCCGGCTTGACCTCAAGGAGATGCTTGAGGAAGAGGGCTACGAGGTCGTCGGTGAGGCAGGCGACGGCGAGACCGCCGTCAAGCTGGCCGTCAGCCAGCGGCCGGACCTGGTGATCCTCGACGTCAAGATGCCTATCCTCGACGGTCTCACGGCCGCCGGCCAGATCGCTGCGGACCGGCTCGCACCGGTGGTGATCCTTACCGCGTTCTCGCAGCGGGAGCTGGTCGAGCGGGCCAGGGACGCTGGAGCGATGGCCTATCTGGTCAAGCCGTTCACCAAGGCGGATCTGGTCCCGGCCATCGAGATGGCGGTGAGCCGGTTCCAGGAGGCGCGCGCCCTGGAGACCGAAGTGGGCACGCTGCGTGACCGTCTTGAGATCCGCAAGCTGCTCGACCGGGCCAAGGGACTGCTGCAAGCCGAGCACGGGCTGAGCGAGCCAGAGGCGTTCCGGTGGATTCAGAAGACGTCGATGGACCGCAGGATCAGCATGCGCGACGTCGCCCAGGCAGTGCTCGACCGGTCGATGACGGCGGGTCCAGACACCCCCGCCGATCAGCCCGGGCAACCCTCAGATGACCAGAAGCCCGGCTGAAACACCAGATCAGAGAGTCAAAGATCCCGAAGAGCCAGCCAGCGGGAGACAAGATCGGGAAGGAGCCCGGAGGGGCCTTTGGTACCATGTCGGCCTTCCCCGGGTCGGCACGTTCTCTACTCGGCCGCCCCCGGGCTCTTCTGGTCAACCGTAGCGATGCGTTGGCATCTGGCGCAAAGGGACGGCAATCACCGTACGTTATGTGCTATAGGTCGCCATCATCCGCCGGCGGCTTGCGGGCCGCCCTGGGTTCCCGGCACGCGATTGCGGAACAGGCAGGTCAGCCGGGCCGTGCAGATCCGGCGCCCGGCCTCGTCGGTGATGACCACCTCGTAGGTCGCGAGCGTCCGGCCGCCATGCACGAGGGTGGCGACGCCGGTCACCTTTCCCTCCCGCGCGGCCCGGTGGTGGGTGGCGCCGATCTCGATGCCCATGGTGGCCCGGTCCGGGCCGGCGTGCAGGGCCGCGCCCAGCGAACCGAGGGTCTCCGCGAGCACACAGGACGCGCCGCCGTGCAGCAGGCCATAGGGCTGCGTGTTGCCCTTGACCGGCATCGTTCCCACCACGCGCTCCGCCGAGGCTTCGAGTAGCTCGATGCCCATCCGCGCGTCCAGCGTGTCGCCGCGCAGTGCGCGGAACCTCTCGATCACATCGGCTGCGAAGTCCTGATCCACTCAAACCTCCAGCTAGTCCTGCAGGTGTTCCGTAGCGAAGCCTACGGGCACGCACCCGGGACCGGCGCAGCGCGTTAGAGCAAATCACCCCAGGTCAGACAAACGCCAACACTCCGGGCGAGGGCTCGCCCACCATGGGCGACCCGTCCGATGTTTTTGGCCGAAAGGGGTGACTTCCGCCAATGTTAGCGCTAACAATAGCCGGTGGGCCGGATCCGAACCAGGTGGCCGGATGCATAAACCGGTACGCCAGGCCCCGGTTTCGTCAGCAACCCAGCTAAGGGAGCCTTCATGCGTAAAGCCTCAGGGCGCTGGCCCATCGTGTCAGCGATGCGCCTCGCCGTCGTGGCGGTCGTCGGGGTCGCCACCGTGGGTGTCCTCGGCATGGCTCAGGCACCCGCGTCGCCCGTTCATGGGTGCAGTGGTGGCCCGACCATCAGCAAGCAGTCCTTCGGCAAGGCCATGGACATCTACGTCCACAAGAAGCTTCCGGTCTTCCGGTTCACCCTCGCCAACTGTGACGGGATGTCGGTCAGCATCCTCAGCTACGGCGGCATCATCCAGTCCATCGACGTACCGGGTGCCAGCGGGCAGAACGCCGACGTGGTGCTTGGCTTCGCCACCCTCAAGGACTATGTCGCCAAGGACAGCCCGCCGGTGACCGCCAACGGCGGCCCGTACTTCGGCGAGACAATCGGCCGGTACGGCAACCGGATCGCCAAGGGCACGTTCAAGCTGGACGGCCACACCTACACGCTGCCGATCAACAACGGCGTGAACGACCTGCACGGCGGGCTGGTCGGATTCGGCAACCACGTCTGGGCGGCGTCCGAGGTGAAGAGCCCGGGTACGGCTGGCGTGAAGATGAAGCTGGTCAGCCCGAACGGCGACGACGGTGCGAACGTCGGCTGCACCACCTGCACCGGCTTCCCCGGCCAGGTGACCGTGTCCGTGACGTTCACCCTGAACAACGACGACCAGCTCCGGATCCACTACAGGGCCACGACCGACGCCGACACGGTCATCAACCTGACCAACCACAGCTACTTCAACCTGGCCGGCGAGAGCTCGGGCGACGTGTACCGGCAGAAGGTGTCCATCAACGCCAGCTCCTACACCCCGACCGACGCCACCCAGATCCCGACCGGGCACATCGTCCCGGTCAAGGGCACGCCGTTCGACTTCACCACCCCGCAGACGATCGGCTCCCGGATCAACGTGGCCAACCACCAGCTCCTGATCGCCCAGGGCTATGACCACAACTGGGTGCTGAACCAGACCGGCCCGACCATGGGCGGCCTTCGGCTGGCGGCACAGGCCTGGGACCCGGGCAGCGGCCGTGAGCTGACCGTCTGGACCGACCAGCCGGGCGTGCAGTTCTACTCGGGCAACTTCCTCACCGGCACGCTGACCGGCATCAGTGGCCACATCTACCGGCAGAGCGACGGCTACACGTTCGAGACACAGCACTTCCCGAACTCGCCGAACCAGCCCAACTTCCCGACCACCGAACTGAAGCCCGGGCAGGTGTACAGCACCAGCACCGTGTTCCAGTTCTCTTCCTAGCTGCTTCAACTCACCTGGCCCGGGGCGCGGACTACCCGCTCCCGGGCCAGGCTGCCGCATAGGATTCCTTCGTGGCGACCAACGACGAGCGGCGGACGGCAACGGGGACAGCGGCCAGCGATCAGGCCGGAGGCAAGCTGCTGCTACTGGATGGGCACTCCCTGGCGTACCGCGCCTTCTTCGCCCTGCCAGCCGAGAACTTCTCCACCACCACGGGCCAGCCGACGAACGCCGTCTACGGGTTCACCGCGATGCTCATGAACGTGCTGCGGGACGAGCAGCCCAGTCACGTCGCGGTGGCCTTCGACCGG
>DASXMU010000251.1:0-11529 GCA_036495485.1 Streptosporangiaceae bacterium
CGGTTCCTGCGGGTGCCCCAGCCACGAGCGGGCAAGCATGAGGGTACGGCGCAGGCCACCACGGCCCCGCCTGGCGGCGACAGGAGTAACCCAGAGGACTCGACCAAGGACTGACTGGTGACGGTTCTCGTCCTGACCGATGAAGCCGATACGACGGCTGACCGTGTTCTCGTTGAGCTGGCTGCGCGAGGGGTCCCGGCCGTCCGGGTCGCGCCGTCGGACTTCCCGGTCAGGGTGGCACTGGCTGCGGGCGCGGGTCCGCAGGAGGCGTGGTCGGGCTGCCTGATCGACCGTGAGCAGGGTCGCACACTGGTGGACCTGACCGCCGTTCGCAGTGTTTACTACCGGCGGCCGAACCAGTTCCGACTGGCCGAAGGGATGTCTGGGCCGGAGAAGGCATTTGCCTATGGCGAGGCGCGGCGCGGGTTCGGCGGGGTCTTGCAGGCGCTGGACGGCTGCCTGTGGGTGAACGATCCGGTGGCTGCCGCGCGGTGTGAGTACAAGCCGGTTCAGCTCGCCGCTGCGGTGGCTTGCGGGCTTGAGATCCCGGAGACTCTGATCACCAGCGACCCGGCTCGTGCCCATCAGTGGGCAACGATGCTGGACAAGCCGATCATTTACAAGCCGATGTCGGGGGCGTGGCCTGGCGGAGCCGGGACGCCGCGCATGCTGTACACCTCGCCGGTCGCTGATCTCGCCGACCTGCTGGATCCGGCGCTAGGGCAGACCGCGCACCTGTTGCAGGAGCAGGTTCCGAAACTCTTCGAGGTACGGGCCATGGTCACCGGCGGCCAGGTGCTCAGCGTCGCGATTCATGCCGACTCCGAACAGGGCCGGATCGACTGGTGGTCCGACTACGACTGCCATCGTTACGAGGTGATCGAACTCCCGGCCGGGATCCGCGAATCGCTGGTCCAGCTGCACCGCAGGCTCGGGCTGGTGTTCGGCGCGGCCGACCTGGTCTGCGAACCGTCGGGGCGAATCCGGTTTCTGGAGACGAACCAGTGCGGGGAGTGGGGCTGGCTGGCCACCGAAACCGGCCTGCCGGTCGCCGCCGCCCTCGCCGGCATCCTGGAGGAAGGCGCGACGCCATCATGACTGCCATCAAGCCCAGTCCGGCCGATGCACACCTGGCCGCGCTGATCGACGATTTTGCCGACGCCATCGCCGCCCTGGTGGGCGACGGCGATGCGCGGTGGCGGCAGGGATTGCGGGAGGTGCCACGGCACCTGTTCATCCCGCCTGCAGGCTGGGCGGATGCGGATGACGGGTCCCGGGCGATTGACCGGGGTGCCGGCGAGCCGGGCTGGTGGGCGGCGGTTTACTCGGACGCGCCGATCATGACCCAGGCCGATGACGGCGCGACCGACCCGGCCAGCGGCACCGGGACGGCCACTTCCGCGGCCTCCCAGCCGAGCCTGGTGCTGGACTTCCTGGACCTGCTGGACGTCCAGGACGGCCACCGCGTGCTCGAAATCGGCACTGGCACCGGGTGGACGGCGGCGTTGCTGTCCTGGCGGGTCGGCGGGGGCAACGTCACCAGCATCGAAGTGGACGAGCACGTCGCCACCCGGGCCAGGGTCAACCTGGACAGGGCCGCGTACACGCCTCGCCTGATCACCGGTGATGGCGCGGCTGGCTGGCCGGCGGGCGCCCCTTACGACCGGGTGCACATCACCTGTGGCGTGGAACGCGTGCCGCCGGCCTGGATCGAGCAGACCCGGCCCGGTGGGCGGATCGTGCTGCCGTGGATGCCGGGCAACCCCATCGGGTACCAGGTGCGCCTGGACGTGCTCGGTGACGGCACGGCCATCGGGCGGCTGCACCGCCCGGCCAACTACATGCTGCTGCGCTCCCAGCGCAAGGAACGGATCTGGAACCCGCACGACGCCGACGCCGCCGAACGCACGACCACGCGGCTGGACCCCCGCGAGATAGACCGTGGCGGGCGCGCGGCGGAGCTGGTCATCGTGGCCCAGGTCCCTGACATCGGCTGGTTTCCGGTGCCGGAGGACGACGGCAGCTTCTCTCTGCTGCTGTTCGAGCAGGGGCGGCCCGATGGTTCCTGGGCCGAGTGCGACTACGAACCCGGGCATGACGGCTTCGAGGTCACCCAGTGCGGCGACCGGTGCCTGTGGGACGAGGTCTCGGCTGCCTACTTGCGCTGGGCTTCGCTCGGCCGCCCGGTTCTCGACCGGTTCGGCCTGACTATCGCCCCGGAAGGCCAGGCTGTCTGGCTCGATGCCCCGGACCGGGTCCTGGGCTCACGCCCATA
Source organism: Streptosporangiaceae bacterium (assembly GCA_036495485.1). Lineage (GTDB taxonomy): Bacteria > Actinomycetota > Actinomycetes > Streptosporangiales > Streptosporangiaceae > PALSA-505. The sequence goes on from DASXMU010000251.1 coordinate 2,276, forward strand.
ATTTTCTTTTATATATACCAATAAAATAGGAATTAGCTGAGAGAAGAATTTGCCAGAGCAGCAACGTAACTTGCAGTATCGAACACGGGGCCTGCATGGTGGTCGCGATGAGGTCCGTGACCTGAAAGACCGGAGATGACCGTGGCTCATGACCATGACGCCGAGGATTTCGCCAACCACTTCACCCAGGAGTTCTGGGATGACCGTTATGGTTCGGCCGAGCAGATCTGGAGCGGGCAGCCCAACGCCCAGCTCGTCGCCCAGGCGGGCGAACTGACCCCAGGTGAGGCGCTGGACGTCGGCTGCGGCGAGGGCGCTGACGTCATCTGGCTGGCCTCCCGGGGCTGGGCCGTCACCGGCGTGGACGTGTCCCCGGTGGCGCTGGAACGGGCGGCCAAGCACGCCGCCGCCCAGGGCGGGCAGGTCGCCGGGCGGATCACCTGGCGGCAGGAGGATCTGCTGACCTGGGCTCCGGAGCCGGAGCGGTTCGACCTGGTCACGGCGGCGTATATGCACCTTCCCGGCGGCGCGTTCGAATCGTTTCAGCGCGGGCTGGCCGCTGCCGTGCGGCCGGGCGGCACGCTGCTCATGATGACTCACCATCCGGACGACCTGCACGCCAACGTCGGGCGAACCGGTCATCCAGGCATGTTTCCTTCCGCCGAGGATCTGGCCGCCGCACTTGACCCCAGCGCCTGGAAGATCGCCGTCGCCTCGGCCTTCCCACGGCCAGCCACCGACGTGGACGGCCAGCCCACGCAGGTCAGGGACGTCGTGCTGCGGGCGGTCCGGCACTGATTCCGGTAACCCTCGGCTTACCTCGCCCGTTACCGTGGTGATCTGGGCAAGTTTGGGTCATACCGGGGGGGATATGCCAGTGGACCGGGTGTTCATCTCTTACAGTTCGGCCGACCGGGCAGAGGCGTTCGGGCTGCTGAAGATTCTGGAAGACAGCGGCGCCGACGCGTGGATGGACTACTTCGACATCAAGCCGGCGTCCGTGCTCGAGAGCGAGCTGACCACCAACCTGGACACCGCGTCGGTGGCCTGCCTCCTGCTGTCCCCCACCTCGGTCGCCTCCCGGTGGGTCGGCTTCGAGGTCAAGCATGCCCTGGCCAGGCGCGAGGCGGGCCTGCGGATCGTGCCGCTGATCCTGCGGCCCTGCCGTATCCCCGCTGAGCTGGAGGAACTCGTTGCTGTTGACGTCAGCGACGGCTTCGACGACGAAGCCGTCCGGCTGCGGGTGATCCGCGCGGTCACCGGAGCGGGGCAGGCGGACGACGGGGTATTGCTGAAGGCGGGGCAGCGCGCGGCCTGGGCCAAGCGGGAACTCGACACCGACACCCGGACCCGGCTGCCACAGCTTGCCGGCCTGCTCGACCGGGTGCGGGACAAGGCCGTCACGAGCATTCAGATCCAGGTCGACCAGCATTCGTTCCCTACCGACCCTGGCCTGGTCGTAGAACTCCGGCTGGAACTCAATCCGCTGTGGACAGGCCCAATGCGCTTCTACTTCGCCCGGTACCGGGAGGGATCGACCTGGCCAGCGGAACTGGCCTTCGGCGAACCCTCCTACGAGGACTTCGCGCTCGGCCGGCGGCCGCGCATCGACGGCAAGTTCCGCTGGTTCAACCGGGTGGAGGAGCCAGTCGCCAGTATCGACGGCACCGACGATCATTCGATGCTGGCGAGCTTCTCCATGGACTTCGACGGCAGCGAATTCCTCCCGGCGAGCAGCGGCCCGGTCATGCCGCAGCGCTTCGAGATCCCGAGCCTGCGCAAGCTCGCGGACGACGGCAGCCGTTTCGTGCTCACCACCCATGCCGACGGCACGGCCGAGGAGTGGGCCGATCCCGAGCTGAGCACCGTGGACATCACCGTGCTCGCCTCCTTCAGGGACGATCAGCCGCACTGGGTGCAGCTCTTCTCCTCCCGGCATAGCCGGGATGCGAGAAACGTCCTGGCCACGTCCGCCATCGCGGCCATCACCAACCCGATCGAACGCGAAGTGCTCGCTCACCTGTACACCGGGCACGAGCAGCGGCCAGACTCCGGTGAGCGGAACGAAGCGCTGATCCGCGCGGTGCTCGACGAGCAGCCGGTGCCGGACGCCGATGCCCGGCTGGCCGCGCAGCTGGCGGTGTCGCGGGCTACCTTCCTCGCGTTCCGGCACAACGACCGGGACGCCGTCCGGCTGTACTACGGCGCGGCCCAGCTGCTCGAACCGATTGTCATGACCGGCTATCCGGGCTACTCCGACGGTGTCCTGCTGGTCCGCGCGTGCAACGGGCTGCTCGGCTGCTACGTCAAGGGCAAGCTCTACGCCGACGCTCTCACGGTCTGCGACCCGGTCGCCCGGGTGCCCATGCGGCTGGCTCAGCTCTACCCGGACGAGCCCGAGTACCGGCGGCTGACCGCACGCGGGCTCCTCACCTGTGCGGACGTCTACCTGGCCAATGGCAAGAAAAAGAACGCAGTGCAGATGCTGACCGACAGCGTGGAAATCTGGCGCGGCCTGGCCCACCAGATGCCCACGCCGCAGCGCGTCAACGACGCGCGGCAGGGCTACCTGACCGCGCTGGACCTGGCGGCCCGCTGGAAGGTGGCAGCGGACCTGCCGGTCGCACGCTGGCAGGACGAACTGGATCCCGATCGGCGCATCGCTTCGGCGGTCGCGGCCCGGGATCAGCGGCAGCAGACCGGGCCGGTGTGGATGCTGCCCTCGGAACCCAGCGGGTGGCCCACCGTCAGCTACGAGAGTCCCGCCCTGCGCTACCAGATCCGGGTGCCGCAGCGATGGTCCGCCGACCCCGCAGTCACGGCCACATCGCGGGAGCTGCAGCATGTCTTTGCCGGATCGGCTCCGGCCAGCCTGCTGTCGGTCAGGTTCATGGACAAGGCGGTGCCCGGCCACGACATGCGCCTGTGGGTCGAGACCACCAAGCTGATGACCGGCTTCCCGGTACTGGGGGTCACCAGCGACGGCAAACCGCCGGAGCTGCTGGAATGGCAGTACGAGGGTGAGTACGGACCGCTGGCGGCCAAGCGCGGCCTGGATGAGCTGCACTGCTGGAGCGGGGCCGCCAGGATTGGGAACGTCACCACCCCGCTGCGGCGGCTGTACATAGCGGCGTTCCGCAAGCAGACCTTCGGCTGGCTCATCGCGCTGCTGATCGAGACCGCCGTGCAGCCCGGCATGCCGGAGAAGCTGGTGGAGACGAACGATCACGTGCGGGCCGGTGCCACCTTCGGTCACATCCAGCTCGGCTAGCGTCGCACCCGCGCATCCTCCTGGAGGAGGACCCGGGGCGTCCTGAAGTCGCACTTGGGGCACCTACGGGACCGCCACGTAAGACCTTGACGACGGTCACGCTCCGGCCGCACAGGGTGGCGATGTCCTCGGGGTCCGATGTGAGCACGGTAACCGGGCCGTTCGCGGCCAGGGCTGTCGCGCCGAGCATGGCATCGATCGCATGCCGGTGACCGTGCAGGCCGGCTTCGGCGAGAATGGCTGTTGCGCGGCGAGCGATCGGTTCGGTCACCGGTTCCACGACGATGCGGGATAGCGTCCACTCCAGCGCCGGTCGGCTGAGCCGCGGATGTGCCACCTCCACTACGGTGGCGGCACTAGTGATCACCCGTAGATCGTCGGCCCGTGCCAGTGCCAGCCACTGGGTGACCGCCCGCGCCCGAAGGACCGCCTTCGCCAGCCCGTCGCTGTCCAGCACGAGCGTGCCCGCCGCAGTGGCGGAAGCCCGGGTCACGCGGCCCCGGACCGGGGGTGGCCTTGCTCGGCGCGAGCCTGCCGCAGTTCTTCACGCCGGGCTCGCACCTCTTCCTCGGTGACCGGACCGTGCTCGGCTTCCGCCACGGCGATCAGCTCGTTCAGGTTGTCCCGCTCAATCTGCCGGGCAACAGCCGCAGCGACGTAGCCTGACAGGCCCGACGGACCGCTACGGGCGCGGGCCGCTTCCGCGATGTCGCGCGGCATGGTGATCGAGTACTTTCCAGTAGGCTCACTCATGCTCTTTATCCTACCGCGAGTATTCTCAGCGCAGCGCGGCCGTAGCGGACTGGGCGGTGACAGGCGACCCTCATGGCCTAAACCAGTCAAACCACGACAGGCAGTCGTGCGGAAAACGGGCCTAGGTGAGTGGATGTGAAAGCCGACGCGTGAGGATCGCTGCTGCCACCGCGATGGCGGCTGCTGCCGCCGGCAGCCAGATGGCAGCGGTGACGCCGAGATGAGCGATCAGGTTGCCGGCCAGGGCCTGGGCGGCGCCGGCCCCGAATGAGGCGCAGAAGCTTGTCCAGGTGAATGCCTCGGCAAGCGCTGCCGTGGGGGCGACCTGCTGGATGGCCACGAAGCCAGTGGTCAAGGTGGGTGCTAGCGCGATGCCAACCGCGGCGAGGAGCACACCGAAGAGGATCACGCCGCGGCTCAGTATGCCCAGCCCGGCTGAGGCGAGTGCCAGCGCGCTAGCGCAGATGACTAGTCGTACTGGCCAGGCGCTGCGCCGGGCGAGCATGCCGTAGCTCAGGGCTCCGATGAGGCTGCCGGCCGACAGTGCGGACAGAAGCGGCCCGGCGGCGGTGGGCTGGTGGTCGTTCGAGGCGAACGCCGGGACTATGACCGTCATTGATCCCTCGGCAAAGCCCACGAGCAGCGCGACGGCGATCACTGCGACCACGAGGCGGGACAGCAGTCCGTGTTCGTGTCCGGCGCCCGGGTCCGCGGTGTGTGATGCCCGCGCCACAGGTGTGGTGGCGACGATCATCGTTCCCGCAGTCCCGACGCATGCCAGGATGACAAGCGCCAGCGGCGCGGATATCAGTGTTGCGATGAGCCCGACAATCGCGGGGGAGATGATCAGCGACAGCTCATACAACAGGGTGTCGAAGGCATAGGCCTCATCGGAGAATTCACCGATTACCTGTGGCCACAGCGCACGCAGAGCCGCTGACAGTGCAGGCAATGTCAAACCTATGGCCACGGCAGCGGCCAGCAGTACCGCCTCCGCGCCACGTCTCCACGCCGCTGCGGCCAGACCTGTTAGCGCGAGGCTGTTCGCGAGTGAGGTTGCGATCAGGCCCCGTCCGGCGCCGGCCCGGTCGATCAGCCGACCGTGAACCGGCCGGCTGACCGCCGCTGCAATCAGGTAGGCTGCGGCGGCGGCTCCCGCCACCGCGTAGGATCCGGTGACGCCATGCACGGCTAGCACGATCGCCAGGCCGATGCCTGCCTCGCGAAACCGCCCCACCAGGCCCCCGGCCGCGAGCCGACGCGCTTGGCGCGCGATCGCGATCTGAACGAACGGGTGCCTGGCCAGTACACGGAACGCGGCACGGCTGGACACCGCTCTGGCGGTCGTCACCACGACCCGCTTGCGTGCGAGTGCATCGGCAGCCGCGTCCGCAGTGAAGGCCGACGCAGGCGAAGGCTCGGGGATGCTTCGCGATGCCAGGTGACAGGCAGGACACAGAGCCTGCGGATCGTCCGGCTCGCTGACCAGGTCAGGTCGCGCTCGTCGACAGCGAGGCGCAGTCCCGGCAGGCGGCTGAGCAGCACGCTGACAGCCACGTCGAGCTGGAGGCGGGCCAGATGCGCGCCGAGGCAGTAGTGAACGCCGTATCCGAACGCGAGGTGCCGGTTGGAGTGTCGGCCGAGGTCGAGGATTGCGGGATGATCGAATATGGCGGGATCGCGGTTGACTATCCCGAGCGCAACGACTGCTGTCTGCCCTTCTGGCACGATGGCGTCGCCCAGCCCGACAGCCTCCGAGGCTCGCCGCGGCATCCCGAGGGTGATAGCGGGACTCCAGCGCAGGAGTTCCTCCCGCGCGGCGGGCGACAGGCCATCCCGGCCAGTGGCGGACCGGGCGGCCGGGTAGCACAGCAGCGCGGCGATGGTGTTCGCGATCTGGGAACTGGTGAGGATGTGACCGTCAAACAGCAGCGACGAGGCCAGGCCCCGCAGTTCCCCTGCGTCGAGGAGGCCAGCCTGGTGCAACGTGATCAGCTGGGGAAAGATGCCGCAGCCACTGTGGCGCTGAAGGTAGGCCAGGATGGCCGTAACTTCGCTGTGTAGCACCGTTTCGGCGTCGTAGGTCTCCCGGGCTGTCGCGTCGGGCTGTCCTGAGCGACGCAGCGATGCCTGTTGCAGGGCGCTGCGGGCGTGTTCGGGGATTCCCAGCAGATCGCAGTACACCGAGAAGGTGAAGGGGCGGCAGAACTGCGGAGCGAGATCAGCGGGCGGGCCGGCGTGCAGGAGCTGATCGCACAGCCGATGCGCTCTGTGCTGTGCTTGCTCGCGCAGGCTGCTGACTGCGCGCCTGGAGAACATCGGCCCGATCATATTGCGTATCGCGCTGTGCCTGGGCGCGTCCATGTTGGTGACCGACATGGCTGAGGCAGGTCCGATCGGACCGTGGGTTGCTGCTGGCTGGCGGCACCAGCGCTGGTCTTTCAGCAGGGCGCGCGCGATCTGGTGGTGTGTGATGACGATGGCAGCCTCGCCGCCTGTGGTGCTGAGATTGACCGGTCCGGTGAGGGCGGTAGGCGTCTCGGCGTTGAGATAAGCCAGGCCACCCGCACCCGCGCTGATTGGCATTGCCATTGTCCTCTGGGTATTCAGCTCACCAGTTCGCATGCGGCCGGGCGGCCCACACGTGAGGGTGGGGCTGCGGCTGGCGCTATCACGAGGAAACGCCTGGCGCCGCCTTCCATGTGACAGGAAGTTCGTGCACGCCGTACACGAGCATGTCGTCGCGGAACCGCAGCCGGTCAATCGGGACCGCTGGCTGCAGGCCGGGCGGCCGGCGGAGTAGAGCTTCGAGAGCCACTTCGAGCTCGACCCGGGCCAGGAACTGGCCAAGGCAACGGTGGATCCCATGGCCGAAGGCCAGGTGCCGTCGTGAGTTGCGAGCGATGTCCAACCGTGCGGGATCGGGGAACTGACCGGGGTCCCGGTTAGCGGTCGGCAGCGAGCAGATCACGCCCTCCCCGGCCTTGATCAGACAGCCCGACAGCTCAACGTCCTCGACGGCAACCCGCGGGAGTCCCGTGTGCAGGACCGACAGGTAGCGCAGGAGCTCATCGACCGCTGAACTGATCAGTCCCGGGTCACAGCGCAAGCGCGCTAGCTGGCCGGGATGGGCATGAAGCGCCAGGAATCCCAAGCCGATCATGTGCGCCACGATGTCTGAGGTGGGCAGCAGCAAAAGACGCGCGATCGCCACGGCGGCCTCGCGGCCAAGGCCGGGCCCACCCGGGCCCGGTGCGACCAGGCGGCTCAGCACGTCGTCGTCGGGCTGCACACGCTTGGTGTCGACGAGCTGCTCCAGGTAGCGGCGCAAGTCCTGCAGGTCGGCGCGAACCTGGTCGACGGATGGCGCCATGCTTTGTGACCGGGTGCTCAGTTCCTGGAGCCTGAGGTGGTCCTCGTAAGGAACGCCGAGCACCGTTCCGATGACGCGCGCGGGCACCACCGCTGCCACGTCAGACACCAGATCTCTGGGCGGGTCGTGCGCCGCCATCGCATCGACGGCGGTATCCACGATCTCGGCCATAGCCGGGCGCAGCCGCTGCGCTCGAGCCCACGTGAATTCCGGGGCAAGCGCACGGCGAATCCTCTGGTGCTCTGGTGGGTCCATCCGGATGAGCGTGGGAAACTCTTCAGAGACCGCCTCCGAGGTCCGGGTCACCCAAGGGAAGCCGTCGGTAGCCACGTCCGCGCTGAAGCGGCTGTCGCTGAGGACTGCGCGCATATCGGCATGACGCGTCACGAACCATACCTTCGAGCCGTCCCAGAGCCTGACCCGGCCAAGCGCGGCCCGTTTCTGCTGGCGCTCATAGGATTCAGGCGGGTCAAACCGGCCTCCACTGCGACGAGCGGGGACGCGCAGCAACGCGTCCATCACCGAACCCCCTGCGCCGGCAAGCCATCGCCCCGGCGCCTGCATACCGCGAGATAGTCCCCGAACTGGCACGATCTATCCGGCCAGGTGCAGTCGAACGTCTCGATGGCCAGGCTTCCCTCCAGCAGGTGGATCAAGCCAGCCAAGGAGTCTTTCGACGTGCCGTCCTCTATGATCTCCTTGCCCATAGCGGTCACCGCCGAGGAAAGGACCTGCGGCGGGGCGCCGGCTCCGATCACATAGCTGAGGATCGCCGAGTAGAGCTGGAGCACCGCCGAACGCCGCGAGGCCGTGTCGTCGTATTCGGTGATGACCTCTTCCCCGACCAGGACGGCTCCTGCTGGGGCGAGCTCATCACCGCACTTGGCCAGGAACCTCGCACGACTGCCGCGCGGAAGGTGATGCAGCCCGCCAGTGCACACGATGACGTCAGCCGGCCCAGACGGCTCGTACTCCAGCGCGGTTCCGGTGGTAAGGGCCACGTCGGGATAGTGATCGCGGCCGTAGGCAATGAATGCCGGATCGAGGTCGCAGCCAGAGCACCGCAAATCGGGGCGTGCGGCCCGCAGTTCATGTAGCAAGTACCCGGTTCCGCACATGTAGTCCACGATCGTCGCTTCGTGCGGAGCATTGGCCGTGATCCACCCTATGGCCGCATCAACAACCCGGGCCCAGGGCCAATAGGCATACTCACCCTCGTAGACTGCGGGATTCTGGCCGGTGACTCCTCCGGCCTCCGGCACCGGGTACTCCTCGCCCGGCGGTGCGCCGGGCACACTTTGACCGCGATCATGACCCGCATTATGGTGGCTGTCCCTAATACGACCGCCAGCCCGATCCATCCTTCTCCTCCTGCTGACCCGGTAGTTCCGGCGAATACGCTCGGCCGTTAGCTAGGTATAGCACCAGAATAGCCCCTTGGCTCCGTCAAATGAGACGAGATATAACCGGTGTTCATAATCGTCAGTAATAACTCATATGTGGCTCAAGAGGCGTCGGCGGACTCAGCGTCGCGATGGCGATGTTGGCCAGCTATGCTCCGATATATGTCCAGTGCCGATTTTGCCCGGATATGCACGGTACGGGGGAGGGGTGTAAGTTCAGGATTCCTGCTTCAAGGCGAAGTGCAATTCGATGCCATCACGCTGGGCAATGGCAAATTCGGCTTCGGCCGGCGAAGGTGAACCAGAAGCCAGGAAGGTGAATCCGAGGCGCCGGTAGTGATCGGCCGTGCGGGCCATATCGGTGGTCAGCATCCCGGGAGCCACGCTCAGGCAGCGCCCGGCGGGTGCTTCGAAAGCCCGCTGCTCATCAGCCACGCTCGGCATTCTGCCTTAG
>DASXMU010000252.1:0-2293 GCA_036495485.1 Streptosporangiaceae bacterium
CCGAAGAACAGCGGCGTGTCGGGCAGGTCGACGAGCGCCTCGGCGCGCCGGTACAGGTCGGCCTTCAGGTACTCCTCGGACACCGGGTCCCCGCCGAGCGCGTTGAGCGAGAGCACGTCCTCGCGCATCAGCCGCAGGAACCTGCGGGACCGGGCCAGGTGGTCCCGCTCGGCACCGATCACCGGATCGGCTGCCTCGGACCTGGCCACTGGGTCGGCTGCCGGGCGGGGGTTGGCCGACGCCAGGTTGGCTGCGACCGGCTCGGGCGCCGGGCGGGGGTCGGAATCGGTTTCGGCGGGCTCCTTGTCTGTGCGGCTGCTGGCAGGCACGGCTCATCTCCTCGATGGCGTCGGGGTTATGGCAGAAGGTCCAGCAGCCTAGCAACCGGTAACCGCCAGGTCACCTGAATTTCGCCCCGCGGCCACACGCAAAGGGTGCCCCAGCTTGCGTTGCCCCGCCCCCAGGCACCCCGCGAGCGCCGCGCCCCTCCCCCAAAGTTGATCAACGTCGCTGCCAGTTTGGTGTTGCTCTATGACCGTCGCTGTCACATTGGTGTTCTTTCCGGCCCGGCGGCAAGGCGGGTCAACGGCACATGGGTGTGGCTCTTTTGGAGTGAGTGTCAGGCGGCGGGTGCGAGGTTGTCGTGGTAGCGGCTGAGGTGGTTGCGCTGGTGTTCTTGCCGGAGGTGGTAGTCCCAGTAGGTGTCGTGGTCGCCGCTGGCGCGGATGGCGCGCAGCCAGAGCATGGCCTGGGCGCCGGGCAGGCCCCAGCGGGCGCCGGTGATGCCGAGGCGGTCCTGGACGAGGTGGCGGCAGGCGCCTTCGATGACGCCGGTGGCGATGGGCCAGCCGGCGGCCAGCGCGCGGGGGTAGTCCAGGTAGGGGGCCTTGGCGTCCAGGTAGTGCAGAGTGGTGCGGATGATCTTGGCGTGCTCGGGGCCGGCCGGCGGGCGGTCCGCGGCGAGCTGGCTGATCCGGGCGGTGACCTCGCCGGCCCGGCCGTGCAGGATGGCCAGCGCCTGGGCGGTCACCCAGTCTTCAGCCGCGGGGTCGCGGGGGGCGTGGAAGCACCAGGCAGCTTTCCAGAGGTATTCCAGCACGTGGATGAAGTCGATCAGGACGGTCAGGGTGATGCCGCGGGCGGCGGCCTGGCCGCGGATCAGGCGGAGCTGGTGAACATCGCCGTCGACCAGGGCGATCCAGGTGCGGCGGTGGCCGGGGTCGCGGCGGTCGGCCTGGTCGAAGACCTTGCCGATGGTGATGTCGCGGCTGGCGGTGATGTCGCTGGTGTACCAGCGGTTCACCGAGCGGGGCGCGGTCTTGCGGCTGCCGGGTTCGGGGTACATGATCTGCCCGGGCGTGCGGGGCTGGGGGATCACGTCGAACACGCAGCCGGTCTCGGCCATCCGCTTGTGCCCCCCTTTCTCCCCGGTGCCGCGCCGCTTGCGGAAGGTGCGGACCCGCTGGCCCGGGGCCCTGGTATCGCGGCGGCGCGCCTCGGGCCGCATCGCCACGCCCTTGCCGTCCGCCGAGATCGCCAGCGGCGGCAAGCCCTCCCCCTCCTGGCCCGGGCCGGGCCGGGCCGGATGCTCGCGCAGCCGGCCCGGGTCCTGGCAGAACCGCTCCGCGTCGGCGGCGGCGCGCTCCGTGATCTGCTCCAGCTGCCGCTTGCCGATGCTGACCCCCGTCGCGGCCAGCACGAACTCGCGCGCCTGCTCATACGAGCCGGACCGGCTGAACATCAGCGCCAGCCGCTGCAACTGCCAGGAATACCCCAGCGGCGGCAGGTTCAGCACCGCGTCGCGGGGGAACAGCGACCGCACCCCCTTCACCCCGGCCCGGTAGGCGATCCGCCGCACCGCCACCTCCCCCAGCCGCGTCACCACCGGGCGGGCATGACCGCGCTCGGCGCGAGCCCGCCGCACCCCGTCCGCGCCAGTCAGCTCCGGCAGCCGCACCTCAGCGGCGGCCTGCGCATCCAGGCCGAGCTGCAGCACACCGCGCAGCAGTTCCCTGCCCTGCTCGCACACCGCCGACTCCATCGCATCCAGCGTCACCGACCCGCCCGCCCCGGCCGCCAGCCGGGCCAGCGCCACCGCCAGCGGCCCCAGCCCCGCCAGCACCGACTCCGCGCTAGCCGCCAGCTCATCCAGCCCGTACTGTTCCACCCGAGGCTTCCCTTCCGCCGGTCCCGATCTCACACACCAGGACCATACGGAACGGAAGCCTCACTCACACCCCGACCACCAGCAGCACAGCACATCCGGCAGCTCACTCCAAAAGAGCCACACCCA
>DASXMU010000253.1:0-10153 GCA_036495485.1 Streptosporangiaceae bacterium
GCCACAGCGGATCGCCCAGCGTGCCGCTAGGGCACCTGATCGCCCGGGCCGCAGCCGACCTGACCGCGTCCGGGCACAGCCTGCCGCCCCCGGTCCAGGCCGCCGTCCAGGAGTTCCAGCGGCGGTGGCAGCGGGTGCTGAGCTGGCCAGACGGCGAGCACCGTCACACCGTGACCGCTGCCGGGCTGGCCGATGCGGCCGAGCGCGAGTTCGGCGGCGCGACCGTGCCGTGGCGGGCAGCGGTGCATCACTCGCCGGACATCATGATCGCCGCCGCCAGCCCGGCCGCGGTCGCGGCGGGGGATTTCCTGCTGGTGCTCGGAGAGCTGCACCTGGCCGTCAACAGTCTGGACAACAGGTTCTTCATCCAGCACCACGACGACCCGCAGCGGCTGCGGGCCGCCGCCGAGTCCGACTTCGGGGACGCGCGGATCTACGCGGCGCTGCCGAAGAACTCCCCGTACGTCTCCTCCCGGGTCTGGCCACCCATCACCCTGCTCTCCCCGGCCTACACCTACTGGACCTGGTCGGGCGAGCCCAGCTCCATCGACCCGCCCGGGCCGGTGCTGCCCGGTGCCGGTCTCATGGTCCGCCGCCGTGACGGCATGCTGCGCGTGGCCTGCCAGGACACCGGGGCGGAGTATGACCTGCTGGAGGTGCTGGGTGAGATCCTCAGCACGGCGGTGGTCAACGCCTTCCGCCCGTTCCCAGCCGCGCCCCACCGGCCCCGGGTCACGATTGACCGCCTGGTGATCTCGCGGGAATCCTGGACGTTCCCAGCAGCGGATACCGCCTGGGCGTTCGTGAAGCACGAGGCGGCCAGGTACGCGACGGCCCGGGCCTGGCGGGCTGGCCACGGCCTGCCGGAGCGAGTGTTCGCGGTACTGCCGGTGGAGCGCAAGCCGATCGCCGTGGACTTCACCAGCCTGCCCCTGGTCAACATCCTGGCCAAGGAGATCCGCCGCACCGCTGAGGCCGGCACGGCCACCTTCTCGGTCAGCGAGATGCTGCCGGATCTTGGCGAACTGTGGCTGCCCGACCGACCTGGGCACCGCTACACCTCAGAATTCCGCCTGGTCGCCCTCAACGAACGCACCTAGCTGGCACCGGAGCAGCTCTTCGGAGACTATAGATATAGCGTACAGAAAATGATCCGTGTTACTGCTCAATCAGGCCCCGGGTCAGTTATCGTGGCCAGGTGACTGAATCCTTCTAAGATACGGCTGCGCCGTATCTTAGAACCGGCCGGGGAACCTTTGCAAAAGCACCCGATGGTCAAGGTTCAGCACACCAGTAACCGTAGCTAGGGGAGTCAAAGGGGAGATTTCGCATGAATGCCTGCGCCAACTGTGGATATGAGATCACGCCGGGGGATGCTTTTTGCGCTGGCTGTGGTAGCGGGCAGCCCAGGCCGATGGCCCAGGCAAGCCCTATGTGGGCTTCCCAAGCCGGTACCGATGCCGGGCCTGACGGCCCCTCCGCCATACCTGCCTGGGCAAGCGCCAAGACCACCACGGCGCAGGCTGGCTTAGGCCAAGCGCCGGATGACGCGTCATCTAGCCGCCAGCCGACCCAAAGCAATGCAGTCCAGGCGGCTTACTTTGACAGCACGCGTGACCCGGTACCGGCCGGGAGTGCCACACTGACCAGGACGCCGGAAACCCCCGAGCTGAAATACATGCGGCAAACCCGCAACGCCTGTGTATTCATCGCGGTCATCGTGGGGATCTTCACGACCCTCACGTTGATCGGGGTTATCTGGGGGGTTGTCACGCTGAACACCCTGCACAATGATCTGAACAACGGTGTCAGCAACCTGGGCAACAGCAATTGCTCATCGGTGGGCGGGACCGACCCGAGTTGCTAGCTACCGCCGGTTCTCATTCCACGAGCGCATGGCCGGAATGCCGATCGGGACACAGGCCACGACGGCCGCGAGGAGTGCCAGATACGCCCCGAATTCCCAGTCGAGGCCACCAGGCTTGAACAGGAACGCGATCAGGACGATGAGCAACTGCAGGCCGCTGGCGACCAGCAGCAGCGGTGCGTGCGCCACCGGCAGGTTTAGCGGCAGCTTGTCCCAGCCTGCCCGCAACCCCAGGTAGATGACGATGGCGAGGGCGAGGATCAGGACGACGGCCAGGTAGCCGTGCGCACTCATGCCGCTCGCGGAGAAGCTCGCACCGCCCAGGCTGATGCCGAACCACGGCAGGAACAGGGAGATAAACACCACCAGCGAGGCTATGCCGATGGTCCGGTCAGCCGAGGTCAGCCGCCGCAGGTCGAACCGGAATGGCGCCGCGGCGGGCCTGGTCTGAGCCGGTACGTTTCCCGGCGGTACATTTCCCGCCGGGGCTGAGCCGGGCTGACCCCAGGCCGCCGGCCCTTGCGCCGGGGGGGCAGGGGGTGCCTGTGGTGCTGCGGATGCTGCCTGCCCGCCGGACGGCCTGCCGTACTGGCCCGCGGGTGCCGCGCTGGCTACCGGCGTTCCGCATCGCGTGCAGAAAGCGGCGTTATTGGGAAGCGCTGCTTGGCACTGCGCACATGTCATCGTGTCGCCCTCCTCAGGGCATAGATCTGTGTTTGGGTTGGTGTAAGGCCAGGCTGGGCATGGCGGTCGATCACCATCAGTGGCTCTTGGCGGGCATGTAGTAGAGAACGTTGTCGTTCGAGTCGGCGGCGAGGCACGCCGACGTGCTGGGACAACTCACCGCCACGAACGTGTTGTTACCGTCAATCTTCACCACATTCGACCATGAGCCGTTCTGATAGGTCAGGACCCCGCCCGCGTCATCGACGGCGACGCAGTAGCCGTCGGACGGGCAGGAAACCGCGGCCACATTGCTCGGGGTGGTACCCGCAGTCCATTGACTGCCGTCGAACAATGCGTCGCCGCCCTGGTTGTCGATCGCCATGCAGAATGCGGCGCTGGTGCAGGACACCTGGACGAACCCGCTGCTGGTATCCACCGTTTGGGAACTGCTCCACCCGCCGTTGGCGAAGGTGAAAGCGTTGCCGTTATCGTCTACGGCAGCGCAGAAACTGGCCGCTGGGCAGGAGACCGATACCAGGTCATCCTCGGAATCGACGACCGATGACGACCAATGGGTCGCCGATCCGGTGTAGGTGAGGGCGTTGCCGCCACTGTCGACGGCGACGCAATAGGTTGTGGTCGCGCAGGAAACCCCGGTGAGGCCGCTGCCCGAGCCATCGATCGCTACCGGGTCGCTCCAGGTACCGTTGCCGAGGACCATCGCACTGCCGGAGTTGTCCACCGCCACGCACAATGCCGTAGTGGCGCACGAGATCCCGGTCAGCTCCCCCGACGAGTCGGTAGCGACCTGATTCCAGCTACTCGGTGTGGTCGATGCCAGGATGTTGCCGCTGTTGTCGACCGCGTAGCAGTTCGTGCCCGATGCGCACGCTGCACCGCTGAGGACCGCGCTGCTGCTGGATGCCGCCTGCTGGTCGATGGGGTGCGGGTAGGTCCAGGACGCTGTGCCTGCGGTCTGCTGCGGGGTGGGTGACGCGGTCGGGGACGCGGTGGGCGTGGCCGAGGGCGTGGGGCTGGGTGTGAGGGTGGCGCTGACCGTGGGCTTGGTGTGGCCCTGCGCTGCGGGATTGTGGTGTTTGTGGTGACGCAGCGTGAATGCTGCCGCCACGCCGCCGCCTGCGAGCACGATGACCACCACACCCACCACAAGGAGCTTGAACCGCCAGGACCGGCGGCGCCTACCGCCACCCGCTTGACCAGGAACCGGCCCGCTGCCATCGCCCTGGGGCGAGGGTGATTCGCCGGAAACGGTGGCGGGCCCCGGCTGCGCCGGGGGTCCCAGCACCGCCGTGACTGGCCCGTCCGGGTCCGGCGAGGAGCGCGTCGGCCCGTCCTGCGGAGCCGTCTCGGCACGGGTCTCCCACGGCTGCGCTGCCTGGAATGCGGCCTGCCCGGCCGGGATTACTTCGGGCACTGGCTCAGCGGCTGGCCGTGGCTCATCCTGGCCACTATCCGGGGTCAGCAGCAATGGCGTGGCTTCGTCCCGCACCGCAGAAGTCGCGGGGCCCGCCGCCGCGCTGGAGGTTTCGGTGAATAATGTGCGGTCTGCGTCAGCGGAATTAGGATGCCCTTGCTCGCGACGAGGCCGCAAGTCGTCTCCGCAGACACCACAGAACGCGGCACCCGGCGGAGTGGCGTGTCCGTTACTGCACCCCATCGTAGCCCCCCATTAAGTTAAATACCTACCGGGTAGAAGTAAGCTCCCGGGTCGGCTAGTACATATTACGCCGGAGTCATTCAGCAGGATGATCAAAGGAGCAAACTTCTACCCCCGGCGCGTTCCGCACCGAGTACAGAAATTCTCTTGCAAGTCGAGGCGGTTGCCGCAGGAGCCGCAGAAGGAAGGAGCCGACGCCGGGGCGGGTGGTGTGCTGGCCGCGGGGGGCGGGATTTCGGTGCCGCAAGCCTTGCAGAACCTGTCGTTTGGCATTGCCCCCTCACCGCAAGCCGGGCAGGTCCAGCTGGTCTGCATGAATCGCTTGAACCGCGCTCCCAGTCCCGTTCCGGCCGCATCCACCGGATAACCGGCTGGAGCGGCACCGGGGCCGGCTGCCGCGGGGTAAGCCGGAGCAAATGCCGGCGCCACGGCCGGTGGGGGTGACGGCACAGGCGGCGGGGGGGCTAGGCCCACCGGCCCACGCTGCGTCAGGGACTGGTCGTAGCGCTGCCTGGCCTCGGCACCGGAAAGCAGGTCGCGTTTGATGGCCCTGACAACCTCGCGGAGCTGCTGCGAGCGGTGCGGTGCGGTATTCGCCAGCGCGCTCGCCTGCCGGCTCATCCGCTCGACGGCGGTCGTGATCTCTTCGGTGGATGCCAGTGATTCCAGGCCAAGAACCGAGTACCAGTCCGATTCGCTCGATGGGCCAGAACCGTACATGGTGGTCACTCACTACTCGATCAGGATGTTTCTGGCGGCGTGGTCGGCAGCGGTGTCAACCGGTTCCGTCTGGTCTGTATGAATGATGGTAGTGGCAGCGGCCGCACCGCTCGCAACGTCGGTCGCGGACAGCTTCAGAATCCCGTCCCTGTCCAGTCGCATCACGACATCGACCTGCTGACGTTCCGGGCGGCCGGGCGGAAGCCCCTCGATGATCACCTCGCCGATCCGGCGGCACAGGTCGGGGTCTGGCTCCTCACCCTCCAGCACCGGGATGATGATCTTGGCCTCGCCGGGCCGCATGGTGTAGAAACTGCGAGCCGCCTCCACCGGCAGGGCGGTATTGCGTGGCAGCAGCCGCGCCATGACCGGGCGGCCGGGACGCCGGGGGTCGAAGACGCTTACCCCGAGGCTGTGCGCGGCGACGTCGTTGACCTGCACGCCTTCCAGATACTCGCGGGCGTCATCCGCCATCACCAGCGCGCCGCCGAGTTCCATCTGCCGTTGCGCGGCGAACAGCGCGGCACCAAGCGCCACGGCCTCGTCCGGCCGGACCGAGGTCTCGGGCAACTGCCCGAACATGTCCTTGACCAGTTCGCGCACGGCGGGGATCCGGGTCGAACCGCCCACCGCCAGCACGATGCCCACCTGCCTGGGCGCCGCACCGGCCGCGGTCAGGACGTCGGCCATCTTCTCCTTCATCTCCGCCAGCAGGACGCTGCTCCGGTCGAGGAAGACGTCCCTGCGTACCTCGACCCGAAGCGTGAGGCCCGCGGCCTGCAACGCCGCCGTGCTCCGTTCGCGCGAGGTCAGGTCGTGCTTGATCCGGGCCGACCGGTGCAGCCAGTCCTGCGATATCTGAGTGCACTCGGCCAGGGACAGCGCGTCCGGGTCGTTGATATCCAGACCATGCGTGGCCTCGAACTGCTCCACCAGGTAATCGAAGATGACCTTGTCGAAATTGGCGCCGCCCAGATAGGCATCGCCACCGGTGGCCCGCACGTTCAGGTTCTGCCCGTCGTAGTCCATGACCGTGACGTCGAAGGTCCCGCCGCCTAGGTCGATGACGACCCCGGTGGTGCCCTCGGGCCGCCGGTCGTAGCCGAAGGCCAGCGCGGCGGCGGTCGGCTCGGACAGCAGCCCGAGCACCTCGATCCCGGCCAGTTCACCGGCTCTGCGGGTAGCCGCCCGCATCGCGTCGTTGAAGTAGGCAGGCACGGTGATAACGGCCTGGCTGACCGGCCCGGCCAGCAACTGGGCGTCCTGGACAAGCTTGCGCAGGATGAGCGCGGAGATATGCTCCGGCCGGTAGGAGACTCCCTGATAGTCGAAGGTCCACGCCGAGCCCATGTGCCGCTTGACCAGCTGGACCACCGACTCCGGCTCGCTGGCCAGCGATTCTCTGGCGATCGCCCCGACCACGGCGTGCCCGGCATCGAAGAGCACCACCGACGGAGTGGTCGGCGGGCCCTCGGCGGTCGGCAGCACCAGCGGCATCCCGGCCTCGTTCACCTGGGCGACCACTGAATATGTGGTGCCCAGGTCGATGCCGAGAGCGGTTACGTCCGTCACGGCGCCCCCAGGCCAGAGCCAGCCGCGGCGGGCTGGCGGGCGAACAGAGCGGACAGCCTGGTCCGGGCCAGCGGATCGGTGCCCACGACCCAGCTTTCACCCAGCCGCCGCAGCTTCCACGCGGTCAGCGTCATTCCCATGGCGGAAAGGAGGGCGAGGATGAGCCAATTCGATATCAGGCCGAGCGCGGAATGCGGATACAGTCCCGGGCTTTGGTGCAGTACGGCCGCGGACAGGCCAGCGATCCCGCCTATCGAAGAAACCGCCCAGCGGGCCGGCATGAGCCAGGACACGAACGTCAGGGCGCCCAGCTTGAACAGCACCCCGCACAGCACCAACTGCGTGATCAGCAGATAGGGGACGATACTCATGGCCCGGTCGCCATTCGAGGAGACCGCCGAAACGTACAGCCCGGCGGCCATCCCGCAGATGTTGGCGAGCCAGAGGCTGATGAAGAAGGCCACGAAGCTGTTTCCAGCCGGCGACGAGCCCGGCAGGCCCAGGGTGAGGCCGATCACCGCCGTCAGCGTCAGCGACTGGATGCCCGCCACGGTGCTGAGCACCACCACCTTGGCGCTCAGATAGGCGGGCAGGCTGCCGCCGGCCAGGAACTCACGGCGCCAGATGCTCCGCTCCTTCACCAGTTCCCTGACCGCGCCGATCATGCCAAACCAGACGGAGGCGCAGCCGAAGACGAAGCCCGGGGCGTTGCCCTGGGTGACCCAGGTGAATGGCTTGGCCGCGACCAGGGCGGTGAGTACCCCGATCCCGATGCCCTGCAGCAGGCTGAACATCAGCGCGGTCCGGTCGCGCCCGATCAGCCGGACGTGACGCCCGGCGAAGATTCTGGCCTGGTCCATGATCGCCTTCCGCCAGGCCGGGGAGCCGGCCGGCGGGCGCGCGGCGCCCAGGCTGGCTTCCGGCCGCGGGGAGTCAGCCCGGCCGGGCCCGGCCGCCGTGGCCGCCCGGGTGGAGGCAGGTTGTTGTTGTTGCTGCTGCCGGACCCGCCCAGCCGCGCGTTCTGCCGCCTCCTCGGTCTCCACCAGGGAATACACATCGCCCAGAGTCTGCACGCCGAACCAGTCGAGCGCCTCGTCCGGCGGCCCGGTGTAGATGACGTGCCCGCCCGGGCCGACCAGCACCAAGGTGTCGCACACGTCCACGTGGGTGATCGCATGCGTGGTCAGCACGACCGTGTGTCCCTGATCGGCGAGCAGCCGCAGCAGCAGCATCATCCTCTTGTCCAGGCCCGGGTCCAGCCCGGACGTCGGTTCGTCGAGGAAGATGACCTGCGGTTCGCTGAGCAGCTCACAGGCGATCGACACGCGCTTGCGCTGGCCCCCACTGAGCGTCTTCACCTGCTGCGTGCGCTGCAGTGTGAGTTCCACCAAACCGAGGGCGTGGTCGACCCGCACCAGCCGGAACTCAGGGGACGATCCGGGCCCAAGGCGCAGCCTGGCCTGATACTCCAGCGCTTCGGTGACTGTCAGGTCGGCGTGCACGACGTCATCCTGCGGGACGTAGCCCATCAGCCCCGCGAACGCCTGGCGGCACTGGGCGAGATCGGCTCCGTTGTACTCCACCACGCCGCGGGCCGCCGGAAGCTGCCCGGACAGCAGCCGCATGAGCGTCGTCTTCCCTGCCCCGCTCGGCCCGGCCACGGCGGTGAGGCTGGCTGGCTCCAGGACCAGCGACAGATCGTGCAGCAAGGTACGGCCCTGTGCCCGCCGCTGCGCCGGGGCGGCCACGCTGGCCTCGCGCACGGTGATTTCGATGCCGGCCACCTGCTCCAGCGGCTCGAGCGCCGCCGGGCCGACCCGGGCGCTGAACGGGCCGATCTGGATGATGTCTCCGACGGCCAGTTGACCCCGGCCGCGCAGCCGCCGGCCGTTGACATACACCCCGGCCGCCGTTCTCTGGTCCTGAGCCCAGAGCGTCCCCGCCTGATCCCGGTGGACGGCCAGGTGACGGGGCTGCACCAAGGGGTGATCCAGCCGGACCCGGCATCGTTCGTCGCGGCCGATGAGATAGGACTCGTCGAGGCCGGGAAGAGCTGCCCGCAGGCCGCCCGCGCGCAACCGGGTCCGGCCCGGCCTGGGCACCTTCACCGTGACGAAGTTGCCGATCCCGTCGGCGAGCCGGAACACGTCACCTGCGGCTATCGCCGCGCTGCGGACCGTCTTGCCGTGCAGCAGCACGGAACCGCCCTGGGCGAGGGCCTCGACCTGCCAGGATTCATCGCGGTAGATCACCTGTGCATGCCGCGGGGCGAGGAACGCGGCGGGGATGACCACGTCGGACGCGTTGGTGGAGCCGATGGCGGCGCCCGTGGCGGGCACGCTGCACGCCCTGCGGTCCCGTCCCCAGATCAGCTCGAGCTGGATCGGTCCGCCCGGGGCGGCCTGGCCGTCGCGAGTGGCTGCCGCCCGCTCCGGTTCCACGGCTTGCTGGCAGCGGAAACAGACCCGGTCGCGCACGCCGAGCGGCGCGCCGCAATGCGGACAGAGCCGATCGCCTGCCACCGTATGGATCCCCCCCGACGCGCACTCCCATTCACCTGCCGGCTGACATTCAGACGGGCAGGGGCGGCGTCCGGTTTACCTGGGGTCTCATGGTGCCACCTAACGGATGTCCGTGGGAGATCAATTGCATATAGTTCCGCCGGGTGCAACCGCACACGATGATCTTTGGCACCCTCGTCCCACGCTGCGGCACTCGCCGGCGGGTTCGAGCCCACACTGCCCCGAGACGAACTCCCCCATATCCGCCAGTCCGAGCAGCAGAAGGCCGCCGACATCCTCGGAGTGCACGATGTCCAGTTCTTCAACCTGACCGAAGGAGGTCTCCGGCAGAACTCACGTACTCTGCACGTCGACCTAGTCCGGGTCATTCGGCAGGTACGGCCGCAGGTGGTCGTCACGTGGAGCCCGGAGTGGAACTGGCAGCGGTTCCGTAGTTGCCATCCCGATCACCTCGCCACCGGCGCCGCCGTGCTCACCGCGATCTACCCCGACGCCGGCAACCCCTTCGCCCTCCCCCACCTACGCAACAACGAAGGACTGCAACCCTGGACTGTGCGCGAGGCATGGCTGCTGAACAGCCCACCGCGCGAGATCAACCACTACGTGGACATCACCACGACCTTCGACCGCAAGGTCGCCGCCGTCCGCACTCACGCCAGCCAGATCAAAGACCCAGATACGCTCGCCGACCGACTCCGCGAGCGGATCGCGCCGAACACCGCAGCGGCCGGGCTGCCCGAAGGCAGACTCGCCGAGGCATTTCAGGTCGTGACGACGGGCTAGCCGGCTGACGACTGGACGAACGATCCGCGCGTCTTGAGCAGTTCCTGTGCCTGCTCCAAGAACTCCTTGGCTTCTGGCGCTCCAAAAGGAGCTATCGACGCGGCCAACTGAGCGACCTCGCCAAACACGTGACCAGAGTGCAGGTTCCAGGCGTCGCTCACGACCAGGAGGCCGGCTGCGGCGGCAGCGTCGATCTCTCCCATGCGCAGGTGAGCGGTCGCCTGGATGGCGTTGCGCTGGGCACGGGTCCGGCTGTGCTCGGGTAGGCACAGGCCGACAGATTTCTCGGCGTATTGCTCGGCCTTCTGCAGTTGCCCGAGGTCACGGTAGGCGCGGGCCGCATGC
>DASXMU010000254.1:0-20146 GCA_036495485.1 Streptosporangiaceae bacterium
CCGGTGAACTGGAAGTTGTACCGCTGCATGTCGATCGACCAGCTCTTGTCGCCGGCGATGTAGATCCCGTTCTCCACCCCCGCGATAAGGTCGGCAACCGACGGCCCGCCGGCGGCGGGTTGCAGCGAAACGTTGGCCATCCGCTGCAGCGGCATGGCGTCCGGCGAGGCGGCGAACGCGCAGCCGTTCGACCTGCCGAGCCCGGCGCGCCGGGCTATCCGCCGGTCCAGCTGGTAGCCGGTGAAAACGCCGCCTGAGATCAGGTCCCAGGACTGGGCGGCCACCCCTTCGTCGTCGAAACCGACGGTGGACAGCCCGTGCTCGGCCGTGCGGTCGCCGGTGATGTGCATGACCGGCGAACCGTACTGGAGGCTCCCCAGCTTGTCCGGCGTGGCGAACGAGGTCCCCGCGTAGGCGGCCTCATAGCCGAGCGCCCGGTCGAGCTCGGTGGCGTGCCCGATGGACTCGTGGATCGTGAGCCACAGGTTGGTCGGCTCGATGACCAGGTCATAGCGCCCGGGCTTGACTGACGGCGCGGCCAGCTTCCCGGCCAGCAGGCCCGGCATCTCGGCCAGCTCGGCGGCGAAGTCCCAGCCGGTCCCGGTCAGGTACTCATACCCGCGGCCGACCGGCGGCGCGAGCGTGCGCATGGTCTCGAACCTGCCGTCCGGGCTGAGCAGCACCGCGGTGACCTCGGGATGCACCCGGACGCGCTGCTGCAGCGTGGTCGTCGCCCCGTCGGAGTAGAACTTGCACTCTTTCGCGGCGTCCAGCGTCACGTCCACGTGGTCGACCCCGTCGTGGCCGAGCAGACCCTCGCTCCACTCCTGAAACAGCGCGATCTTGTCGGCGACGCTGACCTCGAACGGGTCGGTCACGTAGGCGGAGACCCAGGTGACATCGCCGTGGGCCGGCTCGTCCGCCAGCTCGATCCGCTCGGCCGCGATCGGCGCGGCGACCCTGGCCACGTCCACCGCCTGCTGCGCGGCATCGGCGGCCGCTTCCGGGGTCAGATCCACGGAGGCCGCGAACCCCCAGGTGCCATCCACCACCACCCGGACGGCGAGGCCCATGTCGTCGGCGTCGAGCAGCGTCTCCAGGTGACCGTCGGCGAGCTGCAGACGCTGCCCGCGGACGAGTTCGGCCCTGAAGTCGGCGTGCTGCGCGCCAAGGTCAGACGCCCGCTGTAGTGCGGCGTCGGCCAGCTCGCGCAGCGCCAGGCTGGCGAACTCGGGATCGATCCGGTCCGCCGGCGCTGATTGTGTGCTTTGATCCACGACAGGCAACCTATCCCACGTCGGCGACCGGTAGTCTCGCCAGGATGCCTACCGCGGAGGTGTTCCAGCACAGTGAGCCGTTCCGTACTGGTGACCGGCGGAAACCGGGGAATCGGGCTGGCCATCGCCCGCAGGCTGGCAGCCGGTGACGACAACGTGACGGTGACGTCCCGGTCGGGTGACCCGGTCGAAGGCCTGAGCGTGGTCCAATGCGATGTCACCGACGGGGCCTCGGTAGACGCCGCCTTCAAGCAGGTGGAGGAGGAGCACGGGCCGGTCGAGGTGCTCGTCTCCAACGCCGGGATCACCCGCGACCAGCTCCTCATGCGGCTGAAAGAGGAAGACTTCATCAAGGTGGTCGACACCAACCTCACCGGCGCCTACCGGGTCGCCAAGCGGGCCGTGTCCGGCATGATGCGCCAGCGCCGCGGCCGCCTCATCTTCATCTCCTCGGTGGTCGGGCTGCTCGGCTCGCCCGGCCAGGCCAACTACGCGGCGTCGAAGGCCGGGCTGGTGGGCATGGCCCGCTCGCTGGCCCGCGAGCTGGCCCCCCGCAACATCACCGCGAACGTCGTGTCACCCGGATTCGTCGACACCGACATGACAGCGGTGCTGCCCGAGGCACGCAGGGAAGCGATCCTGGCCGGTGTGCCGCTCAAGCGCTTCGCCTCGGCCGACGAGGTCGCCGGCGTGGTGGCCTTCCTGGCGGGCGGCGACGCTGCTTACATCACCGGGGCGGTCATCCCGGTGGACGGCGGCCTTGGCATGGGCCACTGACTGACACTGACTGAAGGGATAGCAGACACCGATGGGCGGCATCCTCGACGGCAAGCGGATCCTGGTGACCGGTGTGCTGACCGACGCCTCGATCGCCTTCCACGTGGCGAAGATCGCGCAGGAGCAGGGCGCCACGGTGATCCTCACCGGGTTCGGCCGGCTGACCCTGGTGGAGCGGATCGCCAAGCGGCTGCCCAGCCCGCCACCCGTCCTGGAGCTCGACGTGACGGACACCGGCCAGCTCGATTCGCTGGCCGAGCGGGCGAGCGCGCTTGTCGACGGCCTCGACGGCGTGGTCCACTCGATCGGCAACGCACCGCAGGACGCGCTCGGCGGCAACTTCCTGAACACCACCTGGGAAGACGTGGCGGCGGCCGTGCACGTCTCCACCTACTCGCTCAAGGCACTCACCGTGGCGGCGCTGCCGCTGATGAAGGGCGGCGGATCGGTCGTCGGCTTCGACTTCGACGCGAGCAAGGCCTGGCCGGGCTACGACTGGATGGGCGTGGCCAAGGCCGGCCTGGAGGCCTGTTCCCGCTACCTCGCCCGTGACCTGGGCGCGAAGAAGATCAGGGTCAACCTGGTGTCGTCAGGCCCGGTCCGCACCATGGCGGCGAAGAGCATCCCCGGTTTCGACGAGTTCGAGCCGCTCTTCGCCGAACGCGCTCCGCTCGGCTGGGACATCAGGGATGCCGGCCCGGCCGCTCGCGCCTGCGTCGCGCTGCTCTCCGACTGGTTCCCCGCGACCACTGGCGAGATCGTCCACGTCGACGGCGGCCTGCACGCGATGGGCGGCTGACCAGACCCCGCTCCGGCTCAGTCAGATTCAATAATCTTTTGGATAAATGAAATTGTGCTGGCGCCCCCGGTCGCACACCCTCAGCGCAGCATGTCAGCCAGCCGGGTCTGCCGCGGCCGCTCACCGACAACTTGCACCGCCCTGGCCAGGGCCGGCCCTGCGCCGTGGACGACTGACAGGTGCCGCTGCGCTCTGGTGAGGGCGGTGTAGATCAGCGGCCTGGACAGCATCCCGGTGGCCTCGGCCGGGAAGACCGCGACCACGGCAGGCCACTCCGACCCCTGGGCGCGGTGCACGGTCATCGCCCAGCCATGCCGCAGGTCGGCCAGCAGCTTGACCGGCACGGTGACCGGGACGCCGGTGAACGTGATGATCAGCCCGTCGTCGGCGGTGCTGACGACGGTGCCGACCTCGCCGTTGGCGAAACCCTCGTCGACGTGGTTGGCGATCGCCACCACCCGGTCGCCCGGGTCGAACCCGCCATGGGCGCCGGGCCCGGGGTTGAGCCGTGCCTTGAGCGCGCGGTTCAGCTCGATCGTGCCCGCCGGGCCCTTGTGCACCGGCGTGACGACCTGGATGTCGGCCGCCTGGATGCCAAGCGCGCGCGGGATCGAGTCGGTGACGAGCTGCGTGACCCGCAGCGCCGCCTGCTGGCTGCTGCGCACCGGCACGACGACCGCCTCGTGCTCCTGGTCCGGGCCGTCCGGCTTCACCGGGGGCAGCGAGCCGCCGCGCACCGCGGTGGCCAGCCGGGCGATCACGCCACCTTCCCGCTGCCGGTAGAGCGTGGTCAGCTCGGTGACCGGCACCGCACCCGAGTCGATGATGTCGGCCAGCACCCGGCCGGGACCGATCGACGGCAGCTGGGCCGGGTCGCCGACCAGCATCAGCCTGGTGCCGTCGGCGCAGGCTTCGACCAGCGCGGCGGCCAGCTCCGCGTCGAGCATCGAGGATTCGTCCACCACCACGAGGTCGGCGTCCAGTGGCCACTCTTCGCACCGGGTGAAGATCCAGGCGGGTTCGCTGCCACGGCCCGGCTCTCCGCCGTTGCCATGGCTGCGGCCCTGGGCGCCGAGCAGCCGGTGCAGCGTGGTGGCCGGGGCACCGGCCAGCTCCTCCAGGCGCTTCGCTGCCCGGCCGGTCGGCGCGGCCAGCGCGACCCGCAGCTCCCGCTCGGCGGCCAGCGCGACGACGGCCGCGACCGTGCGGCTCTTGCCGGTGCCCGGCCCGCCGGCCAGCACGCTGACCCCGTGCCCGGTCACGGCCTCAACCGCGCCGCGCTGTGCCTCGTCCAGCTCGACCGTTCCGGCCTGCCCAGCCGTCCCAGTCGCCATCCCAGCAACCTCAGCCGTCCCAGCAACCTCAGCAGGCTCAGCAGGCTCAGCAGGCTCAGCAGGCTCAATCGTCCCGGCGGCATCAGCGAGTGTGGCCTGATCGCCGTCGCCATCCGGCTCGGCGCGCTTGGCAGCGGTCTTGCTCTTTCCTTTTCCCTTGCCGGTTCTTTTTGCAGCGGGCTTGGGCTCGGCCAGCGGCTCCGCTGTGGCCGACAGCCGCTGCAGGCCCTCGGCTATCGCCTCCTCGGCCATGGCGTACCGGGCCAGTGACAGCAGGCCGGTGATGCCAGGCTCGGCGACTTCGCCCGCCGGGCCCTCGTCCGGCGCCGCGTCATCGCCGGCCCCGGTGGCCCCGGTGGCCTCGGTGGCCTCGTCCTCGAACGGGATGACGGTGCCCTCATCGATCGCGGCGGTCACGGCGGCGGCCGGGTCGTCCACCCGGAACCGTCCCGCCGACCGCATGATCACGTCGGCGGGCACGGCCGTGTGCCCGTCCCGCGCCGCCTTGCCCAGCAGGTGCGCGACCAGCGCCCGGCCGCGCCTGGGGTCCTGCGGGTGCGCCCCGTCGCCCAGCAGCTGGCGGGCGAACCAGTCGGCCTGGTTGGGCTGGATCTGGGGCAGCAGGAGCAGCAGCCAGGGATCCTCGCGCAGCCGGATCGGCGCGGACCTGCCCAGATAGCTGACGGCGGGCCCGGCGAACTTGGCGGGCACCCGGCAGGACACCAGGATCTCCGCCGTGTCGTAACACGGCAGCGCGTCCTCGAATGCGCTCGCCAGCCGCTCGGCCCGCTTGGGCCCGATACCCTCGACCAGTTCGAGCTTGGCGGCGCTGACCTCGTCGGCCGAGGTGATCCCGGCCGCGGCCAGCCGCCCCGCCAGCGCCCGGCCCAGGCCCGGCCACAGCCCGGCCGCGCAGAATTCGGCGAACACGCCGCCCGCACCGCCTGGCTGCGCCGGGACACCCGCGTCCGGCTCTGCGCTCACCGATGACATGCCGGCCAGCCTACGGCGAGTGGTGCCCAGGATGCCGCCAGCGACACCAGCGACCGCGGTGCGAACGCCGGTAAACCGGGCCACCGCGGCGGTAACCGCGGGTGTCAGGTACCGGCTGGAAGCGGTATTGGCGGTGCGCGGCTGGGCGAGGGACAATGCGTCCATGGCAGGGCCTTCCCATGGTGCCGAGTACGCCAGCCCTCCGCTCCGCGCCTCCGACGCCGACCGCGAGGAAGCCGTTGCCCAGTTGCGCGAGGGATTCGCGGCGGGGCAGCTCTCCCATGACACGTTCGTGTACCGGATGGAGGCCGCCCTCGGGGCCAGGGACCACAGCGAGCTGGCCGGGCTGTTCACCGACCTGCCCACGCCCCGGCGGTTCCGGATGCCGCCGGCCTGGCGCCAGCTTCCGGCCAGGATCGGCCTCGGGTCACGGGCCAGCGCGGTCTTCACCCCGGTGCGCGACGCCGTGGTCAGCTCGGCGCGGCGGGTGGGTTCGGTGGGGCGCCGGCCGCGACTGCCCGGGCTGAGCTTTCCGGCGTTCAGCAGCCAGCTCCGGTTCACCATCGGCCGCGATCCCAGCTGTGACCTGGTCATCGCGGACCTTACCGTGTCGCGGCAGCACGCCGGCCTGGACCGCGACCTGGCCGGATGGCTGCTCACCGACTTCGGCTCGACCAACGGCACCCGGCTGAACGGCTGGCGGGTCCGCGAGCCGGTGCCGGTCCACTCCGGCGACCAGGTCAGCTTCGGCGACGTCACGTTCGTGCTGCTGCCCGACCGCTGACCGGGCAGTGGCGGCACGGGGCCTGGCGGGTCCTCGGGACTGGGCCGGACCCCGTAGAGTCGTGTCGTGACGTTGGTCCTTCTTGTGCGGCACGGCCTTACGGCTGTCACCGGATCCGTGCTGTCCGGCTGGACGCCCGGCGTCACGCTGGATGACCGTGGCACCGCTCAGGCTCAGGCGCTGGCGGCAAGGCTGGCGCCCGTGCCGCTCGACGCGATCGTCACCAGCCCGCTGGAGCGGTGCGCGCAGACGGCCACGGCGATCGCGGACCAGCGTGACCCGGTGCCCTTCCACCGCGACGAGCGCCTTGGCGAGTGCAAGTACGGCGACTGGACCAACCAGCCACTGAAGAAGCTGGCCAAGGAACCGTTGTGGCGGGTGGTGCAGCAGCACCCGAGCGCGGTGCGTTTCCCCGGGCCCCATGGGGAGTCGATGCTCGACATGCAGCACCGGGCGGTGAGCGCGGTCAGGGACTGGAACTCCAGGCTCGGCCCCAGTGCCGTTTACGTCATCTGCTCGCACGGCGATGTGATCAAGGCGATCGTGGCTGACGCCCTCGGCCTGCATCTCGACCAGTGTCAGCGGATTCAGGCCGACCCGTGCTCGCTGACGGTGATCAGGTACACCCCGCTCCGCCCGTTCGTGGTCCGGATGAATGACAACGGCGGCGACGTTAGCAGTCTCATCCGCCGCGACACCGGCCATCCGGGGCGGCGGGAGGGCAGCGACGGTGCGGTGGGCGGGGGAGCGGGTGATGCCACGGTAACTTCGGGTGCAGTCGCGCGTGAGACGGTAACAGCGGACGCGCAAGGATAGGGACCATGCCGTTCTACATGTACGACCCGCCGCAGAGGTTCGTGGCAGGGGCAGTCGGCCAGCCAGGCGAGCGGACCTTCTACCTGCAGGCGACCGACGGCAGCCGGGTCACCAGCGTCTCCCTGGAGAAGTTCCAGGTGAGCCAGTTGGCCGAGCGGCTCGACGAGCTCCTCGACGAGGTGATCAGGCGAACCGGCGGGCAGCCCAGCGCGCTGTCGGCCCCGGCCGACGACGGCCCGCTCGATCTCCCGCTGATGGAGGAGTTCCGGGTGGGCGCGATCGCGCTCGCCTGGGACGGTGAGACCGACCGCGTCGTGATCGAGGCCCAGGAGGAGTCCGAATCCCCGGTGGAGCCGCTGGCCGACGTGGTCCCCGCGGACGGGCCCGGCGTGCTGCGGGTGCGGCTCAGTCCCGACGCCGCGCGTGCCTTCGCCCAGCGCGCCCTCAGGATCGTCGCGCAGGGCAGGCCACCCTGCCCGCTGTGCGGGCTGCCGCTCGATGCCACCGGTCACGTCTGCCCGAGACAGAACGGGTACCGGGCGGGTCATGACTGAGCCGTCCACGGAGCCGACCGCGAGCCCACCCAGTGGGCCACCAGGGCGGCGGCCCAGCGGTGGGCGCAAACGGACGGACAGCAGGAAGCGCACGGCCCCCCCTCCCCGGGACGAGGCTGCGCAGAAGGCCGAGCAGGCGGCGATCGCGCTGCTCACCGAGGGCGAACTGGACATCGAGGGCAGGCTCGTGGTCGCCTCGAACGCGACCCTGTACTGCACGGTGCGGGGTGACGGCACCGAGGCCACGTGCGTGTACAAGCCGGTGGCGGGGGAGCGCCCGCTGTGGGACTTCCCCACCGGGACGCTGGCCGGCCGCGAGGTGGCCGCCTACGCGGTGTCCAAGACGGCCGGCTGGAACGTGGTGCCGCCGACGGTGTACCGGGAAGGGCCGTTCGGGCCGGGCATGTGCCAGCTCTGGATCGACACCGACCCGGACGTGGACACGATCGCGCTGGCCCGCCGCGGCGATCACACCGGCCTGCGCAACATGGCGGTCTTCGACGCGGTGGTGAACAACGCCGACCGCAAGATCGGCCACCTGCTGCCCGATGGCGACGGTCACCTGTACGGCTGCGACCACGGTGTCTGCTTTGCCGAGGAGTACAAGCTGCGCACCGTCCTGTGGCAGTGGCGTGGCCGCCGCCTCCCGGCCGGCGCGGTGGAGAAGCTGCACCGGCTGCAGCGCGCCCTCGATGGCGGCCCGCTCGGTGCGGAGCTCTCCTGCTGGCTGGCCCCGGACGAGGTCACCGCTACCCAGCGCCGGGTGGAACTCCTCCTCGAGCACCGGGTTCACCCCTACCCACCGGAAGGCTGGCCCGCCGTTCCCTGGCCGCCGTTCTGACCGTCACCGGTGCCGGGCGGCGTCAGGCGACGATCCCGGGGTCGCCGGTGAAGGCCGCCCACAGCGCGGCGTAGCCGCCGCCCCGGCGGAGCAGTTCGGTGTGGGTGCCGACCTCGGTGATCCGGCCCGCCTCCAGCACGGCGATGCGGCCGGCCTGGGCGGCGGTGCTGAGCCGGTGCGCGATGACCAGGGTGGTGCGCCGGGCGGCCAGCCGCTCGGTGCTGCGGTGCACCGCCATCTCGGTCGCCTGGTCCAGGGCCGCGGTCGCCTCGTCGAGCAGCAAGATGGCCGGGTCCACCAGGTATGCCCTGGTCAGTGCGATGAGCTGGCGCTGGCCAGCGGACAGGTTGCGACCGCGCTCGGCCACCTCGTGGCCGAAGCCGCCGGGCAGCCGGGCGATCATGTCGATCGCCCCGGTCTCACGGGCCGCGGCTTCGACCTCGGCGTCGGTCGCGCCGGGCCGCCCGTAGGCGATGGCGTCGCGGACCGTGCCGGGGGACAGGTGCGGCTCCTGCGGGACCACGCCGAGCCGGTGCCGGTACCCGGTCAGGTCCAGCTCCCGCACGTCCACGCCGTCGACGAGCAGGCTGCCCGATGTCACGTCATAGTACCGCGCCACGAGCTTGGCCATGGTGGACTTGCCAGCCCCGGTCTGGCCCACCAGGGCCACGGTCTCCCCGGGCCTGACGCGCAGGCTGACCCCGGCCAGCGCCTCCTGCGGCTGGCCGGTGTACCGGAAGTGCACATCGCGGAACTCCAGCTCCCCGTCG
The DNA here is from genome assembly GCA_036495485.1 of Streptosporangiaceae bacterium. Lineage (GTDB taxonomy): Bacteria > Actinomycetota > Actinomycetes > Streptosporangiales > Streptosporangiaceae > PALSA-505. The sequence continues at coordinate 8,946 of DASXMU010000254.1, forward strand.
AGGCGGCCGACCGGGCGTGGCCGCTGCGCCTGGGGCGTGCTGACTGGCTGCCGGAGGAGTTCCCTGATCCGGTTCAGGCCCACCGCGGCCTGGTTGTAGCCGTCGAAGACCTGAGACAGCTGCTGCACCGGTGAGAACAGCAGGTCGATGTAGAGCAGGTAGGCGATCAGGCCGCCGGCGGTCAGCTCCTTGCTGTGCACCTCGCCCGCCGCCACCAGCAGGACCAGCGCACCCGCGACCGTCGCCAGCAGCTGGAGGAACGGGAAGTACAGCGAGATGTAGCGCTGCGCCCGCAGCCGGGAGCGCCGGTAGGAGTCGCTGAGCCCGGCGAAGTTCTCCAGGTTCCGGCCCTCGCGGCGGAAGGCCTGGGCGGTGCGCAGCCCGGCGACGTTCTCCTGCAGGTCGGCGTTGACCGCGCCGACCCGCTCACGCGCCTGCGCGTAGGCCCTGGACGACTTGACCCGGAACACCACCGTGGCGGCCAGCATCACCGGCAGGACGGCCAGCAGCGTGAGGCCCAGGCGGACGTTGATGACCAGCAGCGCGATCAGGACGCCGGCGAACGTCAGCAGCGCGTTCACCATGGTGATCAGGCCGGACTGCAGGAACGTGTCCAGGGCGTCCACATCGGTGGTCATCCGGGTCATGATCCGGCCGGACATCTCCCGTTCGTAGAAGTCCAGGCCCAGCCGCTGCAGCTGAGAGAAGATCTTCACCCGCAGGGCATAGAGCATCCGCTCGCCGTTGCGGCCGATCACGTTCGTCTGGGCCACGTTGACCAGCCAGTCTGCCGCCACGATCGCGACCGCGATCAGCGACACCTCGGCAATCGCATGGAACTGCCTGGCCAGGATGCCGTTGTCCACCCCGCTGCGGACCAGGACCGGCATGACGATCCCGGCCACCGCGTCCAGGCCGTCCAGCACCAGCCCGATGACCAGCGCGAGCGCGATCGGCCGCAGCAGCCGGCGCAGGGTCAGCCGCGGCTCGGGCGCCCGTGCCGCGTCCTGGCTGATCCCCGGCAGGTCGGTGGCCGGTGGCAGCGCGGCGACCTTGGCCAGCAGCTCCGGGGTCGCTGGCACGCCAGCCAGCATCCCGCCGACGCCGAGGGCGCCGCCGTCCCGGCCGCCACCGACCGCGCCACCGCCGCCGCCACTGGCTGCCCCGGCGGCCGGCTGACCGGTGCTGGCCGGTGGCTGGGCGCTGGACCGGTCCGGCCACAGCCGCTGCCCGGCGGCGGCCTCGGTGTAGGACGAAAGCTCGCCAGCGTCGATGCCCTCGGCGTCGTCGCCCGGGCCGGACAGCAGCAGCCGGTACAGCGGGCAGCGCCGCATCAGCTCGTCATGGGTGCCCTCGTCCACCACCCGGCCGGCGTCCAGGACGGCGATCCGGTCGGCCAGCGCGACCGTGGACCGGCGGTGCGCGATCAGCACTGTGGTGCGGCCGGCCATGACCTTGCGCAGCGTGGCGTGGATCTGTGCCTCGACCCTGGCGTCGATGGCCGAGGTGGCATCGTCCAGCACGAGAAGGGCCGGATCGGTGATGAGCGCGCGGGCCAGCGCGACCCGCTGGCGCTGGCCGCCGGACAGGGTGAGCCCCTGCTCGCCGATGACGGTGCCGTAACCGCCGGGCAGCGTGGCGATGAACTCGTCGGCCTCCGCCGCCCTGGCCGCGGCCTCGACCTGCTCGGGGGTCGCATCGGGGCGGCCGTAGCTGATGTTGGCGCGGATCGTGCCGGAGAACAGGAAGCTGTCCTCCATCACCAGGCCGATGGACGCGCGCAGCGAGCCGAGGGTCAGATCCCGGACGTCCTGGCCGCCGATCCTGATGGCGCCGCGTGAGACGTCGTAGAACCGGGGGAGCAGCAGGGAGATCGTCGACTTTCCCGACCCGGACGTGCCGACCAGCGCCAGCGTCTCGCCGGGCCGCACCCGCAGGGACAGGCCACGCAGCACCGGCTCGGACGGCAGGTAGCCGAACCGCACCTCGCCGAACTCCACGCCGGGCGCCCCGGTGGGCAGGGATACCGCACCGGGCCGCTCGGTGATCACCGGCTTGGAGTCCACCACCTCGAAGACCCTGATGACGCTGGCCCGCGCCTCCTGGCCGACCGTGATCAGGCCGGACATCACCCGCACCGGGGCGACCAGCTGGCCGACGTACAGGGAGAAGGCCAGGAACACGCCGATCTTGATCGAGCCGTGCAGGGCCAGCCAGCCACCCAGCGCCAGGACGCCGGCCTGGCCGAGCATGGGGACAGCGCCGAGCGCCGGGGTGTAACGCGCGGACAGCCGGACGACCCGCACTCTCGCCGAGTACAGCCGGGCGGCGGCCTTTTCCAGCCGGCCGGTCTCCTGCTCTTCCTGGCCGAAGCCCTTGACCACCCGGACGCCGGTCACCGCGCTCTCGACGACCCCGGCTACCTCGGCCTCCTTCTGCTGGGCGTCCCAGCTGGCCGGGAAGAGCTTGCGGCGGGAGGCGACCGCGATCAGCCAGAGAGCCGGCGCCACCGCGAGAGCGACCAGGGTGAGCAGTGGCGACAGGACGGCCATGATGACGATGGACACCACGAACAGCAGCGCGTTGCCGCCCAGCACCGGCACGATGCCCAGCACGTTGAAGACCATGGTCAGGTCGGAGATCGAGCGGCTGACGATCTGGCCGGTATGCAGCCGGTCCTGGCACTCCCCGTCCAGCTGGGACAGCGACTCGAACAGCTCGGTCCGCAGGTCGTGCTGGACTTCCAGGGCTAGCTGGCTGCCGCGGTAGCGCCTGGTGTACACGGCCGCGAAGCTGACCAGCCCGGCCGCGATCAGCACCGAGGCGCCCAGCCAGACCGGTTCGCGGCGGGTGATGATCGCGCTGTCCACGATCCAGGCCATGATCAGCGGGATGAGCGCCTGCACGCCGGTGGCGGCCGCGGAGCCGCCGAGGGACAGCAGGACGAGCCGGGGGTGCCGCCAGCAGTAGCCGGCCAGCCGGCGCAGCCAGCGGTCATCGGGTGCCGCCGCCCCAACGGGGGCCGTCGCCGCCGCAGGGTGTGGTTCCGGCAAAGCTAACGAGCCCCGGGCGTAGCCGGGCCAGGACCGCCGTGGCGGCGGCGCAGGTAGCGCTCGAAATCGCGGGCGATCGCGTCGCCGCTGGCCTCGGGCAGGTCGGTGGCGTCCTGCGACTCTTCCAGGGTGCGGACGTACTCGGCGACCTCGGTGTCCTGCTGAGCCAGCTCGTCGACGCCGCGTTCCCAGGCGCGGGCCTTCTCGCTCAGGTCGGCCAGCGGCAGGGCCACGTCGAGGACGTCCTCGACGCCGCGCAGCAGGGCGAGAGTGGCCTTGGGGCTGGGCGGGGTGGCGACGTAGTGCGGGACGGAGGCCCAGAGGGAGACGGCCGGGATGCCGGCGTCAGCGCAGGCGTGGGCCAGGACGCCGACGATGCCGGTCGGCCCCTTGTAGTCCACCGGAGCCGCGTTCAGCTCGGCGGCGAGCTTGGGGTCCGAGGCGGCGGCCGAGACCGGGACGGGCCGGGTGTGCGGGGAGTCGGCGAGCAGGGCGCCGAGGAGGACGACGAGTTCTACCTCGAGTTCAGTGAACGAGGCGACCAGTTCGTTGCTGAAGGCCCGCCAGCGCATGTTGGGCTCGATGCCGTGGACCAGGACGATGTCCCGGCTGAAACCCTCGGGCTTGGCCACGGAGAAGCGGGTGGTGGGCCAGACCAGGCGCTCGGTACGGCCTTCGGAGAACTCGACGACCGGGCGGGTGACCTGGAAGTCGTAGAAGTCCTCGGGGTCCATGGCAGCGATCGGCGTGGCGTCCCACTCGATGCCCAGGTGGCTGATGACCCCGCTCGCTGCCTCGCCTGCGTCATTCCAGCCCTCGAACGCGGCTACCAGCACGGGTGCGGTGAGCTTGCCTACCCCGTTGAGCTTGATCGCTCACCACCTCCTCCCGGGTGTCCCGCTGGGCAATCTACTCCGCCGACTACAGATTACGTGGTCAACCATGATCACTGGGTGACCAGACGATACCGGCCGCGTCGCCGCAAGTGGGCCGTAGGGCGTGGTCCCGGCCAAAAAGCTCGCCGTAGGGCGTCGTTCCGGCCAGGAAAACGTGGCATACGGCCGGCCACTAGAATAGGGGGACGATGACCGATAATGTGCCGCACCTGCTGCAGGTGCTGTCTGAGCGGGTCGTGGTTGCCGATGGGGCGATGGGCACCATGCTGCAGGCCAGCGATGCTTCGCTCGATGACTTCCTTGGCCACGAGGGTTGCAACGAGATCCTGAACGAGACCAGGCCTGACATCGTCAGGTCGATACACGACCGTTATCTGGCCGTGGGCGTGGACTGTGTGACCACGAACTCGTTTGGGTCGAACCTGGCCAACCTGGGCGAGTACGGTCTCACCGCCAGGATCGGGGAGCTGTCCGAGGCGTCGGCCCGGATCGCCCGGGAGGCGGCCGATCAGTGGTCGACGGCTGAACAGCCGCGCTGGGTGCTGGGGTCGGTCGGGCCGGGGACCAAGCTGCCGACGCTGGGGCATGTGGCGTTCGCCGGGCTTCGCGATGCCTACCAGGAGAACGCGGCCGGGCTGCTGCGCGGGGGCGTGGACGCCCTCATCGTGGAGACCTGCCAGGACCTGCTGCAGGCGAAGGCGGCGGTCGTGGGGGCCAGGCGCGCCATACTCTCCTGGGCGGAAACACACCCTGCGGCAGCCGGCACCGGCGGCAGGGTGCCGCTGATCGTGCACGTGACGATCGAGACCACCGGGGCGATGCTGCTGGGCAGTGAGATCGGCGCCGCGCTGACCGCCCTGGAGCCGCTCGGGGTGGACGCGATCGGGCTGAACTGTGCCACCGGGCCGGGGGAGATGAGCGAGCACCTGCGCTACCTGGCCAGGCACTCGAAGGCTCTGCTGTCCTGCATGCCGAACGCCGGGCTGCCCGAGCTGACCTCGGACGGGGCACGGTATCCGCTGACGCCGGCCGAGCTGGCGGACGCACACGAGGGGTTCACCGGCGAGTTCGGGCTCAGCCTCGTGGGCGGGTGCTGTGGCACGACGCCCGAGCACATGGCGGCCGTGGTGGAGCGGGTGCGCGGCCGGGCGCTGACCAAGCGGCGGCCCCGGGCCGAGCCGGGGGTGGCCTCGCTCTACCAGCACGTGCCGTTCCGGCAGGACACCGCGTTCCTGGCGATCGGGGAGCGGACCAACGCCAACGGTTCCAAGGCGTTCCGCGAGGCGATGGCGGCCGGGCGGTACGACGACTGTGTGGAGATCGCCCGCCAGCAGACCAGGGACGGGGCGCACCTGCTGGACCTGTGCGTGGACTACGTCGGACGCGATGGCGTCGCCGACATGAAGGAGCTGGCCGGGCGGCTGGCCACTGCGGCCACGCTGCCGCTGGTGCTGGACTCGACCGAGCCTGAGGTGCTGACCGCCGGCCTCGAGCTGCTGGGCGGCCGGGCGGTGGTCAACTCGGTCAACTACGAGGACGGCGACGGGCCGGAGTCCCGGATCGCCCGGGTGATGCCGCTGGTCATGGAGCATGGTGCCGCGGTCATCGCGCTCACCATCGACGAGCAGGGGCAGGCCCGCACCGCCGAGTGGAAGGTGGCGGTCGCCACCCGGCTGATCGAGGACCTGACCGGCAACTGGGGCATGCGGGTCAGCGACATCATCGTGGACTGCCTCACGTTCCCGGTCGCGACCGGGCAGGAGGAGACCCGCAAAGACGCGATCGCCACCATCGAGGCGATCCGCCAGCTGAAGCGCCGCTACCCGGACGTGCAGACCACGCTGGGCGTCTCCAACGTCTCGTTCGGCCTGAACCCGGCCGCCAGGGCGGTGCTCAACTCGGTCTTCCTGGACGAGTGCGTGCGGGCCGGGCTGGACTCCGCGATCGTGCACGCGGCCCGGATCATGCCGATCGCCCGGATACCGGACGAGCAGTTGCAGACCGCGCTGGACCTGATCTACGACCGGCGGCGGGAGGGCTATGACCCGCTGGCCCGGCTGCTCCAGCTGTTCGAAGGGGTGAACGCGGCCGCCGTCAGGGCGGGCCGGGCGGCGGAGCTGGCAGGCCTGCCCCTGTGGGAGCGGCTGAAGCGGCGGGTCATCGACGGCGAGCGGACCGGGCTGGAAGCGGATCTGGAGGAGGCGCTGACCCGCAGGCCCGCCCTGGAGATCGTCAACGACGTGCTGCTCGACGGCATGAAGACGGTCGGTGAGCGGTTCGCCTCGGGACAGATGCAGCTGCCGTTCGTGCTGCAGTCCGCCGAGGTGATGAAGTCGGCGGTCGGCTACCTCGAGCCGCACATGGAGCGCACCGACGAGGCCGGGCGGGGGACCATCGTGCTCGCCACGGTGCGCGGCGACGTGCACGACATCGGCAAGAACCTGGTCGACATCATCCTGTCCAACAACGGGTACGACGTGGTGAACATCGGGATCAAGCAGCCGATCTCGGCGATCGTGGCCGCTGCCGAGGACAACGAGGCGGACGTGATCGGCATGTCCGGCCTGCTGGTCAAGTCGACGGTCGTCATGCGGGACAACCTGGCCGAGCTGAACTCACGCAAGCTGGCGCAGCGCTGGCCGGTGCTGCTCGGCGGCGCGGCGCTCACCCGCTCCTATGTGGAGCAGGATCTGGCCGGGCTGTTCGACGGTGACGTGCGGTACGCCCGTGACGCGTTCGAAGGCCTCAGGCTGATGGACGCCTGCATGGCCGTGAAGCGCGGCGTGGCCGGTGCGTCGCTGCCGCCACTTCGCGAACGCCGGGTAGCGGCCAGGCCTGCCAGCGCGCGGCTGCTGGTGACGGCGCCGGAGGACATGCCGCTCCGTTCGGACGTTCAGATCAGCAATCAGATACCGGCACCACCCTTCTGGGGAGACCGGATCGTCAAGGGGATCCCGCTGGCGGACTATGCCGCCTACCTCGACGAGCGGGCCACGTTCATGGGGCAGTGGGGGCTGAAGGGGTCCCGCGGCGCCGGGCCGGGCTACGAGGAGCTCGTCGAGTCGGAGGGGCGGCCCCGGCTGCGGATGTGGCTGGAACGGCTGCGGACGGAGGGGATGATCGAGGCCGCCGTGGTCTACGGCTACTTCCCCTGCGTGAGCGAGGGCAACGACCTGGTCATCCTGGACGAGTCAGGGGCCGGGCGGGAGCGATTCTCCTTCCCCCGCCAGCGCCGGGACCGGCACCTGTGCCTGGCCGACTTCTTCCGGCCACGGGAGAGCGGCGAGACCGACGTGGTGGCCTTCCAGCTGGTCACCGTCGGGACCAAGATCAGCCAGGCGACCGCCGAGCTGTTCGCGAAGAACTCCTACCGCGACTACGTCGAGCTGCACGGGCTGTCGGTGCAGCTCACCGAGGCGCTGGCCGAGTTCTGGCACACCCGGATCAGGTCCGAGCTCGGCATCGGCGGGGACGACCCGGAGGACCTGGACGACTTCTTCCGGCTCGGCTACCGTGGCGCGCGGTTCTCGTTCGGCTATGCCGCCTGCCCGAACCTGGAGGACCGGTCCAAGATCGTGCGGCTGCTCGCCCCGGAGCGGATCGGGGTGGAGCTGTCCGAGGAGTTCCAGCTCACTCCGGAGCAGGCAACCGACGCACTGGTCGCTCACCATCCCGAGGCGAAGTACTTCAGCGTCTGATGTTCACCCTTCAAGCCGTCCTCTTCGACATGGATGGGCTGCTCGTCGACACCGAGCCACTCTGGTTCGAGGTGGAAACCGCGGTCATGTCCAGGCTGGGCGGGCGCTGGTCCCACGAAGACCAGGGCAAGCTCGTCGGCGGGTCACTCCAGGCCACCCTCGACTACCTGCTCGGCAAGGCCGCCCACCCGGTCTCGCGCGAGACGCTGACCCACTGGATGCGGGACGAGATGGCCGCCAAGCTGCGCAGCTCGCCGGTCACCCCGCGCCCTGGCGCTCTCGAACTGCTCGCCGAGGTGACGGCGGCCGGTGTACCGCACGCGCTCGTCACCTCGTCCGAGCGGATGATCATGGAAGCCGTGTTCCAGGCGACCGGCCTGAGCTTCCCTGTGACCGTCTGCGCCGAGGACGTCACCAGCATCAAGCCCGACCCCGAGCCCTACCTGCTCGGCACCAAGCTGCTGGCCGCCGACCCTGGCTGCTCCGTGGTGCTGGAGGACTCGCCTAACGGCGTCACCTCCGCCGAAGCCGCCGGCTGCCGCGTCGTCGCCGTCCCCAACGTGGTGCCGGTCCTGCCCGCCCCCGGCCGCGTCATCGTGCCGTCGCTGGCCGATCTGACGCTCGCCCGGCTCCGCGAGATAGTGGCCGCTGCTGCTTAGCGCGTCAGTGCTGGGTGAGCCCGTAGACGAGCAGTTCGCCGCTGGTGCCGAGGTAGACGCGGCCGTTCGCGATGGTGGGCAGGGTGAAGTTGTCGTAGCTGGGGACCCGGTTGGCGGCGGGGCCTTCGTCGCTGTTCCATAGTTCGCGGCCGAGGTTGGTGGCGGCGTAGGCGCGCAGCGCGGGGTTTTGTGTGCTGGTCAGCGCCCAGACGATGGCGGTGGACGGACGGGCGCCGTTGCTGGAGCCGACCGGGATGGCGCCCGGGTAGCTGAGGGTCTCCGCCCCGTGCGAAGCGGACGGCCGCACTATCTTGCCCTGGGACAGCCGCCACGCCTGGACCTTCGCCGCGGTGCCGGCCGTGTAGAGATAGCCGCCGCTGGTGCCGCTGAAGTAGGTTTCCGCGCTCCAGACTCCGCCGTCGATCACGTTTTGCGGGGTTTCCTGGATGACGTGGTCCACGTGGGTGTCGTTCAGGTGCGAGCAGGGGGCCGGGATCGTGTGGTAGCCGCCGAGGTGCGAGCGGTCGAGCACGTACATGGTCCCCGTCTTGTCGGCGGAGATGATCTCGTTCTTACCCACCAGCAGTGCGGCACCTGAGCTGAAGTCCCAGTCGTGGTCCATCATGCACACCTGGTCGAACGGCGTGAAGTAGTCCACGACCTTCAGCGCCGGGCCCGCCCGCCGCAGTTCCAGCAGGCTGTCGCTGGCGCTGGAACCGCCCCTGTTCAGGTTGAACGGCCCGTTGCCAGTGGTCACGAACATGTCACCGGCGGAGTCGGCGACCAGCCCGGTCGCGGCCTGCCAGATGCCGCCGTCCACGGCGTCCGGGGTGTCGTTGTAGACGACAGCCTGGTGCAGATCGCTGGCGTTGTAGCCGAGGATCCAGCCATGGTCGGGGATCCGGCCGCAGTAGCCGGAGAACGCCGCATAGACGACCCCGTCATCGAGCAGCAGGCCCGCGTGCTGGTCGGCGATCATCGGGTCGAACGGCACCCTGCCGTGCGAGCCTCCGGCGCCGGTGCCGGGCACCGACGCCTGGAGCACGGCCGGCTTGATGACATCGTGGCCGGTGGCGATGCTCAGCGCGTGCATCGCGTCCACGATGCGGGAGCCCTCCATCATGACCGTGATGAGGTACATGCGGCCGGTGACGGGGTCGATCACGGGTGTGCCGGTGATCCCGATGCCCGGCGTGATGTAGGTGCAGTGCAGGATGCGCAGGTCGTTCACCGGCCGGGCGCCGTGCACCAGGAAGTTGGTGTGCCACAGCAGCGCGGGCTGGCCGCCCGTGGCGTCCGCGTCGAACGCGTAGACCTGATCGTCCTCGGTGGTCACGATGACGACGTTCCGCCGCACACCGCCGATCCGCAGGCCCGGCACGTACAGCGGCTGCGAGTAGATCTTCCCCCGCACCGGGAACGACGCCAGCCGCCCGAACCCGGCTGCCGTGACGTCACCGGTGGTCAGCGTCTTCTCGTGATAGTTCCAGCCGACCCGGCTGTTATCGCCCCGCTGGGTGTAGACCGCCATATCCGCGGGCGCGGCGGGGTCGCCAGGCACCGGGGCGGTTCCCGTGGTCACCACCCCTGGCCACGCCTGGGCCAGCGGCGGCGCGGCGGAGGTGGGGTCGGCCGCCGAGCACGCGGCCAGGCTGGCCGCCAGGACCACCGCCGTGGCCAGCAGCGACGTCACCTTCCCCGGGTGCACCCAGCGTCCGCCGGGCGGCTTCCGCGGATGCGCCTGGCGCCCGCCCGGCACTTTCCGGCTCGCGGTACGCACCCCGCCCAGGAACTCGGCCAGCATCGCTACCTCCGTGCGGGACGGCGAAGGCGCCGGTCGGCGGCCACCTCTGCCTGCGGACGTGGTCAGGATGTCGCATGTCTAGTTAGGAAATATTCCTAACTAGACACATGCTGCCGGATCTACACCCTCCACGTCCACACCCCGGCGGGGGAACTAGCTGATGCCGCGGCTGCGCAGGATCTTCTCTACCTCGCTGAAGTCGTCATCGTCGCTGGCCGCGGCCTGCTTGGGCTGGCGGGTGGCGATGGCCTGCTTCTTGTCCGCCGGGGCCGCCTTGGGCTGGCGGGCTGCCTTGGCTGGACGGTCTGTCTTCTCGGTGAGGTCGCCCTTGGCCGGGCGGCGGAGCATGCCGGTGACGACGAACAGGACGATGGCGAGGCCGGCGACGACCACTCCGGCCCACTTCTCCGGCGAGAAGATGAACGACGTGGCGAAGCCGGTGATGGCCGAGGCCATCTCCCAGATCATCTTGATCGAGCCGGTCAGGTAGGCAGCTAGCGGCAGCAGCGACCAGGCCACTCCGCGCAGGCCGGAGCGCACGCCCCGGCGGCGGAACAGGAAGTAGCTCGCGACCAGGCCGAGGCCGGTGAGGCCGCCGGCCAGTGGCAGCCAGGCAAACTGGTTGTACGTCGACAGGCTGAGCCCGCTGGCTAGCGGGTGCGAGACGATTTGACCATATGTCGACATAAGGCAACCCCTCGTCCGTGTCGGCCCTTGTTCTCATGGTCGCACATGTTCAATGGTGCCCTTCTCACCCGTTCTCCCCGTCTCCCCGCGGGAACGCGCGGGAGGCGAGCCAGGGCAGACCGCGCCATGCCCACGGCCACCCCGATGCCCTCGACCATGATGGTGTGATCCCGGCAGCAGCATCAGCGGCACCACGACCATGCTGAGCGCGGGTGCCAGGATGTCCTCACTCTTGGTGAGCCATGCGCCAGCGTGGGCACAAACCGAGCCGACCCGCGCGGAAGTCCCGCGGCCGGCGTGCCGAAGCCCGGCGGCCAGCCGTTCTGAGTCCCGGAGATGGAGTGGCCGCGGTACGGTTCAGACGCCGCTCAGACGCCCCTGCTGGTGGCCTTCAGCGTGAGCCT
>DASXMU010000255.1:0-10589 GCA_036495485.1 Streptosporangiaceae bacterium
CTGAACGTGCGGTTCATGGGGATCAACGACAAAGCCGTCATCTCCTACCTGGTCAGCGCCTACTACTCCATCGCCGTCCTGGTCCCCGACGCACTGGGCATCCTCGAACACGTCGAAGTCGCCACCTCCTACAGCTAACCGGCGATGGCTACGACTCTGCCGGGTCCGCCCGGCCTGCCCCCCGGCCTCAAGCTCGCGGCGTCCCCCGCGCCGGACACCGCCACGGATACCAGCCCGGGCCAGCCGTTCCAGCTACCCGACTTCTACCTGCCGTATCCCGCCCGGCTGAACCCGCACCTGGACGGTGCCCGCCAGCACACCAAGGAATGGGCCCGGACTATGGGCTTCTTCGAGCTCGCCCAGGGCCACCACATCTGGGACGAGACCGACCTGGACCGGCACGACTACGGCCTGCTCTGCGCCTACACCCACCCCGACTGCGACGCCCCCGAGCTCAACCTGATCACCGACTGGTACGTCTGGGTGTTCTACTTCGACGACCACTTTCTCGAACTGTACAAACGCACCCAGGACACCGCCGCCGCCAAGGCCTACCTGGACCGGCTGCGTGACTTCATGCCGGTCGTCGGCGTGGACATGCCGGAGCCCGGGAACCCGGTGGAGCGCGGTCTGGCCGACCTGTGGCCGCGCACCGTCCCGGCGATGTCGCGCGACTGGCGGGCTCGGTTCGTCACCACCACCACGAACCTGCTGGAAGAGTCGCTGTGGGAGCTGGCCAACATCAGCCAGGCCCGGGTGGCCAACCCGATCGAGTACATCGAGATGCGGCGCAAGGTCGGCGGCGCCCCGTGGTCGGCCAACCTGGTCGAGCACGCCACCGCCGAGGTCCCGGCCCCGATCGCGGCGACCCGGCCGATCCGGGTGCTGGGCGACACCTTCGCCGACGCCGTGCACCTGCGTAACGACCTGTTCTCCTACCAGCGGGAGACCGAGCAGGAAGGGGAGATCAACAACGGCGTCCTGGTGTTCGAGCGGTTCTTCGGCCTGGACACCCAGCAGGCCGCCGACGCGGTGAACGACCTGCTGACCTCCCGGCTGCAGCAGTTCGAGCACACCGCCCTGACCGAGCTGCCGCCGCTATTCACCGAGCACGCGGTGCCCCCGGCCGGGCAGGCCGCCACGCTGTCCTACGTCAAGGGGCTGCAGGACTGGCAGTCCGGCGGCCACGAGTGGCACCTGCGCTCCAGCCGGTACATGAACAACGGCGGCCAGGCCGCCTCGGCCACACCAGCAATCCCGGGCAGGCCGGGGCTCCCCGTCGGCCCGACCGGGCTGGGCACCTGGTCCCTGCGCCCGCCCTCGATCGGCTCGTGGTCCCTGCGCCCACCCTCGATCGGCTCGTGGTCCCTGCGCCCACCCACGGTCGGCTCACTCGGCCTGAAGCGGATCCGCAGCCTGACCCACATCCCCTTCCAGCACGTCGGGCCGACCACGCTGCCCGGCTTCTACATGCCGTACCAGGTGCGGCTGAACCCGCACCTCGACACCGCCCGCGAGCATCTCGGCATCTGGAGCAGGCAGATGGGGATGCTGGAACCCGTCCCCGGCGTCCTGCGCACCGGGCTGTGGGACGAAGAGGATCTCCAGGCGTTCGACTTCGCCCTGTGCGCGGCCGGCCTGGATCCCGATGCGGACCTGCCGACCCTGGACCTGTCGTCGGCCTGGCTGGCCTGGGGCACCTACGCCGACGACTACTACCCGGCGGTGTTCGGCAAGGCCAGGAACATGGCCTCAGCCAGGGCGCAGAACGAGCGGCTGGCCGCGCTCATGCCGCTGGAGCCCGCCGCCGTACCCCCGACGGCCAACGCGGTCGAGCACGGCCTGGCCGACGTGTGGGCCCGCACCACCCCCTCGATGACCGCAGGCGAGAAACGCGAATTCCGCGACGCGGTGATGGCGATGCTGGAGAGCTGGCTGTGGGAGCTGGCCGACGAGATCGTGCACCGGATCCCCGACCCGGTCGACCTCATCGAGATGCGCCGCCAGACCTTCGGCTCCCAGCTGACCATGACCCTGGCCAGGATCAAACACGGCCAGCGGCTGCCGCCAGAGGTTCTCAAGGCCAAGGCGATGCAGACCGCTGAGAGTACGGCCATGGACTACGCCACCATGCTCAACGACGTCTTTTCCTACCAGAAGGAGATCGAGTTCGAGGGCGAGCTGCACAACCTCGTGCTGGCCGCCCGGACCTTCTTCGACTGCACGTCCGCCCAGGCCGTCGAGGTCGTCAACGACCTGATGACCGGGCGGATGCAGCAGTTCGAGCACGCCGAAACCACCGCGCTGCCCACCCTGTGTGAGGAGCTTCAGCTCGGCATCCGGGCCAGCGACGCCGTCAGCGAGCGCGTCCAGGAGCTGCAGGACTGGCTGGCCGGCATCCTCAACTGGCACGCCACCTGCGACCGTTACCCCGAGCCCGCGCTGATCCGGCGCTACCGCCCGGAACCCGGTCCGCCCGCACAGCAACCGTTGCGCGGACCCACCGGCCTCGGCACCCAGGCGGCCAGGCTCAGTGAATCGCAGGTCACCCCCATGTGATCGCTGGTCACCCCCATGTAACGGTTACCAACCTGTCAGGAGACCCCGTGCACAGTTTCCGAACCCGGATCCTCCGGCGAACCGACGCGGCCGGCGTCATCACCTAATCGCCGTAGGGGGGATCTGCAATGCTGACTGGCGAAACCTGGATCCTGCTGCGAGCCGGTGCGGCCTGCGCCATCGTCGTTGTCGTGGTCGCGGTGATCATTCGTGATCGCGGGGGCGAACCCGAGGACGTGACGATCGGGTTCCTTGGCCCATCACTGGCCGCGCTCTACCTGCTCGTCCTCGCGGTCTCGCTGGCGACGGAGTGGCAGACCATCGGTGGTGCGAACCAGGCCATCTCGTCCGAGGCCTCCGCCGTCCGCGAGCTCTACTACACGGCGTCGGGCATGGCGCCTGTCCAGGCGTCCTACCTGCGTGAGCACGCGCGCACATACGCGACGACGGTCGTCGGCCACGACTGGCCGCAGATGCGGCACGGCGCGCTCGACGACACCAGCGAGCGGCAGCTGATCGCGATGAACACCTACGTGCTGAAGATCGACCCGCAGAACGGCGCCACCGTCAACGCACAGCTCCAGGCGACCACCCAGCTTGGCATCCTGTTCAGCGAGCATGACCAGCGCGCAACCTCCGTAACGCAGCGGCTGCCGGTTGGCCTGCTCGCCGGCGTCATCGCAACATCGGCCGTGGTGGCCGTGTTCCCATTCGTCTGTGGCATCAGCTCGGCCCCGAGGAGCATCGGGCTGGTCGCGTTGCAGGCGGCGCTGGTCGGCGTCGGCATCGTCGTGGTCTTCCAGCTCAACCACGTCTACTCTGGCCCCCTGGCGGTGTCTCCAGTACCGATGCAAGCGGTACTGCAGCAGCTCGGCGGCCCCTGACCAGCGGCACTCCACCATGCAGGCACACACCACCCGCACCCGCTGCGCGATCCTCGCCGCCCTGGCGCTCATCGCCGCAGCAGTAGCCACCGCCGTCCTCGCCGCCAGCCAGGCCAACGCGGTGGTAATGCAGGCTGCACCGGCCCCCACCGCCACAGCCAAGGCCAGCGCCACTCCCACGGCCGGAGCCACTCCCACGGCCGGAGCCACTCCCACGGCCGGTGCCGCTCCCACGGCCAGTCCAGCCAGCGTCACGACACCCACCGGAACGCCCAGCAGCCAGGGTGCCTACCCGCCTTCCCCACTCGTCACTCCCGCCCCGCTGTCTCTCCCCCTGCTGCCGCCACTCACGCTGAACGTCGGCTCCCAGGCGGGCCTGCCGGTAGCGGGCCATGGCTACCAGTTCTTCGTCGAGATAACCAGCGTCGTCCCCCTCCCCTCCGTGGGCCTCGGGCTGTCCATCCACCTGACCTCCGGCCTGTCCCTGGCAGGCGGCGCCCCACCCGGCTGCTTCCCGGTCCCGGGCGGCCTGTTCTGCAGTTACCCGTATCTCGCAGGTGGCCACTCGATCTCGCTCACCCTTAACGTCACGGTCGCCCCGGGTCTGAGCGCAGGCAGCCAGGTCGGCCTCTCCGCGACACTGCACTACGACGTGGTGCTATCGGCCTACGCGTCCATCTCCCGGCAGGTGATCACGCCCACCCCGACGCCCACACCAACGCGGACGCGGACGCCCCCACCAACGCGGACCCCCACGCCCCCACCAACGCGGACCCCCACGCCGCCACGGCACTCCCACGCCGGTCCCCCGCCGCCCCACAAGCCCGGGTCCGTGCCACCAGCATCCAACCCGGCAGCCACACCACAGCCACCCAAACACCACCACCCCAAGCCCCGCCCGCATTCACCCCAGCCAGCCCCCGTCGCCTTCAGCGTCAACCCCAGGAGACCAATCGCCTCGACGGTCGCCACGCCGCACCCGGTCATCCCCATCGGCGTCCTGCTGGCGGCCATCTTGACCCCGTGCGTCGCCGCCGCCGCAACCCGATTCGGCAAGAACATCCACCACCGTTAGCCAGAGCCTGCCGCAACGTGAAACGGACTGGACAGCGCTGCCCCGCTGACCAGTCCGCTGCGGCGAAGAGTCAGTACGCGTAAAAGTACTGAACCGGGAAACACAGGTAGTTGATGGCGGTTGCACTGCATACCTGGCCGCAGGCCGAGCATCACCCACGTCTAGATAGATGGCCGGGTTACACCCGAGGTTCATGATCGAACGCGGTTGGCGCACAGGTGCGTCTATAGCCTGGCCAGCAGCGTGCACTAGTCACGCCGGGATGCGGATGAGGAGTCGGCCGTCCGGTGATTTGACTAGTAGTGCGGTGATGTGGCCTCGCGGGATGGCGCTGGTTCCCTGCACGTGCGCGGTGCCTCCGTAGGTTGCGTTCCATGTGCCGGCGATCTCGGTACCGGTACCGGATACGGCGACCAGGGTGCAATGCTCGCCCGGCGGCAGTCCGGCGATGACCAGGTCGATCTCGGTACCGGTCGCTTCGGTGAGCAGCCTGGCCTGGCCGTGCACGCCAGTCATCCGGTCAAGAGCCTGGAAGGTGGGAGCCGGGCCGCCGCCAGGGATCACCGCGACCGCTGTGACGGCGGCCGCGGCCACAACGGCGATCGTTGCGACCGCAGCCTGCCATCGGCGGCGGTGCCGGATCTGGGGACGGCCTGGGCTGCGGACGGTCAGCAGCCCGGGCGGCGGCCCGCCTCGTGCGGACCCTGCGTCGCCGGGCGCGGCCAGCAGGCTGAGCCAGCCGCGCACGGGCACGAGTTCGTCGTACTCGGCCCGGCAGGCGGCGCACGATTCCAGGTGCCGCTTGACCGGGATCTGCTGGTCGCCGTTGAGGGCGCCGACGATATAGGCGCCGATATCGCCGCGCCAGTCGGCGCAGGCATGGTTCACCGGATCGCTCCTTGCTCGCTGGGCCGCGGTTGATGGGGCTGCCGCCGGGTCAGTCAGTACCCGGGAATGCCACCCGAGGCTGGTGTGCTGCTGGCAGCCGGCGCGCTGGTGCCGGTGGTGGTCACGGCCCGCCAGTGAAATGAGGTGCCGCTGAAGGTGTCGGTGTAGTTGTTGCCGTTGGCCTGGCCGGCGGCGTGGTCCAAGCGGAAGGTGTACAGGGGCTTGCCGCCGTAGGTAACCTGCAATGTGCCGCCGGAGCGGTGGATAGTGCCGAGGGTGCCGGGGACCCCGCCCGGCGCGTGCAAGACGGCGGCCGAGGTCACCGTCACCGGGAACCAGAAGCTCAGGCAACTGCCGGCACACAGCGTGCCGTTATCGGGCGAATAGATGGTCTTGCCCGTATTGTCGACGAGGACGTGCCCGACGCCGGGCAGCTGACGAGCCGATACGACGAGGCTGGCCTTGGTGGCGGTGCCGGGACTGCTGCCGGCAGCGCTCGGGGCGCCGCCGGAGCTTCCGCAGGCCGCCAGGAGTCCGGCGGCTGCCACCGCGGCCACGACAGTCAGGGCGCGGCCGAAATGAAGGCTGCGCACCGGAGCTGCCGGGCGCGCCCCCACCCATGCCCGGCGGTGAACGATCCGGCGCAGGCGGGCGGCAGTGACGTGCGCAGTCAGATGCCCTCTGCCAGCGGCGTGGCCCTTGGCCGGTGTCATGTCAGTGCGCCCCCCGACCGGTGGGTGACGAGGCCCCGAAGCCCGCTGTGGATGCGGCCGAGCTCATGGTCACCAGGCTGCCCGCGGCGGTTACCACCTGGAGGCTGGCGATGTCGGACGGTCTCCACGCCACGCTGGCGGGCACGCTGAACTGCCCGTCTTTCCAGGCATCCCACATGCCCGTGACTTCCGTGCCGCCGCCACGGGAATGAGCCACCAGCCGGCACTGCACATTGAGCGGCACTCCGCGGATCACCAGCTCGATGCTGGTCCCCCAGGACGTTGCCGTAAGCGCCGCAGTGGCCTGGATGTGGGTGGCGGAGTTCACCCCGGAGAAGGTGACCGTGGGCGTGCCCGGCCGTGGGCTGGCGGCTTGCGGCGCAAACCACAACCCGCCTGCCAGGCCCACGGCTGCCGCCGCCGCGACCGCGGCCGCCGCCCGCCACCGCCAGGCACGCGCACCCCGCACCGCAGCAGCCCGCGGAGCGGGCCGTCTATCGGGTGCTGCGCCTGCTGGCACCATCTCCGCTGGCAGACGCGCGAGCAGCCCTGGCAGCGGTGCCAGCCGCTGCAGCTCATCCCGGCAGGCATGACAGCCGGCCAGGTGAGTTTCGATGAACTGGCGTTCCTGTGCATCTGCCGCACCTAGCACATATGGACCAAGGGACAGCATTACTTGGCACGTCATGACCTTGTGATTCCCCGCTCCTCGAACTCTTTGCGCAATGCCCGCAGTCCATAAAAGCAACGAGACCTGACCGTCCCCTCCGGAATAGCCAGAAAGGCCGCAACTTCTGCAACTGAACGCCGCTGATAATAGAGTTCGACGATGACCATCCTATGTTCTGGGCTGAGCTTATCCAGCGCATCGGCGATCAGCCAGGAATCGACAATGCCATCCAGGTCGTGTCCAGCCGCTGGCAACGCTCTTTCGTCGAGTGGTACCTCCCGGGGCCGTGCGCGGCGCCGGCGATGGTATTTGGAGATGGCAAGATTGCGGGCCACGGTATGCAGCCATGATCCAGTTTTTTCCGGGGCCAGTTCCGCCGCGTGCTGCCAGGCTCGCAGCATCGTCTCCTGGACGATGTCCTCGGCCGCGTGGACATCACCATTGACCAGCGGCAGGACGAACCCGACCAGCGGACGGCGGTAAGAGGCCATCCAGGTCCCTGCCTGGTTGTCACAGTCCGAAGATGGCACACGTGTAGTACGCCCCATCGCCCCGGTCCGTTCACCGCGCTGGCGCCAAGCTTGCCCGGACACCGCCGCTCGCGGCTTGACTGCGGCGGGATGAGTGGCCGATCTGGGAAGATTGCCGCAAGCTCGGACGGGGGTGAGTGGGTGAGTACTGACCGGTTCACGACGTCGTTGTATGGGGTTGGCGAGGCCGCCGGCTATCTGGGCGTGCCGCCGTCTACGTTGATGGACTGGGCGTATGGGTATCAGTGGCGGCGGGCTGACGGCGAGGTTGCCATGGCCGGGCCGGTGATCACGGCGATCCGGCCTGCGCAGCGCCACGGAGCAGCGCTGCCGTTCATCGGGCTCGCCGAGGCCTACGCCCTGGCCGCCTTCCGGCGGGCCGGGGTGCCGTTGCAGCGGATCCGGCCGGCGATCGACGCGCTGTGCCACGAACTCGGGGTGGAGCACGCGCTGGCCAGCAGGCGGTTGTATGCCGATGGGGCGGAGATCTTGTACGACTACGCCCGGCAGGCCAACGGTACCCCGCAGAGCGGGGCCGCGCTTGAGCTAGTGGTTGTGCGGAGCAGCCAGCAGGTGTTCGCGGAGGGGATGGTGGCGCAGTATCTGCGGTGCGTGGAGTTCGCGCCGGACGGTTATGCGCGGGTAATCCGGCTTCCGCAATACCGGGTCGCGGAGGTGAGCGTGGATACAGAGCATGCGTTCGGGCGGCCGCGGTTCGCACGGAGTGGAGCGGGACTGGAGGATGTGGTCGCGCTGTGCCTGGCCGGGGAGCCGGCCGAGACGGTGGCTGCGGAGTTCGGGCTGAGCCGGGCCGAGGTTGAGGACGCCCTCCAGGTCGCTACCCGTGCAGCGGCCTGAGTTCTTCCTGGACCGGAGCCTCGGCTGGTTCGCTGTGGCGAGCCGACTGCGGGTGGGTGGCTGGGAGCTGGTGACGCTCGCCGAGCACTACGGCATGGACGCCAGCGAGCAGGTCACCGACAGCCAGTGGATCCGCGACGCGGCCGGACGCGGGTGGCCGATTCTCATGAAGGACGAGCGGATCCGCTACCGGTCGGCAGAAATCGACCTGTTCATCCAGCATCAAGCCCAATGCTTCGTGATCACCAGCGGCGACCTGACACCCGGTCAGATGGCGGAGCGCTTCCTGGCCAACCAGCGAGCCATCTTCGCGGCGGCAACCCTCCCCGGCCCGTCCATCCACGTCGTTCGGTCTGACTGCCTGGATCGGCTGTTGAGCAATGGTCAGGACCTGTAGATGGTTCGATTACTGGCTCTTCCTACTTGAGGTGGAGATGCGTGAGTCCAGGGTCATGGAACGCAGCACACGAGCGCGGAGCATGTAGCTTCGCCACGACATGCCCAGGTGGGTGCTGAGGATACGGCGCAGCGTTCGTTGCGAGACCCCGACCGCGCGGGCCGCATCACTGACCGTGACGTGGCCGAGGTGAGCACGGGTGTAGTCGGTGGCCGCAGTGACAAGCGGGTCGTTCGAGACCGGCAAGTGCAATGGTCTCTCGTCATCCAGCGCTTCCGGGGAGTTTACAGTCTGTTTCGAGCGCAGACCGTGCCCTGGCTGGTGATCCAGGACACGCCCGAGTAAGGAATCCTGATGCCTACGCTGATCTACTCCATGTCCGTGTCGCTAGCCTCCGCTATTCAGCGCTGATGGCAGTTGAGTGGCCTGGTGGCTTGGCTGTGGCTGTGAGCTGGGATTTCACGCTGGGGCGGCCTTGAATGGGGCGGCACCTTATGGGTGCGGGCGATCGGGGTGTCCGGGAACGCTAAGGGGACAGCCGCGCAGCGGCCGTCCCCTTTTTGCCTGGAAGGGCGAAGAGCGCCCTGGTTCTGGGAGATTACGGGTTACCACAGCCTTAATCCCCTGAACTGGAGCGCTCCTCGCCATGCAGCATAACGGGTGGGACCATGCCCTAAAGGTCACCGCGGACGGGACCGGCCTGGTCGGCCATGCCGGCGCCATCTTGCTCCGCAAGGCCGCCGACCAGGCCGGACTCACCGGCCAGCTCAGCGTGGCGCTGCGGGGTAAGGGCGGGTCGCCACTGCTGGACCGGGGGATCGTGCTGCTCTCGCTGGCGGCCGCGATCGCGCTTGGGGCCACCAGCATGAGTGACATCGCGCTGCTGGCCCACTTGGCCCCGGTGCTCGGGGCCGCGCCGAGCGGGCCGACGGTGCGCCGCGCGCTGGACCTGGCCGGCGCCCCGGCCGCGCTGGATAAGATCGCCCGCGCCCGCGCGAAGGCCCGCGCGCACGTCTGGGACCTGATCGGGAAGACCCCGGCCGGGTTCCCGTGGCTGGTCATCGCGGGCAAGACCCTGACGGGCTGGGTGGTCATCGACATGGACGCGACGCTGGTCACCGCGCACTCGGACAAGGAAGGGGCGGCTCCTACCTGGAAGAAAGGGTACGGTTTCCACCCTTTGGGGGCGTGGTGCCGCAATACCCGCGAGTGCCTGGCCATGCTGCTGCGGCCCGGCAACGCGGGCTCGAACACGTTCACCGATCATAAAAAGGTGCTGGCCGCTGCCATCCGGCAGGTCCCCGCCCGGTTCCGGCGCAGGATCATGGTCCGCGTCGACGGCGCCGGCGCCAGCCACGACCTGGTGAAGCACCTGCTGTCCCTGTCCTCAGCCCGCCGGAACGTCCTGTTCACCTGCGGGTGGATGATCACCGCGGCTGACGAGCAGGCCATCAGGCTCCTGGCCGCCGGCGCGTGGAAGCCCGGCACCGCCCAGGACGGCAGCGCCGAGAAGGACAAGGACGCCGCCGAGATCACCGGCCTGATGACCAGGGCGGAAAACTGGCCGGACGGGCTGCGCTGGATCGTGCGCCGGGTGAAGCCGTCCCGCCGCCAGATGCGGAACCTGACCGCTTACGAGAAGAAGACCGGCTGGCGGTACTCGATCATCTGCACGAACATCCCCGGCACCGGGATCGGGGGCGTCCCGGGCAGCCACCACCCGCAGTACATCGACGTCGTGCACCGCGAGCACGCCTGCGTCGAGACCGCCGGCGTCCGCACCGCGAAAGCCATGGGCCTGCGCGGGCTGCCATCGAAAACGTGGCAGGTCAACACGGGCTGGGTCATCGCGGCGAACATCGCCGCCGACCTCGCCGCCTGGACCCGCCTCCTCGGCCACGGCGACGACCCGGAACTCCGGGACGCTGACCCGGATACGCTCCGCTACCGGGTCTGGCATATCCCCGCGAGGCTCGCCCGCCATGCCCGTCAGCGAACCCTTGCTATCAGCCCCG
>DASXMU010000256.1:0-6175 GCA_036495485.1 Streptosporangiaceae bacterium
GGGTCGAGGCCGGGCTCGGGGTCGGGGTCGGGGTCGAGGCCGGGCTCGGGGTCGGGGTCGGGGTCGGGCGAGCTTGCGCGGGTGGGGGCGGGAGCCGGGGGGCAGGTGCGGGGTGGTGAGGGGGCCACGCTGGTGGGGACGGCGGCGCTGGCCAGCGGCGCGGTGCCTGGGGGTGCCCCGTCTAGCGGCGGGCGGCCGGTCGAGGGGTCGCCGCTGCTCGAGTTCGTGCATCCGCTGCTGGCTCTGACCGGTCTGACGTTCTGGATCTTCTTCGTGATGACTGGTTACCGGCTGTTCGCCTGGGTGTCGCTGAGCGTGGTGGTGACCGCGATCCTGGCCGGGGCCGGGTGGGTGTTCGCCAGCCGGCGGCAGCGCGATCCCGGCGGCCTGCGGTTCCCGCCGCACCTGGTGCTGCTGCACGGGGCGGCGGCGGTGTGCACGCTCGCGCTGGTGGTGATCGCGGCGGTGGCGGCGCGCTGACTGGGTTCTAGGGCAGCTTCCAGTCGATGGGGGACGCGCCGCGCTCCTCGAGCAGGCGGTTGGCCCGGCTGAAGGGGCGGGAGCCGAAGAACCCGTAGGAGGCCGACATCGGGCTCGGGTGCGCCGACTCGATGCACCCGGTGTCGCCGAGCAGCGGCACCAGGCTGCGGGCGTCCCGGCCCCACAGGATCGCGGCGAGCGGCTGCCCACGGGCGGCCAGCGCCCTGATGGCCTGCTCGGTGACCTCTTCCCAGCCCTTGCCCCGGTGTGAGCCGGGCTGGCGTGGCTGCACGGTGAGCACCCTGTTGAGCAGGAGCACGCCGCGTTCGGTCCACGGGGTCAGGTCGCCGTTGGACGGCGCCGGGTAGCCGAGGTCCTCGCCGTACTCGCGGAAGATGTTGACCAGGCTGCCGGGCAGCCGCCTGACCTCGGGCGAGACGGAGAAGCTCAGGCCCACCGGATGCCCCGGGGCCGGATAGGGATCCTGGCCGACGATCAGCACCCGCACGTCATCGAACGGCTGCTTGAAGGCGCGCAGCACGTTCTCTCCCGCTGGCAGGTAACGGCGCCCGGCCGCGATCTCATCGCGCAGGAAGTCTCCCATCGCGCGGATCCGGCCGGCCACGGGCTCCAGGGCCTGGGCCCAGCCCGGGTCGACGATCTCGTTGAGCGGCTTCTGCTCGGTCATTCAGGCACCCTACTGGTTTTCAGAGCCACCCAATGCGGGCCATGGTGGGCAGCTCGCCTTCGGGTGCGGCTGCCCAGACGGCCTGGGCCTCGCCGAGCAGGCGGCGGACGGCGTCCAGGATCTCGGGGACGTGCGCGCGCAGGCTCTCGGCGTCGGCGGTGTCGGCCTCGTGCGGCTCCGCGCCAGCCTGCTTGAGCAGGCCCTCCAGGTCGGAGAGCTGGCCGCCAAGCCAGCCGAGCGGGTCGGCCGACAGCTCCCTGACGAACACCCGCTTGCCCGGTTCCCAGCCGCGGAACGCCGGGTGATGGTGCGTCCGGTCGAAGCTGCCCGGCGGCCCGGCCACCGACTCCAGCAGGTCGGCCCGCCAGACCGGCTCTTCCACGCCGATCGGCTGGGCCGAGTAGATGGACCCGCGCAGCTCGAGGCGGCCGAGCACCCGCAGCTCGAGGCGGACGCCGCGCTCGGGGCCCTCCTGGCCCTTCCCCGGGTTGGGGTCGATGTGGTACAGGTCGCCGACGACCACGCTGTACCGTTCGAAGCCGAACGCGTAGAGCATCGCTGTGCCTCCTTGGCTGCGGCCCTAGTGGTCCTGCGGGTTCGCCGGGCCCTGCTGCTCGGCGAGGAAGCGCTCGAACTGCTCGCCCAGCTCCTCGGCCGTCGGCATGTTCTCCGGGTCGTCGAGCAGCGGGTCGGAGTTCTCACCGGCCTCGGCGGCCGCGTCGTACTGCTGCTCCAGCGCCTGCACCACCTCGGTGACCTCGGTAGAGGCCTCCACCTGCCGGTTGATCTCGGCATCGGTGCGCCGCGCCGCCTCGCGCAGGGCGTCGTCGGGGACCGACAGGCCGGTCAGCTCGCTGACCGATTCCAGCAGCCGGACCGCACCCGCCGGGTAGGCGGCCTGGGCCAGGTAGTGCGGCACGTGGACGGCGAACCCGGCCGCGTCCCGGCCGGCCTCGCCGAACCGGAACTCGAGCAGGGCGGCGATACTGCCAGGGACCTGCAGGTGGCTGGGCAGCGGCCGGTCGCCCTGGACCAGCTCGCGGCGGGTGGCGTGCGCGGTCACGCCGAGCGGCCTGGTGTGCGGCACGCCCAGCGGTATGCCGTGGAAGCCTACAGCCAGGCCCACGCCGAGGCGCTGCGCCAGCTCGTTCACCGCCGCGGCGAACCGCTCCCACTCATGGTCCGGCTCGGGCCCGGTGAGCAGCAGGAACGGCGCACCCGACGAGTCGTGCATGAGGTGCATGACCAGCTCGAGGCCTTCGTAGCGCTGCCAGTGATCCTTGGCGAACGTCATGACCGGGCGCCTGGACCGGTAGTCGATCAGCCGGTCCACGTCGAAGCTGGCGACCACCTTGTGGTCGAGCTTGGCCAGCAGGTGCTCGGTGAACAGCCGGCCGGCGGCTCCCGCGTCGATGAACCCCTCGAAGTACCAGAGCAGGGCGGCACCATCGAGTTGCGGGGCGTCGGAGTCCACCTCATAAAGATCTCCTCGATCCGGCACCACGAGTTCTGCCTCCTGCCGTTGCGGTTGCTTCTATCTTCTCCCAACGTACGTCCAACGAGGATCCATCCCCCGCTTGGACCATCGGCTGCGAGGGCCTGGCCCAGGTCAGCCCGACGCGGATCGCTGAAAGAGGATATAGAGCCAAGCCAGCGATGGGGCCAGCAGCACCGCGCCCGCGCCCAGGCTGACCAGCGTGGCGAGCAGGACCGGGCGGTCCGCGGCGGCCTGGCCGATGGTCAGGCCGGGGTCGAGCAGCCTCGGGTACTGCGCGGCGGCCCAGGCCCACAGTACGGCCGCGACGGCCAGGGCGGCGCTGAGCCGGACGGTCAGGAAGGCGCGGCGGTAGAGCAGGCCGAGCGAGACCACCCCGGCTACCGCGGAGAGGATGACCAGCGGCAGCCCGCGGTGGATCAGGCCGTGATACAGGGCCGCCGCGTCCTGGTGCAGGAACAGCAGGCCACCCGCCGCGACGGCGCCCGCCGCCACCCCGGCGGCCAGGGCCCGCCAGCGGAACTGCCCGACCAGGGTCATGTCACCGCCCCGGCGGGCGTCGGCGGTGAGGTAGACGGCGGCCAGGTAGGCGCAGACCACGACGGCCAGGATCCCGGTCATGACCGGGACCGGCGACCACCAGCTCGCCACCGGGCGGCCGGCCCCGACGCCCGGCGGCACCCGGCCGGCGGCGACCGCGCCCGCGGCGGCGCCGAGGAAGAACGGGGTGATGACCGACGAGGCGGCGAACGCCGCGCCGAAGACGCGACGCTGCCAGGTCGCGGTGACGGTCTTGCGGAACGCGAACGCCGATCCGCGGACGATCACCCCGAACGCGGCCAGGGTCAGCGGGACCCAGAGGGTGGACGACACCGCGCCGAACAGCTTCGGGAAGCAGGTCCACATGATCACCAGGACGAAGATGAGCCAGACGTGATTGGCCTCCCAGACCGGCCCGATCGAATGCTCGATCAGCCGGCGCTGCGCCGCGCCGCGGCGGGCTCCGCCGGCCAGCAGATCCCAGAATCCGGCGCCGAAGTCGGCCCCGCCGAACAGGGCGTAGCAGGTGACCCCGGCCCAGATGACGGCGGCCATCGTGGTGGCGAGGCTCATGTGATCTTGTACTCCTGCACGTC
The DNA here is from genome assembly GCA_036495485.1 of Streptosporangiaceae bacterium. Classification (GTDB taxonomy): domain Bacteria; phylum Actinomycetota; class Actinomycetes; order Streptosporangiales; family Streptosporangiaceae; genus PALSA-505. The sequence continues at coordinate 3,800 of DASXMU010000256.1, forward strand.
CCGTTCCTGCGGGGCAAGGGGCACCGGGCTGGCCCTGGTGAACTGGCGCAGCACGGCGATGGTGGTCACGGTCAGGATGGCGTAGATGGCCATCACCGCGTAGAAGCCGTACTGGATGCCGGGCTCGGGGTTGACCGCGTCCGCCACCCGCAGCACGTGGTAGACGATCCAAGGCTGGCGGCCGACCTCGGTGGTGATCCAGCCGAGTTCCATCGCGGCCACCGCGGCGATCCCTGAGATCGCCACCGCCCGCAGGAACCACCTGGTCTTCGGCGGCTCCCGTCGCCGCCACCACGACCAGGCCAGCCAGGCGCCGAGGGCGAGCAGGCCGAAGCCGATCGAGACCATCAGGTCGAAGGACAGGTGGACGACGGTGACCAGGGGCGGCCGGTCGCTGGCCGGCACCGCGTCCAGCCCTTCGATGGTGGCGTGCGGGTTGAGCCTGGCGAGCAGCGACAGCCCGTAGGGGATACGGATCGCGCCGTGCAGGCGGCCGTTGCTGAAGTAGCCGAACAGCGACTCGGGGGCGCCTTTGGTCGTCCTGGTCAGGCCTTCCATGGCGGCCAGCTTGGTGGGCTGGTAGCTGGCGACCATGCGGGCGGCCCAGTCGCCGACGACGATCTGCACCGGGGTCAGGATGGCCGCGCCGGTGAGCGGGACGAGCAGGCCCAGCCGGTGGTAGCGGTCCCGCTTGCCGCGCAGCATGGCCACCGCGTAGACGCTGGCGACGCCGAAGCCGGTCACCATGAGCGCGGCCAGGATCATGTGGACCGTCTCAGGCCAGGTCGCCGGGTTGAACATGGCCGACCAGGGGTCGACGTGGCTGATCCGGCCGTGGCTGATCGTGAAGCCGGTGGGGGTGTTCATCCAGGCGTTCGCGCAGACCACGAAGAACGCGCTGGCCACCCCGGCGGCGAAGATCGGCAGGCCGGTCAGCAGATGCACACGGGGCGGCAGCCGGTCCCAGCCGTACAGGTAGATGCCCAGGAAGATCGCCTCGATAAAGAACGCGATCCCCTCGATGGCGAACGGCAACCCGATGACCTGGCCGTAGTTGGACATCAGCCCGGACCACAGCACGCCGAGCTCGATGGACAGGATGGTCCCGGACACCGCGCCGACCGCGAACAGCACGCCGAGGACCTTGGCCCAGCGGCGGGCCAGCAGCCGGTAGGCCACGTCACCGGTGCGCTGCCCGCGCCATTCCACGAAGATCACCAGGCCGGGCAGCCCGACGCCGAAGCAGGCCAGGATGATGTGCCAGGCCAGCGAGAACCCCATCTGCGAACGGGCCGCGACCGGGTCCGCCACCCGGCCCGCCGCCAGTATCACTGCCGACCCCGCGCTCCACATTACTACATACTGTAGTACAGATCTTTTCCTGGCGGTGGCGTGGGGTCGTCAGAGGGCCTGCAGCGCCTCCCGGAGGCGGCCCAGATCCGCGGCGGTGCAGTCCACGTGCGGGCTGACCCGCAGCAGTGGGCCGGTCATCTCCCGTGGCGCGCGGGTGGTGGCCGCGGCGGTGGTGACGATCCCGTGCTCGGCGATGAGCCGGCTGCGGACCTCGCGCACGTCCTGGCCGGCGGCCGGGCGCAGCGCGGTGATCGCTACGGAGGTGCCGCCGGGCTCGACCACGGCCCAGCCGGGCAGGCCGCGCAGCGCCTGCCTGGTCAGCGTGCCCACCTCGGCCAGCCGCGACCACACCTTGGCCGGGCCGGCGCCGGTGTACTCGCGCACCGACGTGCACAGCCCGGCCCGGCCGGGCACGTTGGCCTCGTGCGATTCGAGCAGCCGCACCGGGCTGGCGCCGGGCATCGCCGCCAGCTGCATCGGGGAGGGGCGCACCTGCAACCCGTCCCACCAGCGCTCTGCCACTGCGAGCAGGCCTATGCCGCGCGGGCCGGCCAGCCACTTCCGGCTGGTCGCGTACTGCACGTCCGCGCCGGTGGCGGTGTCCACGTGGCCGAGCGCCTGGGCCGCGTCCACCCAGAGCGGCACTCCCGCCGCGTGGCACAGCGCCGCGGCCTGCGCGACGGGCTGCACCAGGGCGCGGTGCGAGGCGACCTGGGTGAGGTGCACGAAGGCGGGCGGGGTGGCGGCGAGGAAGTGCTCCAGGCGGTCCAGATCGAGGGTCCCGTCCTCGTGCACCGCGAGCTCGGTGATGGTGAGCCCGGCGATGCCGAACGCGTGCAGGTTCGGGCCCCACTCGCTTGGCACCACGGCCACGGTGCCGCCCGGCCGCAGCGGCCAGGCGGCGAGCAGCACCGCCAGGGCCACCGTGGCGCTCTCCACGAACGCCAGCCCGGCCGGCGAGACGCTCAGCAGGCCGGCCAGCTCGGCCCGGCCGGCTTCGAGCACCGGGTCCGCCTCCGCCTC
>DASXMU010000257.1:0-13125 GCA_036495485.1 Streptosporangiaceae bacterium
CCTGCTGGCTGGACGAGGGGCCCTGCCGCCAGACCACGGTGGCCAGCGCGAACGGCTGCCCGCTGCGGGCAAGCTCGCTGGCCTGCTCCAGCACGTCCCAGCCGCCCGCCGGCTCGCGGTCATAGGGTGTCTTTCCGGCCGGAGAGGTGCCGTGGGGTGTCTTTCCGGCCGGAGAGGTGCCGTGGGGTGTCTTTCCGGCCGGAGAGGTGCCGTGGGGTGTCTTTCCGGCCGGAGAAGTGCCGTAGGGTGTCTTTCCGGCCGAAGAAGCACTGCCCGGCTCACTCATCGGATCTCACCGGGGGTGCGCCGGATACGTCCCGCTGGTAGGTGATCGCCTCCCACACCCGGTCCGGCAGCAGCGGCATGTCGACGTTGCGGACCCCGGTATCGGAGATCGCGTCCATCACCGCGTTGACGAATGCGGCCGGGCCGCCGACGGCGGCGCACTCGCCGATCCCCTTGGCGCCGATCGGGTGGTGCGGGCACGGCGTGACGACCTCGCTGTGCAGCTCGAACCCTGGCGTCTCCCAGGCGGTGGGCAGCAGGTAGTCCATGTAGTTGGAGCCCACGCAGTTGCCGTCGGCGTCGAAGGTGATGAACTGCATGCTGGCCATCGCGTAGGCCTCGGTCAGCCCGCCCATGATCTGTCCCTCGACGATCATCGGGTTGATCCGGACGCCGCAGTCGTCCACCGCGACGATGTTGAGCACGTCCCAGACGCCGGTGGCCGGATCCACCTCGACCGTGACGATGTAGCAGGCGAACGGCCAGGTCAGGTTCGGCGGGTCGTAGAAGGAGTGGTTCTGCAGGCCGGGCTCCATGCCATCCGGCATGTTGCTGTAGGCGGCCATCGCGCATTCCTGGATGGTCACGCCCCGGTCCGGCGCGCTGCGCACGTAGAACCGGCCGAGCTCCCATTCGACGTCCTCTTCGGACACCTCGAGCAGGTGTGCGGCCAGGCGCCGCGCCTTGGCCCGGATCTTGCGGGACGCCATCGCCACGGCGGCGCCGGCCACCGGAGTACTCCGCGACGCGTAGGTGCCCATGCCGAACGGCGCGGTGTCGGTGTCGCCCTCCTCGACGACGATGTCGTCGGCGGGGATGCCGAGCTCATGGGCGACGATCTGCGCCCAGGTCGTCTCGTGTCCCTGGCCCTGGCCCCTGGCCCCGGTCCGGACGATCGCCTTGCCGGTCATGTGCACCCGGATCTCGGCCGAGTCGAACATCTTGATGCCCAGGATGTCGTACTCACGGCTGTTGCCCGCGCCCAGCGGCTCGGTCATCGTGGAGATGCCGATGCCGAGCAGCCTGCCCCTGGCCCTGGCCTCTTCCTTCTGCTTCAGGAAGTCCTCGTACCCGACCGCCTTGAGGCCGACATCCAGGCACTTGCCGTATTGGCCCGAGTCCAGCAGGAAGCCGAACGGCGTCCGGTGCGGGAACTGGTCGTCGCGGACCAGGTTCATCCGGCGGAACTCGGCCTGGTCCATGCCCAGATCCTGGGCGGCGGCCTGGATCATCCGCTCCTGGAAGAACATGGCCTCGGTCACCCGGAACGAGCACCGGTAGGCGACCCCGCCGGGCGCCTTGTTGCTGTAGGTGCCGCGGTTGGACAGGTGGGCGACCGGGATGTCGTAGGCGGCGAAGGCCGAGTGCAGCAGCCCGATCTTGAACTTGCTCGGCTGGGCGTCGGAGAAGAACGCGCCGTGGTCGGACTCGGTGCGCATCCGGACGGCCAGGATCTTGCCGTCCTTGCGCAGCGCCATCTCGCCGTCCAGGTAGATGTCCCTGGCGAAGCCGGTGGAGATGAGGTTGCCGGTCTTGTCCTCGATCCACTTCACCGCGCGCTCGAGCAGGATGGAGGCCAGGATCGAGCACACGTAGCCGGGATAGACCGGCACCTTGTTGCCGAAGCCGCCGCCGATGTCCGGCGAGATGATCCGGATCATGTGCTCGGGCAGTTCGGCGACCAGCGCGACCGCTGCCCTGATGATGTGCGGCGCCTGGGTGGTCATATAGACGGTGAGCTTCTCGGTGGCCCGGTTGAAGTCCGCGACCGAGCCGCAGCACTCGATCGGCGACGGGTGCGAGCGGGGATAGTGCAGCTTGAGCCGGGAGACCAGGTCCGCCTGGGCGAAGGCGCGCTCGGTGCCGCCGGCGTCGCCGACCTCCCACTCGAAGATGACGTTGTCGTTCTGGCCTTCCTTGTCGTCCCGGATGACCGGCGCGTCCGGGGCGACCGCCTGGGACGGGCTGACGATGGCTGGCAGCGGCTCGTACTCGACGTCGATCGCCTCGCAGGCGTCCTTGGCGATGTACGGGTCGTCGGCGATCACGCAGGCGACCTCCTGGCCCTGGAAGCGCACCTTGTCGGTGGCCAGCACCGCCTGGGTGTCATAGGACAGGGTCGGCATCCAGGCCAGGTTGCGGGTGGCCATCATCTCGCCGGTGAGCACCAGGTGCACGCCCGGTATGTCCCAGGCCTTGCTGGTGTCGATGGAGACGATCCGGGCGTGTGCCAGCGGGCTGCGCAGGATCTCCAGGTGCAGCATGCCGGGCAGCACGATGTCGTCGAGGTAGTTCCCCTTGCCCCGGATGAACCGGTTGTCCTCGACCCGCTTGCGGCTGGAGCCAAGCCCGCCGATCTTGATCTCGTCCAGTGCCTGCGTCACGTCGTGATCTCCCGTCTCGAGTGCGCCACCGGTCAGGACCGGAGCTTCTCGGCGGCCCACAGGACCGACTTGACGATGTTCTGGTAGCCGGTGCAGCGGCAGAGGTTGCCGGACAGCGCCCAGCGCACCTCTTCCTCGGTGGGGTCGGGGGTGCGGTCGAGCAGTGCCTTGGCGGCCAGCATCATCCCGGGCGTGCAGAATCCGCACTGCAGCCCATGCTCGGCCTTGAAGCCCTCCTGCAGCGGGTGCAGTTCGCTGGCGGTCGCCAGGCCCTCCACCGTGGTGATCTCGTGCCCGTCGGCCTGCACGGCCAGCATGGTGCAGGACTTCACCGGCGTTCCGTCGACCAGGACGGTGCAGGCACCGCAGTTCGTGGTGTCGCAGCCCATGTGGGTGCCGGTCAGTCCCAGCCCGCGCCGGAGCAGGTGCGACAGCAGCAGCCGGGGCTCTACCTCGGCGGCCTTGCGCACGCCGTTGACGGTGATCGTGATCCGCCTGACCGGCACATCGCCAGGTTCGGCGGCGTCGATGTCCTCATACAGGCTTGTCATGTCAGGCCGCCCTTTCTGCGTCGCTGTGTGCGCTGCCATGGGGGTGGCTCAGCAGCCGCGTGACGAACGTGCGCACCATGTGCCGCTTGTACTCGGCGCTGCCACGGTGGTCGGTCCGCGGCCTGGCCGCCTCGGCTGCCAACTGGGCCGCCGTCTCGATCGTCTCGGCGGTCAGCGGCCCTCCAGTCAGCGCCTCGGCAGCCGGCCAGGCGCCGATGGTGGACCCGCCCACCCCGGTCAGCGCGATCCCCGCGCTGGTCACGGCGCCACCCGAGGTCTCAAGGGCGATCGCCACCCCGACGGTCGCGAAGTCGCCGACCCGGCGCTCGAGCTTGAGGTAGCCGCCGGACCGCGCTCCCTTGGCCGCCGGAATGACGGCCTCGATCGCGACCTCGTCGGGTTCGAGCACGTTCTGGAACGGGCCGGTGACGAAGTCCCGCATCGGGATGGTGCGCCTGCCACCCGGGCCCTGCGCCACCACAGAGCCGCCGAGTGCGAGCACCACCGAGGCCCAGTCGCCCTGCGGGTCGGCGTGGCACAGCGAGCCGACCAGCGTGCCCCGGTTGCGCACGATCGGGTCGGCGATCAGCGTGGCGGCCGCCGCCATCGTGGGCTGCTTGGCCTTGAGCAGGTCCGAACGCTCCAGGTGGACGTGCCGGCAGAGCGCGCCGATGTGCAGGCTGCCGTCCGGGTCCTCGCGGTGATAATCCAGGCTGGGCAGGTTGTTGATGTCCACCACAAGCTCGGGCGAGGCGAACCGCAGCTTCATGAGCGGGACCAGGCTCTGGCCGCCGGCCAGTACCTTCGCTTCGTCCCCGGTGCGGCGCAGCAGGTCGATCGCCTCGTCGAGCGAACGCGGTGCCTCGTAGCGGAACCGAGACGGATACATCCGATCCTCCCGTTCCTGTCAGGTCTGTCCGGGCGGGTCTGGCTCGGCGATGGCCACCGGGAGCGAGTCCTCTTCGGGATCAGGGCGCGGCTCCTGGTGCGGTGGCCATGGTCCCGGCACCGGCTGGCCGGCCGTCTTGAGGTAGTCGATGATCTCGGGCCAGGCCCAGATGGTCGGGCTCTTCCCGGTCTTCGGCGCGTGCTCGATGAGCTCGAACAGCCGTGGGTTGCCCCGGCTGTGGCCGTCTGACTCGATGCGCATGTCGCGTTGCTCCCGGTGCCGGCAGGTGGTACGGCGGCACGGCAAAGGCCCCTTGAAGCGTGGCCTGTGACGTTTAGCACATGCTCCGCTCATGCCGGTGGCCCCGCAACGGCCGAATAAGGTCTTGCTTAAGTCGCCCATCGCCGGGGCGGAATCTCACCGTTCGCATCCGGCCGCCCGCTTGCCGTGACCAGCCTGGCCCACGGGCCGGGGTGCGCGGGAACCAGATCATTTACAACACGAATATGCGGCCGTCAAGGATGTATTTTCTCCGGCGCTTCTCCCTCTTCAAGTAGGACCGGCACGATGTAAGCGTCGTGTCCGCAGTCGCGCACTCATAGTGATTGGAAACAAAAGCTAGTGCATCGGATCAAGCGGGCGTATCGATTTGGCAGTGGAAGCAGTCAGGTGACAATTTCGGTATCTCGGCATAACGCAGTGTAATCACATACCGGGTATTCTGGCCAATGTAATCGTGTGCTTTCGGGGGATCAACTGCAAGCGGTGAAAAATTACCTGTTCGGGCAGGTCGGTGAACCGTTCTCAGCCGGAACGCATGTTAGTGATGGATCAGTTAGCCTTTACATGGACAATCAAGGCTTGTCAAGGTTAGGAACATAAGTCTAGACAGTGACTTTTTATAAGAAACCAGGACAAGTGTTGACACGCCGTGAACCGCCAGGCAGGGTGAGCGGGTCAAGCCAATGAAACTAAGCCAGCGCTGAATTACCCAGCGCTAATTTGTCCAGCGCTGAATTTGTGCTGCCTTATTACCTTACGAAGGGGAGCGAGTAATGGGCATTGTTCAGGCCCAATCCACCGTCGGTGCCGTCAACGGCAGTGGCACCGGCGGGCAGCGGGAGCGTGCTCAGGTCCGGCAGGTCTACGAGACCATTGCGGAGGAGTACGACGAGAGAATCCCAGGGAATGGTGTCGTCGACGAGATATTCACCGAATCGGAGACCGATTTCCTGCTCGGCAAGGTCGGGCCTGGCGACGATGTTCTCGATATGGGATGCGGGACCGGCCGGTTCACCATCCCGCTGGCCGAGCGGGCCAAATCCGTGTCCGGCCTGGACATGTCGCCGATGATGCTGGCCACGGCCGGCAAGAAGCTGGCCGACCGGGGCCTGGCGGCCGAGCTTCGCGAGGGGGACATGGCCGCCCTGCCCTTCCCGGACGAGAGCTTCGATGTCGTGGTGAGCATGCTCGCCCTGATGCACCTACCGCGCCAGGACAGGCAGCAGGTGTTCCGTGAGGTCGAGCGGGTGCTCAGGCCAGGTGGCCGGCTGCTGATCGGGGTCAAGAACTCGGTATTCGAGCGGATGTTCCGCGGCGACAGGTTCGCGGCGGTCGACATCACCGACGTCGCGTCGGAGGAGCTCATCTTCACCCAGACCCGCAACGGCGAGGACATGGTGGCGCCCTGGCACAGCTTCAGCCCGGACGAGCTGACCGCGCTCACCGCCGTCGCCGGGCTCACCCTGGTCCACCTGCGGGGAAACTCCCCGATCTCGGCCTGGCTCGCCGATGCCGTGCTGGCCGACGTGGGGGTTCGGTCCGCCGTGCGCCGGATGGAGGCCGTGCTGGCCGACATCCCGCCGTTCAGCCACCTCGGCTATCACCTGCTGGCCGAGGCGGTCAAGCCGGAGCGCTGAGCCCGGCCGGAGGCGCTGGGTCTGCATCGAAGCAAGCAAAGTATGGAGGGTCTGGTCAGCCATGACCACAACACGTTGTGCCGTGCGGGCTCGATGACCGGCAACGGCGACGTGACCAGCACCGATGCTAGGAAGCGGCTTGCGGCGCTCGGCGTCACGCGGCTCACCGGGGCCGGGGCGTTCCCGCTGTCATCGGCTCAGCAGCGGCTGTGGCTTGCCGACCAGGCGCTGCCGGGAATGCCCGCCTACCACCTGGTGCGCGTCATCGACCTGGACGGGAACCTGGACCTCGCGGCGCTCAACGCGGCGCTCAGCGAGATCGCGGCCAGGCACGAGGCACTGCGCACGTCGGTGATCGTCGTGGCCGGGCAGCCGGTGCAGCGGGTGGGCAGGCCGGCCGCGATCGAGCTGCCCGTGATCGATACGAGCGAGACCGCCGCCGGGGACTTGGCCACGGCGGTGGCCCGGCGGCCACTGGACATGGCCGACGGTGCTTTTCCGGCTGGAACGCCACCCTACGGTGCTTTTCCAGCCGGAATGCCACCCTGCGGCACGCTGTGGCGGGCGGAGCTGCACCGGCTCGGCCCTGCCCGGCATCGCCTGGTCCTGGTGTTCCACCACATCATCGCGGACGCCGCGACGATCGCGATGCTGCTGTCCGAGCTCGCCGCCGGCTACCGGGCCTTCCACGCCGGGCAGGCTCCGGATCTGCCACCGGCCGTTCCCTACCGTGCCTACGTCGGCTGGGAGCGGTCCTTCGCTGCCGATCCCGACTGCGCACGGCAGCTCGGCTACTGGCGGGAGCAACTGATTGGGTGCGGTCCGGCCGGCCTGCCAACGGAGCTGCCCCGGCCGGTGACGGCGCGGCGGCCCGCGGCCAGGACGCCGGTGCGGATTCCCGCGGCGGACGCCGATGCGCTCCGCGACCTGGCCCGGGCGAATGGGGCGACGCTGACACAGCTGGTGCTGGCCGGCTACGCGGCCGTGCTGCACCGCTGCGGCGGCCGGGCCACCTTCGCCGTCGGCATGCCGGTCAGCACCCGGCGTGAGCAGCGGTGGACCCACAGCGCGGGGCTGTACGCCGCCACCCTGCCGATCCGGGTCAGCATGGCCGGCAACCCGCCGTTCACCGGGCTGCTGCGGCAGGTGCGTGGCACCGTGCTGGCCGCGCTCGGTGCCTCGGACGTGCCGCTGGAGCGGGTGACCGATTCGGCTGGCCCGCTTTACGACGTGACCTTCGGCATGGTCCAGGACAACGTGCCCACGCTGGACCTGCCGGAGCTGACCAGCCGGATGGACCGCATCTACGCCGGGCGCGCCAAGTTCGACTTGCACCTCGAGATCGCCGACCCAGGGCCTGGCGGTGATCTGGATGGCCTTCTCGAATACGACGCCGAGCTGTTCGGCCCGGGGTGGGCACGCCACCTCGCGGACGGCATCGCCACCCTGCTGCACGGCGCCGCCGCCACTCCGGACCGGCGGATCGGCCACCTCCCGCTCTGGCAGGACGCCCAGCACGGCAGGCAAGAGGCGGACCGGGTGGCGGCCGGGGCCAGGGTCGACCGGCTGTTCGCGGACGTGGCAAGCAGAAGACCGGGGCAGATCGCGCTGGTCGACGCGGCGGACGGCCAGGAGCTGAGCTATCGCGAGCTGGCCGCCCGGGCCGGTGCCGTGGCCTCGGTGCTGGCCGCCCACGGCATCCGCCGGGGTGACTTCGTCGGCGTCGCCCTGACCCGCTCGGTGGACATGATCGTCGCGGTGCTCGGCGCGCTGAGCGCGGGTGCGGCCTACGTGCCGCTGGATCCCGGCTATCCGGCCCGGCAGCTCAGCGAGATGATCGGCCGCTCCGGCGTCAAGCTGGTGCTCGGCGGCCCGCTGCCGGGACAGAGCGTGCCGGTGATCGGCCTGCCCACGGCGGGGGAGGCCCAGCAGCCCGAAGCGGTGACCGGGGCCAGGGGAGATGGCGGTGATCCCGCCTATGTCATGTTCACCTCCGGGTCCACCGGGCAGCCCAAGGCCGTCGTGGTGCCGCACCGCGCGGTCATCCGGCTGGTCCGGGGGGCGGACTTCGCCACGATGACCGAGGCCGAGCGGTGGCTGCACGCCGCCTCCCCGGCCTTCGACGCCGCGACGCTGGAGCTGTGGGCGCCGCTGCTGAACGGCGGGACGGCGGTGGTGCTGCCCGGCCTGCCCACCGTGGCCAGCCTGGCCGCCGCGATCCAGCGTCACCGCATCACCTCCGCGTTCCTGACCACTGGCCTGTTCAACCTCGTCGTCGACACCGGCGTCGAGGCACTGCGGCCATTGCGGCAACTGGTCATCGGCGGCGAGGCGGCCTCGCCCGAGCACGTAAAGCAGGCCCTGGAGGTCGTCGGCACGGTCGTCAACGGCTATGGCCCGACCGAAAACACCACGTTCACCACCTGCCACCGGATGCACGACCCCGCCCAGGTCGAGACCCCGGTCCCGCTCGGCATCCCGGTCAACGGCACCACAGTGCACATCGTGGACGGCTACGGCCACCCGGTCCCGGCTGGGGTCACCGGCGAGATCCTCACCGGCGGCCAGGGCCTGGCCCTCGGCTATGCGGGCGCACCCGCCCTGACCGCCGAGCGGTTCGTGCCCAGCCCATCTGGCCCACCCGGGGCCCGGCTGTACCGCACCGGCGACTACGGCCGGATCGGCGCAGACGGCCTGGTGCACTTCGCCGGGCGGCGGGACGGGCAGGTGAAGGTCCGGGGCTTCCGGATCGAGCTGGGCGCCATCGAGCAGGCGATCATGGCCCACCCGGGCATCGCCCAGGCGGCGGTGGCCGTGCATACCGACCCCTCGGGTGACCGGCGGCTGGTCGGGTATGTCGTGGGCACCGCCGCCGGGGCCGCGCTGTCGGCGTACCTGGCCGATCTGCTGCCGTCCCACATGATCCCTGGTCAGTGGCTCCCGCTGCCCGAGCTGCCGCTCGGGCCCACCGGCAAGGTCGACCGCCGGGCGCTGCCCGGGCCGCAGACCGGCTCCACCAGGGCGGCCCGGCCCAGCACGGTGGCCGAGGAACTGCTGATCGCCTGGTATGCCGAGCTGCTGGGGCTGGCCGATGTCACCCCGGACACCGACTTCTTCGCGGTGGGCGGGCACAGCCTGCTGGCCTCCCGGCTGGCCGCGCGGATCCGGGCTTCGCTCGGCGTGGATCTGCCGCTGGGCACAGTGTTCGGCAACCCCCGGCTGGCCGACCTGGCCGCCGCGATCACCACGCTGGAACGGACCGGCCTCCCGCCGCTGCTGCCGCGCGGTGGCCACGAGCGGCTGCCGCTGTCCTTCGCCCAGGAACGGATGTGGTTCCTGCAGCGCTATGCGCCGGCCAGCGCGCAGTACCACGTGCCGATCGCGATCGACCTGACCGGGGATCTCGACACGACGGCCCTGGCCGGCGCCGTCCAGGCGGTGGCCGACCGGCATCCGATGCTGCGCGCCGTGTTCGGCGAGCAGGACGGCCAGCCCTACCAGCGGATCCTTCCGGCCGGGACCGCCATCCCCGTGCCGCTGACGGACCTGACCGGGCTGGCCTCTGGCCTGCGCCCGGCCGCGCTCGGCCAGCTTGCGGCGGCGGTCTGCACCGGGCCCTTCGATCTGGCCGCCAGCCCGCCGATCCGGGCCGCCCTGGTCCGGATGGACGCAGGCCGCTACCGGTTGCTGCTGGTCATCCACCACCTGGTGGCGGACGGCTGGAGCCTGCCGCTGATCTACCGTGACCTGGCCGCCGCCTACACAAGTCCCGAGCCACCGCCCGCGCTGGAGCTGACCTACGGCGACTTCGCCGCCTGGCAGCGCGAGGCGCTCAGCGGCCCGGCCACCGGCCGGCTCACCGGCTACTGGCAGGACACGCTGGCGGGTGCGCCCGCCCGGCTGGAACTCGACGGTGACCTGGCCGGATCGGCAACCGGCGAGCCAGGCGGCGGGGTCTGCCGGCTGCGGGTGCCCGCCGACGTGGCCGGACGGGTCAGAGAGGTGGGCAGGCAGGCCGGGGCGACGCCGTTCGCCACCCTGCTGGCCGCGTTCGCCGTCCTGCTCAGCCGTCACACGCCGCAGCGGGACCTGGTCATCGGAACCCCGGCGGCCGGGCGGGGGGATGCCGCACTGACCGACATGGTCGGCCTGTTCCTCAACACGCTGCCGCTGCGGATCGATGCCTCGGGCGAGCCTGCCTTCACCGAACTGATCCGCCGCGTCCGGGGCGCGGTCGTGGCCGGCCTCGAGCACGCCGATCTGCCGTTCGAGCGCATCGTGGAACTCGCCGGAGTGCCCCGGGCCAGCAGCCACCAGCCGCTGGTGCAGGTGCTGTTCGCCCTGCAGCCTGCCATCAGCAGCCGGTTCGCGCTGGGCGGCGTGACGGCCGAGGTCCAGCCCGCGCACCACGGCACCGCCAAGTTCGACCTCACGATGTCGCTGTTCGACGACGGCGAGGGGTTCTCCGGCTTCCTCGAGTACCGCACCGATCAGTTCAGCCCGGCCTACGCGGCCGCGTTGGCCGCCGAGTTCACCGAGCTGCTCGGCCACCTCACCGGCGACCCCAGCCAGCCGGTCGCCACGGCGGCTGTCTCGCCGCAGCCATCGGCCCCGGCCCCGGCAGTCACGGCGGACCGCCCAGCGGAGGCTATCGCCGGGGAGACACCAGGGATCGAGGGGGAGATCGGCCGGATCTGGGAAGACCTGCTCGGCGTACCGGCCGGGGCGGACACCAGCTTCTTTGCCATCGGCGGGCACAGCCTCGCCGCGATGCGGGTCATCGCGGAGCTGCGCGGCAAGCTCGGCCGCGACGTCCCGCTGCGCGACCTGTTCGACCATCCCACGCTCGGCGCCTTCGCCGCGAGGGTTGCGGCGGCCCCACCGGTCACAGCCCGCCCGCCGCTGCGTTCCACAGCGAACACCGGGCCCGCGCCGCTGACGGCCGAGCAGGAACGGCACTGGGTGCTCCACCAGCTCGAGCCGGACTCGCCTGCACAGAACGTGCCCATGGTGTGGCGGCTGCGCGGCCCGCTGGATGTGATGGCCCTGCGCGAGGCGCTGACCCTGGTCAGCGTCAGGCAGGCCGTCCTGCGCACCACATTCGAGACCACCGGCGGCGTACCCGCCCAGCGGATCGGCCCGCCCAGCACGATCAGCCTGCCGGTCACCGAGGTGACCGCCGCCACCCTGGACGACGCCCTCCGCCGCGAAGCAGAGTGCCCGTTCGATCTCACCGCCGCACCCCCGTGGCGGGCCACCCTGCTCCGCCTGGCCGCCGAGGACCACTATCTCCTGCTCACGCTGCACCACATCATCTGCGACGGCTGGTCAATGCCGGTCCTGCTCACCGAGCTGGCCGCCTGCTACGCCGACGGCCCAGCAGCCAGCCTCCCCCCACTGCACGTCCAGTACGCCGACTACGCCCGCTGGCAGCAAGACTGGCTGCACGTTAACCACAGCGAATACTGGCCCCAGCAGCTTCGTGGCGTCCCGGATCTCGAATTGCCCACTGACCGCCGCCGCCCGGCCAGCCCAACTCACCGCAGCGGTGAAAGCGAGATTTTCCTTGACGGTGCCCAGCGAACCAACCTCGAAGCGCTGGCCACCGAAGCGGGAACCACCCTCTTCACGGCCCTGCTAGCCGTATTCGCGACCGTCCTGGCCCGCTACTCCGGCCAATCCGACTTCGCCATCGGCACCTTCCATGCCAACCGCGACGACACAGCCACCCAGCGCCTCATCGGCTACTTCGTCAACAACCTGGCCCTCCGCTGCAACCTCTCCGCCAACCCCACCTGGCGCGAGCTGCTAAGCCGCCTCCGCCACACGGTCACCGACGCCTACACCCACGTAGACACCCCGTTCGAGCAGGTAATCCGCGACCTCCACGTAGACCGCCACACCAACCAAACCCCCATCTTCCAGGCCATGCTCGTCCTGCAAAACCTGCCACCCCTGCCGGAAAAGCTCGGCCCGCTAGACCTGACCGTCATCCGCCGCCCCTACGAACGCGCCGACTTCGACCTAACCCTCTGGCTCCGCGAAGCCGGCTCCGGCGCCCTAACAGGCGGCCTCATCTACGACGCCGACATCTTCACCCAAACAACCGCCACCCGCCTGACCCACCTCTTCCACACCCTCCTAGCCGCCTTCCTTGAAACCCCAGACGCCCCAACCACCAACGCCGCCCGCCCCCACCAGATCGCCCCTCCCAACCACCCCCCAGGCCCACCCCTAGCCCACCGCTTCGCCACCCAGGCAGCCACCACCCCGGACAACACCGCCCTGGTCTGGCCGACCCCCAACGGCACAGCCACCCTGACCTACACCGACCTGGCGACAGCGGCCACCCAACTAGCCACCCGCCTGCGCGCCGAGGGCATAGCCCAGGAATCCCGGGTAGCCGTCTACCTCCCCCGCTCCCCAGCAGCAGTCATCGCCTTCCTAGCAGTGGCCCAAGCGGGTGCGGCCTACGTCCCACTAGACCCGGACTACCCCCCTCAACGGCTAGCTGACCTGTCGTCCGCCGCCCGAGTGGACTGCCTGATAACCACCCCATCGCTCCGCGACCAGTTCGCCCCCCACCACCCTCGCCTCCCCCTCCTGGAGTTGCCCGACCCAGCAGGGAGCACTCACTCGGACCGGCGGCGTTCGGCGCAGCCGACCGCCGCAGGGCCGAGCGAGTCTCCCGGCCCCCTCACCCCCCTCCCCGACGACTCCCTCGCCTACGTCATCTTCACTTCCGGCTCCACCGGCCACCCCAAACCCGTCCTGGTCACCAACACAAACCTCTCCGCCTACCTCGACTCGATCATCCCCGCTCTAGCTCTCACCCCTAAAGACCGAATCCTCGCCTTCGCCGCCACAACCTTCGACGCCACCACCGAAGAGCTCTACCCCGCCCTGTTGTCCGGCGCCTCGATCGTCCTTCGTCCACCCGATGTCCGGGTCCCAGACGCCTCCTTCGACGCCCTCCTCGAATCGGCAAGGCCCACAGTCCTCAGCCTCCCGGTCACGTTCTGGCACGCCTGGGCAGACCGCCTGGTCCGCGAAGACGGCCAGGTGCCCCCGCAGGTGAGGATGCTGCTGCTCAACGC
>DASXMU010000258.1:0-4065 GCA_036495485.1 Streptosporangiaceae bacterium
TCGCCGACTCCGCGAACCATCCGCTGATCGACGGCTCGGGCATGGTGCGCGAACCGGCCCCGGCGGTCACCCTGTCCGGAACCGGTGACACGTTCCTGATGAACATGCACCACGACGAGTTCGGCGACTACCAGATGCGCAACGAGGTGATCGAGTACCAGGCTGGCCACCGGCTGGTGTGGGAGCCAGTGCGGGTGGAAGTCTCCGGCCCCCAGCAGCAAGAAGTCCTTGGCGACTCGGCCCGGTACCGGTGGGGGTATGAGTTCTCACCCGATGGTCCCGGTGCCACCATGGTCACCGAGACATTCGACTGCAGCCGTTCCCCGGAGGACCTGCGCCAGGCCGTCCGGGACGGCGAGGAGTGGCTGGACGCCATGACCGCATCGCTAACCAGGCTGGAACTTCTGGCAAAGGCCGCAGACCCAGCCTAGCCAGCAAGCCGCTCAGCGATCTCATCACCGCTCAGGCGTGCCTGACCGCCGGTGACGAGGGTCGGCTGAGGACGGTTTGCAGGACGATCGCCGATGCCAGATGGCCAGAGGTGGCCAGGATGGCTGACTGGCGGGCCGGGTGGGTTCGTGTCCCGGTTGTGGAAGCGCCGCCGTGTCCGGCGTGCGCTTGACCTTCACCTTTGGGGAGGCCGCAGAGTGGTCGTGACCGGGCGGCCGCCCGGAACGAGGGGGCCGTCCATGGGCTTGGTCAGCATCAGTGAGTTCGCGCGTATGTCGCGTCTGTCGCCCAAGGCGCTGCGTCTGTACGACGAGCTCGAGCTGCTGGTGCCGGCCCGCGTCGACCCGGACACCGGCTACCGCTGGTACGCGGCCACGCAACTCGATCGGGCCCGCCTGGTGGCCTCGCTGCGCCGGATCCGCGTCCCATTGACCCGGATCCGGGACATCCTGGCGATGGACACAGCATCGGCCGCCGAGGGGATCCGCGCCTACTGGGCCGGAACCGAGGCCGAGCACGCCGCCCAGCGTGAACTGGTCGGCCACCTCGTTGCCCGCCTTCACGGAGAGAAGTCCGCCATGTATGAGGTCACCGTCCGCGACATGCCCGCACGCAGCCTGCTCAGCGTCATCCGACGGGTGCACCAGGACGAGGTGCTTGCCATGGGCCGGGAACTGTTCATCCACCGCCTGGCGCGCGGCGGCGTCCCACGGATCGCTGGGGTCGCCGGAGCACCGTTCACGATCTACCACGGCGAGGTCAGCGGCGACAGCGACGGCCCGGTCGAGTGGTGCTGGCCTGTCCCCGGCGACCAGGCAGACGCCATCGCAGCCAAGTTCCCCGACCTCACCCTCCGCACCGAGCCCGCACACCAGGAGGCATACGTCCAGCAGGCAACGCCCGGGCAGTGGAGCAGCGGGACGGAGGCCGAGCTCGCCATCGAGGCGCTGGTCGCCTGGGCCTCAGCCGAGCAGCGCCAGCCGTTCGGAGGCCTCCGGCTGCTCCTTATCTTCAACCCCGCAAACGGGGAGGCTGGACCGGACAGCGAGTTCGCCTTGCCGCTGCACTGACCTGGGCTCAGACCTGAAGCCCGACGCCTCCGCCGGGGCCGCGGCGGGATGACAATCCGTCGGCCTCGGAATGCGGGTCCGCTCGATGCCGTGTAAGAAGGGCTGGCTCTGTCTACGCGCACCCGGCCGCTGTGGTTCGGCATATTTTCATGACTGACGGTGCCAGGAGTGTGCCCGGCTGGCCTGGGGCCTTTGGGGTTGGAGTGTTTGCTGATGCCTGGCCGGCCGGCGTGGGTACCGTGGCCGCCGCTGCCATGGATAGAGACGTTTTGTCGCGCGTCAGGCAGTGGGCGTGAGACGGTAAGGTCAATCGCTGATATCTCTTTGGCGTGGCTTCGCTGCTGATGCCTGCGGTGGTGCCAGAAGCGGATTGTCGTGATCCGTGGCTAGCACGCTGGCCTCTCGGGATTGCCTTTCCCGCGCCGCAGGAGGGGGGAGAACGTGTTCGGCTGGCCGGGTTACGCACGTCGGAGGTTCTGGTGGCCTGAACGCTGGGCCGCCAGGGGGGCCGGGTCGGCCACCTCAGGGCAGCCAGCCGATGCCGCAACTGAGATCCGCCCGGGTCAGCATGCTGACCTCGGGGCAGGAGTGGCGGCAAAGCTGCGGCTTGGCCGATCGGGTATGGCATGGCTATTGGCCGCCGCGGTGGCGTTCACGCTTGCGGCGCTGTTGTTCAATTCGCTGCGTATTCCGCTGTTCTGGGACGAGTCGGTCTATGCCAGTCAGATCAGCCAGCATATGCCGATGCTCTGGGGCGCCGAGAGGGCCCGCGGCATGCCATTGCTGGTCGCGCCGGTGACGCTGCTCACCAGTTCGGTGGCCGCGCTCCGCGTCTACCTGGTGCTGATGGCAGGGACCGGGCTTTTCCTCGCCATGCTCGCGTGGCGTGGCCGGCGCCCCGACTGGGTGATCGCCCTCGCGGGTGTCATCTTCGGCGGCCTGTGGGTCGCACAGTCGCAAGCCGCGATGCTGCTCCCGAGCTACTGGAGCGCTATTGGCGGCATGGCCGGGGTGGGGCTGTTCCTGCGCGCCATGGAGCGAGGCAGACTCTCGCCATTGGGTATGGCCCTCCTGGCCGCTACGGCGGCATTCACTGCCATCGTGCGCCCAGCCGATGCCATCGCCATCTTCATACCATTGCTCGTCATCGCGATAGCCGCACGGCTTCGGGGCCACCCGTTGCCACTTGTGGCAGCCATTGACGGCGCCATCGTGACGGGCCTGGCGGTCGGTATTGGGGAGTGGGTTGCCGAGTCCTACCTGTACTTCGGCGGTCCATCGAGGAGGCTGCACCTGGCGTCTGCGGCTTCAGGCGGCAGCAAGCTCAATCTCCTGGACAACCTGCGGATAATGAGCGGTGGCCAGGTCAGTTCGGCGCCCGGCTTTCCGAGCATCAGCGGGTGGAGCCACCCGCCTCTGCTCGTCTGGTGGGCCGCGTTCGGTCTGCTCGCGCTCATCGGCGCCTGCACGGCTCGCCATTATCAGGGCCGGCTGCTCGCGGCGGCTCCGGTGATATGCGCACTCAGCCTCTACGCTCTTTATTCGTTTCCGGTCCGCGACAATACCCGTTACCTGCAGCCGATCTGGGCGCTGCTCGCCTTCTCGGCCGCAGATGCGATCTACTGGCTGGTCACCGCGCCACGGGGCAGACTCCGGCTGACGGCTATCGTCGTGGCAAGCTTGTTCGTCGCCGCCGAACTTGGCACCCAGCACGCGGTGCTGGCTGCCAGCAACACCCAGCGTCTGGCGGCCGCCCAGGGGCAGACGGATGCCGTGCAGGCCATGCACCAGCTCGGCGTCCGCCCGCCATGCGTGATCACCAGTTCGCCGGTGGCCGTATCGTTTACCCTGCCCGCCGCGTACTACCTCGGATGCAGCTATGCATTCCACCTGCGCAGCCTCGCGCCAGCCGATGGCCGCCAGGTGGTCGTGCTTGAGCATGGCGGTCAGCTCCCACAGCCTTTCGCACAGCACTGGCCCGCACACCGCCTGCCCAGGACAGCGGGAAACGTAGTGGGCTACGTTCAGCCCAGGCGCTGATCTTGCTATTAAACCCAGCTGTCCGGGTGGGTCTGGCTCGGTCACGTGGGTGGCCCGCGGGCGCGCGTCGGGGCGGTTCGCACTACGTCATCAACGACAATCTGCCCAGCACAGTGACGCCGATCGACACCGCAACCAACACCGCGCTCACCCCCATCCCAGCCGGATCCGGCGCCGACGCGATCGTCATCACGCCCTGACAACCCCAGGCGCACACTTCTTACATAGTTCAGCCAGCCGCGGTCCCATCACCCTGATCTCGTCCAAGGTCAAGCCGATACCAGCGCAGCCAGCGCCAGCAGGTCCCCGAGGGTGCCCAGCGTTGACGGCCCGCCATCACCATTCCCGCCAGCCGGGTCCTCCGGGTCGGCCCAGGCCGCCGGGATCAGCCGCTTGGACCCCTCCGGCAGCACCACCAAGAGCTCCGTCACCCCGTGGCGGCGCATGCTGCCCAGCACCTCCAGCGACTGGTCCACGCCATGATGGACCGCTTGCCCGCCGCGCG
>DASXMU010000259.1:0-5938 GCA_036495485.1 Streptosporangiaceae bacterium
CCACTCCATCGTCGCGCCCTCGTAGGCGATCGCGCGCTTGGTGACGAGGTTGTAGACGTTGTTCGACCAGTTCTGGATGGTCGTGTACCGGCAGCGGGCGTCCTTCTTGACGATGATCTCGACGACCGCGGAGTGCAGCGAGTCCGACTTGTAGATCGGCGCGGTGCAGCCCTCGACATAGTGCACGTAGGCGCCCTCATCGACGATGATCAGCGTCCGCTCGAACTGGCCCATGTTCTCGGTGTTGATCCGGAAGTAGGCCTGCAGCGGGATCTCCACGTTCACACCCGGCGGCACGTAGATGAACGACCCGCCAGACCACACCGCCGTGTTGAGCGCCGCGAACTTGTTGTCCCCCGGCGGGATGATCGTGGCGAAGTACTCCCGGAACAGCTCTGGGTGCTCCCTGAGCGCCGTATCGGTGTCCTGGAAGATGACACCCTGCTTCTCAAGGTCTTCGCGAATCGTGTGATATACAACTTCACTTTCGTATTGCGCGGCCACGCCGGCGATGAGACGCTGCTTTTCCGCTTCGGGGATGCCGAGTCTGTCGTAGGTGTTCTTGATGTCGGCGGGAAGCTCGTCCCAGCTCGCTGCCTGCTTCTCGGTGGAGCGGACGAAGTACTTGATGTGGTCGAAGTCGATGCCGGTCAGGTCGGCGCCCCAGGTGGGCAGGGGTTTGCGGCCGAACATCTTGAGCCCGCGCAGCCGCAGGTCCAGCATCCACTCCGGTTCGTTCTTCTTCCCCGAGATGTCCCGGACGACATCCTCCGACAGGCCGCGGCGCGCGGACGCGCCAGCCACGTCGGAGTCAGCCCAGCCAAACCTGTAGCTGCCGAGACCCTCGAGCTCGGAAGGTGCGGTAGTCGTCATAGTGAAGAGCCCTCCGGACTCTGTGCATTCATCGGTTCCTGGCCTTGCGGCCCTTTCGGCTTGTTACCGGCCCGGCCGGCGGCAAGTGAGCGGTCGGTCACGTGCGTGGTGCAGACGCCGTCGCCGCGGGCGATCGTAGCCAGCCGCTGCACCGGTGTGCCGAGCAGCCTGCTGAACACCTCGGTCTCCGCCTCGCACAGCTCGGGGAACCCGGCCGCCACGTGCGCGACCGGGCAGTGGTGCTGGCAGAGCAGTTCGCCGGTCCCGCCGGCCGGGGCACCGGTCGCCGAGGCGGCGTACCCGTCGGCCGACAGCGCCTCGGCCAGCGCCTGCACGCGCAGCTCCGGTGCCGCCCCCCCGATCACAGGAGCGTACCGGTTCTCCAGATCGGCAAGCTGACGGCGGGCGAACTCCGACACCGCCGCCGGGCCGCCGATCTCGGCGAGGAAGCGCAGCGCGCTGCTGGCCAGATCGTCGTAGGCGTGCTCGAACGCGCTCCGGCCGGCGTCGGTGATCGCGAACAGCTTGGCCGGCCTGCCGCGCCCCCGGCTGCGCTGCGTCCGTGCCACCCTGGTCTCGATCATGCCGTCGGCCAGGAGGTTGTCCAGGTGACGGCGGATCGCCGCTGGGGTGAGCCCGAGCCTGCTGCCAAGGGAGGCTGCCGTGCACGGGCCGTGTTCCAGGATCAGGCGGGCGACCCTGGCCCGCGTCCCGCGCTCCGACCAGCCCTGCTCGGGCGCGCCGGAACCCCCGGCGCCGCGCACTGCCGCGCCGGGTGCCTGCTCACTGGCTACCCGCACGTTTTTCACAACATCAGTGTGGCGTAAATCATTCCGACCCCGCAACACGATCACGTGTGAAGGCCGACACACTCCAGGCTGTGGGCACCGGAGGGAAGGCCGGGATCCCAGGTACTCCGGGGCGGCAGTTGCTGTCTGGAATCCGGACAAATGGTCAGATGTCGGTCATATCCGATATTCGAATATTTAGCGTCAGGTAAACGGGCCTTCTCAGACTGGCAATGTCAGTATAAAGTGTGGCATTACGTATTCTGCTACCCGCTTGTAGAATAACGGAAAGAAAGGGTCACTGCTTATGCCGCCGCATTTGTCCAGAAGCATTGGATCTCATCGGCGCTTGGCGCTGAGTGGTTTCCTCGCTCTATCACTCGGTGCCGCACTAACTGGTTCCGGCATATCCGCCGCAGGAGCCGCCACACACGGTCATGCCGCCTCGCATCCGCTCGTCATGCTCAAGCCGCGCGGTTTCGCTCCCGATCTGCGGGCCAGCAACCTGATCAACCACGGCGGCCCGGTGGAGACCGCCCCCATGGTCTTCCTGGACTTCTGGGGCTGGACCTCCGACCCCAGCGGGGAGAAGGCCTACCTGACCGCCTTCATCTCCGCGATCGGCGGGAACTCCTGGCTGTCCACGGTCAACCAGTACAGCGGCGCCGGCTTTACCGGGAGCCTGCTGGGCGGGACCTGGTCGCACGCCGCGACCGTTCCCACGCACCCGAGCGACTCGCGGATCCAGTCCCAGGCCGTAACGGCGGCCAAGCATTTCGGCGTGAGCACCTCGGACAACGTCGAAATTGTCGTCGCCACCCCCACCGGTCACTCCACGTCGGGTTTCGGCACCCAGTTCTGCGCTTATCACGGCGCGGTCAGTGCCGACCCCAATATCACTTATACCGACCTTCCTTACCAGACCGACGCCGGTTCGGCTTGCGGTGAGGACTCCGTCAACGGATCCGCCGGCACGCTGGATGGTGTCAGCATTGTCGAGGGTCACGAGATGGCGGAGACGATCACCGACCCGCTGCTCAACGCGTGGTTTGACTCCTCGGGCCAGGAGATAGGCGACAAGTGCGCCTGGATGAACCTGCAGGACATCACCACCTCGGCCGGCACCTTCGCGGTGCAGCCGCTGTGGAGCAACTCCGCCGGAGGCTGCGTCGGGTAACCGCCGATGACCAGGTAGGACCGCGTTACGGGCCGCCAGCCACTGCGCTGGCGGCCCGCTCTTTGCTGCCGTCACGCCAGTCGCGTGACACACAATGTTCACCTAATTCATATACCCAGACATTTACCGATAAATACGTTTACACCGTAAAGGATAGATAGGAATGGTCTTTCTACGCGGCCGTAGCCGGTATATGGTGTGTTTCCCCGTTCTGCTACCCGCTGGCAGAATAACAGCAAGAAGGGTGCATGTGTATGTTGCCCCGTTTGTCCAGAACTGCCCCACGAGGGCGCTGGGTGCTGAGTGGTTTCCTCGCTGTATCGCTGGGCGCCACACTCGCCAGTTCCGGCATTACCGCCGCCGGAGCTAGCACACTCGCACACCGGGCCGGTACCCCGGCCTCCCATCCGATCACCTCGCTCGCCCCGCGCGGCACCACCCCCAACGTGCGTGCGGGCAACCTGGTCAATCACGGTGGCCCGGTCCAGACCGCACCCCGCGTCTTCGTGGTCTTCTGGGACTGGACCTCCGATCCACAAGGAGAGCAGCCGTATCTCACCCGCTTCCTGTCGTCTATCGGCGGGACTTCGTGGCTGTCTACGGTCCACCAGTACAGCGGCGCCGGCTCCACCGGGGACCTGCTCGCCGGGACCTGGTCCGACACCGCGACGGTTCCCAGCCGTCCCACCGATGCACAGATCCAGTCCGAAGCCGCCCGGGCTGCCAGCCATTTCGGCGCCGGCACTTCGGACAATGTCGAGATCGTCGTCGCCACCCCCACGGGCCACTCCACGTCCGGCTTCGGCACCCAGTACTGCGCTTATCACGGTACCGTCAGCTCCGATCCCAACATTACTTACACTGACCTTCCCTACATGACCGACGCTGGAGGGTCCTGTGGCGAGAACTCCGTGAACAGCGGATCCGCCGGCACGCTGGATGGTGTCAGCATTGTCGAGGGTCACGAGATGGCGGAATCCATCACCGACCCGCTGCTGAACGCGTGGTTTGACTCCTCGGGCCAGGAGATAGGCGACAAGTGCGCCTGGATCAGCCTGAAGAACATCAGTACGTCGGGCGGATCCTTCGCGGTGCAGCCGCTGTGGGGCAACTCCGCCGGAGGCTGCGTCGGGTAACTCGCCGGTGACCTCATAAGAACCCCGTTCCCAGCAGGCCGCCAGCCAGTGTGCTGGCGGCCTGCCGCGTTGAACACCCGCTACGGTCGTAGTTGCGGCGGGTACACTCTGGCGGCGCGTAGCGTTTCAGGGCGTACAGCCAGCGGCGAACATGGGGGGACCGGCATGTGCGGAATCGTCGGCTATGCCGGGCAGCGGCAGGCCACTCCCATCCTGCTCGAGGGTTTGCACAGGCTCGAGTACCGCGGCTACGACTCGGCCGGGCTGGCGGTCGCGCATGAGGGCAGACTCCAGGTCACCAAGCGGGCGGGCCGGGTGGCGGGGCTGCGTGAACTGGTCCGCTCCTCCCCCGCGACCTCGGGCATCGCGCACACCCGCTGGGCCACCCACGGTGAGCCGAACGACGTCAACGCGCACCCGCACACCGACACCGACGGCCGGATCGCCGTGGTGCACAACGGGATCATCGAGAACTTCGAACGCTTCCGTGCGGAGCTCACCGCCGACGGCGTCACCTTCCGCTCGGACACCGACACCGAAGCCCTGGCGCACATGATCGCCGCCGCGCTGCGCGGCGGGGCAAAGTCGCTGGAGGAGGCGGTCCGCACCGTCCTGCGCCGGGTCGAGGGGACCTACGGCCTAGTCGTGTTCGACGCCAGCAACCCCGGCGAGCTGGTGGCCGCCCGCAACGGCAGCCCGCTGGTCATCGGGGTGGGCGAGGGCGAGACGCTGGTCGCATCCGACGTGGCCGCCCTGGTCAGGCACACCCAGCGGGTGGTCTACCTGGAGGACGGCGAGCTGGCCACGCTGAGCGCGACGGACTTCCACACCAGCACCCGCGAGGCCAGGCCGATCGACCGGGAGCCCACCACGGTCGAGGTCACCGCCGAGGACTACGAGCTGGGCGACTCCCCGGACTTCATGCACAAGGAGATGCACGAGCAGCCGGCCACGGTCAGCCAGGCGCTGCTCGGCCGGCTGGACGACCGGTTCGCCACGGCCAGGCTCGGCGGCATCGAGGTCACCGCCCGGGACGTGCACGCGATCCGCCGGGTCAAGTTCCTCGGCTGCGGCTCCGCCTACTACGCCGCCCAGCTCGGCGCGGGGCTGATGGAGGAGCTGGCCAGGCTGCCCGCCGACGCCGAGCCCGCGTCGGAGTTCCGCTACCGCAATCCGGTTATCGACCCCGACACGCTGTTTATCGCGGTCAGCCAGTCCGGCGAGACGCTGGACACGCTGGCCGCCGTGAACGAGCTGCACCGCAAGGGCGGACGGCTGCTCGGCGTGGTCAATGTGGTCGGCAGCGCGATCGCCCGGGCCTGCGGCAACGGCATCTTCCTGCACGCCGGGCCGGAGGTGGCGGTAGCCTCCACCAAGGCCGTCACCAACATGGCTGTGTCGTTCGCCATGCTGGGCCTGCTGTTCGGCCGGGTGCGCGACCTGTCGTTCGCGGACGGCCAGCGGATCGTGCACGGCCTGCGCGAGCTGCCCGGCCAGATCTCGCAGGTGCTGGCCTGCGAAACCGAGATCGCCGAGGTGGCTAAGCGGTACTCCGGCGCCCAGCACATGTTCTTCACCGGCCGGGTGCGCGGCTGGCCGGTCGCCCGCGAGGGGGCGCAGAAGCTGAAGGAGATCTCCTACCTGCACGCCGAGGCCTACCAGGCTTCCGAGCTCAAGCACGGCCCGCTCGCCCTGATCAACCCGGACATGCCGACCGTGGCGGTGATCCCCGGCGACGAGCTGGTGACCAAGAACATCGGCACGGTGGCCGAGATCAAGGCCCGGGGCGGGCCGGTCATCGCGGTGACCAGCGCCGACCTGCCCGACGGCCTGGCCGACGCGGTCATCAGGGTGCCCAGGACCGAGCCCGAGCTGAACCCGATCCTGCTGACCATCCCGCTCCAGCTCTTCGCCTACCACATCGCGGTCACCCTGGGCCGCGACATCGACAAGCCCCGCAACCT
>DASXMU010000260.1:0-15916 GCA_036495485.1 Streptosporangiaceae bacterium
AGCGAGTGGGCGGCGACGTGGTCGAGCAGGTCATCCGGCGGACCGGCCTGATCGACCCCGAGGTGCTGATCAAGCCGACCAAGGGCCAGATCGACGACCTGATGGCGCTGATCCGGGACCGCACCGAGCGGGGCGACCGGGTGCTGGTGACCACGCTCACCAAGAAGATGGCCGAGGACCTCACCGACTACCTGCTCGAACTCGGCATCCGCGCCCGCTACCTGCACAGCGAGGTGGACACGCTGCGCCGGGTCGAACTGCTGCGCGAGCTGCGGGTCGGCCAGTACGACGTGCTGGTCGGCATCAACCTGCTCCGGGAGGGCCTGGACCTGCCCGAGGTGTCGCTGGTGTCGATCCTGGACGCGGACAAGGAAGGCTTCCTGCGCTCGGGCACCTCACTCATCCAGACCATCGGCCGGGCGGCGCGGAACGTCTCCGGCCAGGTGCACATGTACGCCGACGTGATGACCCCGTCGATGCAGCGGGCCATCGATGAGACGAACCGGCGGCGGGACAAGCAGGTTGCCTACAACACCGAGCGCGGCATCGACCCTCAGCCCCTGCGCAAGCGGATCGCCGACATCCTCGACCAGCTCTTCCGGGAGGACGCGGACACCGAGCAGCTCCTCGGTGGTGGCGGCCGTCAGCAGAGCCGCGGCAAGAGCCCGGTCCCCGGCCTGTCATCCCGGGCCAGGCCGCGCGCCACAGACGGCGGCCAGGCCCAGGCCGGCGGCCCGCCAAGCGCGGCACGCCAGGACATCCTGGACCTCATCGGCCAGCTCACCGAGCAGATGCACACCGCCGCGGCCGAGCTGCAGTTCGAGATAGCCGCCCGGCTCCGCGACGAGATCAAGGAACTCAAGCATGAGCTGCGCGGCATGCAAGCCGCCGGCGTCTGACCCCAGAGGAGACCTGCCCGGGATGTACGGAGGGCTCGCCAGATTCGCTGTCAAACCAGGAAAACGAGACGAGTTTCTGGAGTTGCTGCGGTGGGACACCCAGGTGGCCAGGGATTGTGAACCCGGCACCTTGCGATTGGATGTGTGGGAAGTCGAAGGTGAACCTGGCGTGCTATACGTCTATGAAGTCTACAAAGACCCGGGCGCTTTCGAAGATCACACCAAGAATGGGCCAGTCAAGAAATTCAATGAGATTATGAGCAGCCTGGTCGAGGGTTGGACAATGGTCATTCCTTTCGGCGAGAGCGTCACGTCGAACCTGGACGGGTAACCCATTCTCGTCGTTTTGCTGAGGCCTCGGCTGGCCGGCCGAGGCGCCGGGCTGACCGGCCCGGCGCCCGGCCGGAGCGGCCCGGGGTTCGGGCCGGGCATCAGGCGCTGGCTTCACCGGATCAGAAACGCGCCGGGGTGTCCCGCAGGCTGCTCACCCGGGTCTGGGCGTAGTTGCAGTCGGCGACAATAGCGGCGGCGCGCCGGCCGATGCGGCTCAGGAGACCTCGCACACCCTGCGTCATGTCGTGATTCATCGTTCCTCCTCGGTTTCCGGTCCTCTTTTCTCCGGTCACTATCGAGTGTCACCGTAAGGTCCTCCCTGGCGCATTGGAGGAAATCCCTAGTTCGTTCGCCGGGAGAGGTCTTAGGCAGCCCCGAAACCGGCTTACCCGCACCTAGCACGCCTCAGCACAGGACTTGGTCGATGCCAGCAGGCTGAGCCCGCAGGCCGAGGCGGTGCTGCCGTTGGATCAGGTGAGTGGGCTAGTCGCCGGTTGTCCC
The DNA here is from genome assembly GCA_036495485.1 of Streptosporangiaceae bacterium. Taxonomy (GTDB): domain Bacteria; phylum Actinomycetota; class Actinomycetes; order Streptosporangiales; family Streptosporangiaceae; genus PALSA-505. Next base: position 1,734 of record DASXMU010000260.1, read on the forward strand.
GTCGATTTGCTCGCGGAGGATGTCGGCGTGGCCGTTGTGGCGGGCATACTCCTCGATCATGTGGATGTAGACCCAGCGCAGGTCGATGACCTCGCCGTCGGGGTGCTTGAACGTCTCGTCGAGCGAGTGCCCCCCGGCCGCCTGCCGGGCCAGCTCACACTCCCGGCCGAACGTGGCGAAGTCCTCTTCGGCACCGCTCGCCTGGGCGAAGCCGAAGTCGCCGTCCGGCTGCTCGAGGGAGCTATACAGCCAATCCAGGTCAGTCCGACCACTGAACCGGCGCCTGAACCAGGCACGTTCCACTGCCGCCATGTGCCGCACGAGCCCGAGCAGCGACATCGATGACGGCGCGACGGCCCGCCTCGCTAGCTGTTCACCGGTCAGCCCCTGGCATTTGAACAGCAGCGTCTGCCGGTGGAAGTCGAGCCAGGCGTCCAGTGCGGCCCGTTCGGGCGCGACGATAGGTGCACGGGTGCGCGGCACTTCAGGTGCGATCCATGTCATCGCGCCATGGTGCGGGAGCCAGCCAGGCATCCGCAACGTTATTCCGCCGTCGCAGCCCGTACCCGCGTCGCCCCGGCCTGCACCGTGTCGCCCCGGCCTGCACCGTGTCGCCCCGGCCTGCACCGCGTCGCCACAGCCCGCACTCACGTCCTTGCACCAATAAGTTTGCTGTGCAAAGGTATTGGCCAAGTCATCCGGCTTGGCTAGGTGATCTGGATTGGCCAGGTCACCCAGATTGGCCAGGTGACCCAGATTGGCTAGGTCATCTGGGGACGGCAGGAGTTGGCAGGAGGCGGTGATGGGGGAGCGTACCCGCGGGCCGGGCAGCGGTGAGTGGCTGGCCAGCCAGGCCGAACTGCTGGGCGCGATGAAGGTGCTGCGCCATCAGGCCAGGGCCGTCCGCCATGGGTACTGGTTCCCGCTGGTGTTGTTCGGCGTGCTGACCTGCGCCTCCATTCCCTTCTACGTCCAAGCCGCTCCCCCCGCCAGGGCTGGCGACTTCACGATCCAGAGTGCCGGGCCGAGTTCCCCATTCCTCGGTGGTTACCCCGGTCTCACCGGCGGTGACCTGGCGTCCTACTGGATGGCCGCGCTGTTGGGCGGGTTGCTGCTGACCCAAGTCTGGTACTGGTGGCACGCGCGGCGGGTCGGACTGGTGACCCGGGCCTGGACTTACTTCGTCACCATGGTGGTGCTCACGGTGGCGGCCATTGTGATCCCGCCGCTGTCGCGGTCGCCCGGCACAGGGTGGCTGACCGCGGTACAGCCGGGCGATCTGGTGATCCGCGGTACGTTCCCGTTCGTCATTATCGCGGCCAGCCTGCTCGCGCTCGCCTGGGCGGAGCGGAGCGTGGCCCTGGCTATCACGGCCGTGCTCTACGCCGGAGCCGCCCTGCTGGCCAGCTTCTATGACATCGTGAACGTCATGGCCCGGCTCGGCTGGAGTCTCCCACCGGCCGATCAGTCCGTGCCCAACGTGCTGCTCCCCGCCTTGGTGCTCGTCACCGGCGCGGCAGCCGCCTTCGCCGTGCGCCAGCACGGGAGCGCCGCATGACCGGCGCCAGGGACGCGCCACCGACCGTGGCCGGGGACGCGCCATCCACCGTGGCCGGGGACGCGCCATCCACCGTGGCCGGGGACGCGCCACCGACCGTGGCGGTGAATGCGCTACCAGCGGGGGGCGCGCCGGCAGTGGCCGCCGGCCGGCACCCGACCAACACCCTCAACGAGACCGTGCATCAGCGGCACCGGCTTGGCATTCTTACCATCGCCGCCGAGGCTAAGCGAGCCGAGTTCGGCTACCTGCGCGAGGCCCTCGGCCTGACCGCCGGCAACCTGTCGAGGCACCTGACCGTGCTGGAGGAAGCTGGCATGATCACGGTGGAGAAGGGCTACGCTGGCCGCCGCCCGCGCACCTGGGTGCGCATCACCGGCCACGGCCGCGAAGCCCTCGCGGCCGAGTTGTCCGCCCTCACCGAGTTGGTCCGCCGTCACCACGAGACCTCCGGCCCCTGACACTCTGCCAACATCATGGCTCTGCCAGCCACCAGCCACCAACCACTTCGGCAACACAAAGCTCAACCAATCCCAATTTTTCGCTTGACACAACTAGTTTGTATTGCAAAGCTATTGGGATAAAACGAGCCGCTGCAGGAGCCTCCATGCGCCGCCACTTGCGAAACCGGGCCGTTCTCCCGCTGACCCTTGCCGTAGCCGCCGCGACCCTCACCGCCGCCACTGGCACCGCAGCCTTCGCCCATGCCTCGGTCGCCGCGCGCTCCCAGGCAGCAAGCGTCCAGGGAAGCCGCGCCCTCACGAGGTTCACCCTGGGTGATCGCACCTACACCGCGCCCGCCACTGCCCTGCCCGCGCCCCCCAGAACACCGGTAGCCACGGGCAGCAAAGCCACGCAACAGCTCACGATCACCGCGGCCAGCCTCTCCGGCGAGCCGGACACCGGAGGCAGCGTCTTCGTCTACAACGTGGATAACAGCAACCTGTTCGCCAGCGGGGGAGCCTTCAGCCACGGGGTGGCCAAGTTCAGCGTCCCGGTCGGTCACTACTGGGCGGTCGGGATCTTCATGCAAAGCTCCGGTCACCAGATGACCGAGCAGCGGGTGGTGGTTCTGCCCCAGTTCACCGTCGCCGGGAAAACGAAAGTTCACATTGCCGAGCGCGCTGCCAGCAGCGAGGTGACAGCGACGACGCCACGGCCTTCAGCCGCCGAGACCAGCACCTTCGAGATCCGCCGCCCCAGCGTCACCGGGCCGGTGCAGTACTGGGAGTTCAACGACACCGGCATCTCGCTCTGGGTCAGCCCCACGGCCACCCGGCCCACGGTCGGGAAGTTGCAGACGTTCACCAACCAGCAGCTCGTCTCACCCAACGGCACCGCTGGCGTCCCCTACGAGTATGACCTGGCCTACCAGGGGCCCAATGGCGTCATCCCCGGCCAGCACCACGTGGTCACCAGCGCGAGCCTCGCCACCGTGGACGCCACCTACATCCAGGACGTGCCCACGGCCGGGAGCGAGACCCGGTTTGGCCTGTTCCACGATCAGCTCCGCGATCTCGTGCTGGAAGCCGACAACAGGTTCAGCCTGCCCCGGCACCAGATCGAGTACATGCTGGGCAACCCGCGGATTTTCTGGTTCGCCAGCGTCATCCAGTGCTATCCGTCCAAGCCCTGCCCGGGCGGCCAGAACGACGCCGTGCGCTCGTTCCGCGCGGGCGAGCACCTGACCGGGAAATGGAACGCCTACCCGCTGCACCCCGGCGCGAACGTTAACCTGCTCGGCCCGGCCAGCCCCCAGCCCACCATGCCCTCGGCGAGCCGCGCCGGAAACCTGCTGACCCTCGACGTGACCCCATTCAGCGACAGCCAGCCCGGCCACACCGGCGAGGGGTTCTCCTCCGGTACCTACCAGGTGGACGCCAATGGCGTCCAGGTCGCTGCCGGTAACGCGGCCAAGGCCGCCAAGGGTGCCCCGGACCTGCATCTGCGGGTCAAGCTGAAGCCCGGCCCGGCCACCGTCCGCTTCACGCTCAACGTTTCCCGCGCAGGCAAGGCCTACCCACTGTCCCCGCAGACCCGGACCGTATGGACCTGGCGCTCGGTGCCCAGTTCCCGCGTGACCCTGCCGCCCGGCTGGGTGTGCGCACCAGCCCAGCCAGGCGGCCCCCCGGGCACGCGCCACTGCGCGGTACAGCCGATGATGACCCTCGGCTACCAGGTTGCCCGCATGACTCCGGACGGCTCGGTCCCTTCGGGCGCGCAGACCATCACCATCACGGCAGGCCACCTGCAGCTCACCCACCCGTCACCGATCGTCCGGCTGCGGGCCTGGGTCTCGTTCGATGGCGGCAAGACCTGGCGCCTCGCCACGGTTACCCGCCATGCCCAGAGCGAGTTCACCGCCACCTTCACCGCCCAGGCCGGCACGTACCCGGCCCTGCGGGTTCAGGCCACCGGCACGTCCGGCGGTTCCATCACCGAGACAATCGCCCGCGCCTACCGGGTCGGCACCTGACCGGAAGAACAGCTAGTCACCGGTGGCACCGTCGATTTGCTCGCGGAGGATGTCGGCGTGGCCGTTGTGGCGGGCGTATTCCTCGATCATGTGGATGTAGACCCAGCGCAGGTCGAAGGCCCTGTCCGCCCGCCCGTGCTTGAACGTTTCGTCGAGCGAGCGGCCCGCGGCCGTCTGGCGGGCCAGCTCGCACTCCTCGATGAAGGTCGCGAGATCGGTCTCGGCCCTATCGGCCTTGGCGAAGTCGAAGTCACCGTCGGGGTGCTCGTCGGTGCAGTACAGATCACCCACGTCGGCCAGGCCGGCGAAGTTCCGCCTGAACCACCAGCGTTCCACCTCGGCCATGTGCCTGGCCAGGCCGAGCAGGGTCAGCGCGGAGGGAGGGATGGCCGTGCTGGCCAGTTGCTCGCCGGTCAGGCCCTGGCATTTGAACAGCAGCGTCTCGCGGTGGTAGTCCAGCCACGTCTCCAGGGCTTCCCGTTCGCCTGCCACCGTCGGCGGCTCGGTGCGCGGCACATCAGGTGCGGTCCATGTCATCGGGCCATCGTGCTGCACCCCCCGGAACGCTGGCAACATCATTTCCGCCTCCACCGCCTGCCCCCGGCCACCTGCCCCGGCTGCGGCCGCGCGGCCGCCCCCCGCGCCGCCAGCGGCTACTGGCCCGGCGGTATCCTGGCCGACCGCGGCAGGTCGGTCGGCCCGCCCATCAGCTTGCTCAGCGCCGGGCCGAGGGCACCAGGCTCCTGCAGGGCGGGCTGCTGGTGGCCGGCCGCCGTGATCAAGACGGTCCCGCAGCTCCCCACCGTCGCCACCAGGTACGGGGTGGCCGTCCGCGAGGCTGCGAAGGCCAGCTTGTAGCTGACCAGTTCGGCCGGGCAGTTCACGTCGCCACCGGTCGAGGCGTAGGCGCCGTTGAGCATCGCGGCGAGGCGCCCGGCGAGGTCAGCCGACGTGAACGTCCTGCTGACCGGGTGCGACGCCGCGGAGCCGGAATGCGAAACGGTGACGGTCACCGCGTGCATCCCAGCCGGGATGTGCTCGGCGGCCGAGCGGGGCGGATACCAGATCACCTGGACGTCGGCGCGCAGCAGCGTGACCGCTCCGGCGGGCGCGACGGTCAGCGACAGGTTCGCCTGGCGAACCCCGGCAGGCAGCCGGCGGGGGCTGTAGCTGACGAACTCCTGGCTGACCCCTGCCGGAGTGCCGCTCTGACCGCTGCCATCCGACGTCATACCGGCGGGGACGTGCTTGCTGACCAGGTCATAGACGGTGCTGACCGGCTGGCTCACCGTCCAGATCCGGTGCAGCCCGAAGGACAGATGGCCTGCCATCACTTCAGCGGGCTGGCGAACGACGGCTGGTGCCTGCCCAGCCAGCACCCGAGCCCCCTGCGGGACGACCGCACGGGCGAGCAGCGTCCGCGCCAGCCGCTCGGCATCGGCCCTGGTGATCGTCGCAGGCCCCCGGGCGGGGGCCGGAAGCGGCCTGTCGCCAGCGCCCACACCACGCCCGTCTCCGGCCGGCTGGTAGTGCGCGGTCCCGCAGCCGGCAACCAGCACCACAGCCGTCAGCACCGGTGCGGCCACCCGGACCATCCCTCGCATCTCGCCTCCCTTCGCCTAGCTGCTTTGACGGCAGGCGGTGGCAGACTGGTTCCCGCGTTTCACTGGATACTGGATCCTTCCCCAAGAAAGGGCGGGCATGTCCTGGGTGATGTTCGACTTCGGCGGCGTTATCTGCACCCCGCAGCCGGACGGCGACCTGGCGGCGATGGCGGTCGCGGCCGGGGTGAGCGTGCCGGAGTTCTGGTCCGCCTACTGGCCAGGCCGGCCTGCCTACGACGCGGCGGAGCTGACCGCCGTGACCTACTGGCAGCGCGTCGCTGCCCTGCTGGGCACCACGTTCACCGCCGCCCAGATCGGCGAGCTCGTCCAGCTGGACATCGCGAGCTGGGGTCACCTGTACCCCGGCACCGTGCAGCTGATCCACGATCTCCGGGCCGCCGGGACCCGGCTCGCCCTGCTGTCCAACGCGCCGTCCGAGGTGGCCAGGGCCATCGCCGGGCTGCCGGTGCTGACCGGTTTCGAGCACCTGCTGTTCAGCTGCGACTTCAAGGCGGCCAAGCCCGATCCCGGCTGCTTCAGCCAGGCGCTGGCCCGGCTGGGCGCGCCCGCCGAGGATGTGATCTTCGTCGATGACCGCCCGGAGAACGTGACGGCGGCCGCCGGGATGGGGATGCGAGCCATCCACTTCACCGATCCCGGGCAAGCGCGTGCCGGAATCTTCGGGATGGGTGGGCTGTTATCGAAACCGTGGCCTCTACAACACGTGGCTGGGCACTTGCTGAGTACGGGCTGAGCGTAAGGTCAGAGAGGTGCTAGCGAGTCTGATAGCCGCGGTGGTCGCACCGCTTTTCTACGGTGTTGCCTCCGTTCTGCAGGCCGTGGCCGTCCGCGCCGCGAGCCGGCCTGCCGCCGCCCAGGGGAGTGGCGCGTTCGCCGCCGTCGACCCCGGGCTGGTCGTCCGGATGTTCCGCCAGTGGCGGTTCCTGGCCAGCCTCGGCCTGGACATGCTCGGGTTCGTCGCGCAGCTTGTCGCGCTGAACCGGCTTCCGCTGTTCGCCGTGCAGGCGATGATCGCCGCCAACCTCGCGGTCACCGCCGTCTGTGCCTCCTGGCTGATCGGGGCGTCGCTCGGCTGGCGGGAGTGGCTGGCGGTCGGTGGGATCATCGTCGGGGTCGGCCTGCTGGGCAGCTCGGCGGGCGCCCAGGGCGCGGCCAGCGTCGGGAACACCTTCAAGCTCGCGCTGATCGTCGCGGTGGCCGGTATCGGCCTGATCGGCCTGGCCGTGGCCAGGCTGCCCGGCCCGGCGCGCACCCCCCTGCTCGGCGCCACGGCCGGGCTCGGCTACGGCGTGCTCGCCGTGGCAGCCCGCGTCCTCAACGGGTTCGCCCCGCTGCACCTGATTCACGACCCGGCCGCCTACGCGCTCGCTGCCGCCGGGATCGTGTCGTTCCTGTTCTACGCCTCGGCGCTGGAGGGCGGCAGCGTGACCGTAGCCGTCGCCGCGGTCGTGCTGGTGGAGACCGTCCCACCCGCCGCCGTCGGGATCCTGCTGCTCGGCGACAAGACCAGGCACGGCCTGGCCGGTGTGGCCATCGCCGGTTTCGTCCTGGCGGTGATCTGTGCCGTCCAGCTCGCCCGTTTCGGCCAGACCGAGCAACGGTCAGAGCAGACCGCCGGATCGTTCCCCAGCGACCCCCACCCAGCCAGCAGGTACTAAGCAGTCACCCGGAACACCGGATAGCTCTCGCCCCCGGCCGGATGCACGAAGTGCGCGGCCACCCCAAGCCCAGCCCGCAACCCGCCAGCGCCAGCATCCGTGTCGACGCGATCAAGACGGGTATGCAACCACGGCCCCTCGTCCAGTTCCACCAGGGCGAGCACCCCGCCCGCCGCCGCCTTCCCGGAATGCGGCACAGCCCAGGCGACCAGCACACCCCGCCCCGACGCCGCCGCCCAGCCAAGCTCCGCCCCGCCGCACCCGCTGCACGCCGTAGCCTCCGGCGCCAGCCAGTGCCCGCACGCCGGGCACCTCTTGATCAGCAGCTCATCCCGCCCGGCCGCCTCGAAGAACGGCGCCGACCGCTCGTCCGCCCGGACGATGCCGAGATCGGTCACTGTGCCTCCTTTCACTGTGCCTCCCCTCACTGTGCCTCCCGAGGCTGCAGCCGGGAGAGGCTCCGCGGCGGCTCGCCCGTGTGCAGCACACCCAGCCGCTGCGTCGCCCTGGTCATGGCCACGTACAGGTCGCTGTGCCCGCGCGCCGACTCGGCCAGGATCCCAGCCGGATCCGCGATCAGCACCGAGTCGAACTCCAGCCCCTTGACCTGCGGCACGCCAATCACCACCACCGGGTTCTCCAGGTCGGCATCCGCGCCCACCGACACCCCGGACACCGCGGCCTTGACCACGTCGCCCAGCTCAGCCACCCGGCCCACAGGGACGATCACCGCCAGCCGCCCGTCGCCCACCGCGGCCGCCTCGTCGGCAACCACCTTGGCGAGCTGGCCGGCCAGCTCATCCGCCGGAACGGCCAGCCGCCACGGCGGAACCCCGGATTCGCGCACCGACTGCGGCAGGTCGGCCTCCAGCGGCGGCGGGTCGATCCCAGCCGCGACATCCGCCGCGACCGTCATGATCTCGGCGGGCGTGCGGTAGTTGACGGTCAGCCGCTCCAGCCGCCAGCGCTTGCCCATATAGGGCTCGAGGACGCGCTGCCAGGACGACGTGCCCGCCGGATCCCCGGTCTGCGCCACGTCGCCGACCAGCGTCATCGACCGGGTCGGGCAGCGCCGCATCAGCATCCGCCAGCCCATCTCCGAAAGCTCCTGCGCCTCGTCCACGATGACGTGGCCGAACGCCCAGGTCCGGTCCGCCGCGGCCCGCTCGGCCGTGGTCAGGTACTCCTCCTCGGCGTGCCGCTCGGCCAGCCGGTGGGCGTCGATCAGGTCCGAGGCCAGCAGCACCTCGGGCTCCAGCCGGTCCTGGGACAGCAGGTCCACCACGCCGCCGGCATAGGCGACCTGCTCCCGCCGCTTGCGCTCCTCCCGCGCCCGCTGCGCACGGTCGTCCTCGCCGAGCAGCTCCGCCGCCTCGTCGAGCAGCGGGACGTCGGCTAGCGTCCAGTCGCTGCCGTAGGGCGTCTTTCCGGCCGGGAGAGTGCCGTAGGGCGTCTTTCCGGCCGGAAGAGTGCCGTAGGGCGTCTTTCCGGCCGAAAAAGTACTGTCGCGCAGAAGCGCCGAGCGCTCGGCTTCGGTGAACCGGGGCGCCGCCCGGCGCAGCCGGGCGGCCGAGGAGAACAGGTCGGCCAGCAGCCGCTGCGGGGTCACGGCCGGCCACAGCCGGTTGATCGCGGCCCGCACCTCGGGGTCGGCCCGCAGCTCGCGGCGGATCTCGTCCACGGCGACCTCGTCGAGCAGGTCGCGATCCGGCGGCCCGCCCTCGCCGAGGATCTCCGCGACCATCGCGTCGGTTTCCCGGATGCTGTCCCGCAGCTTCCCGGTCACCTGCCGCACCAGGGCATCGATGATCTCGCGGACGAAGATGGCCCGGGCCTGGTTGTGCGGCCGCCGCGACCGGCGGGCCCGCTCCCGCGCGCGCACGCACATCTCGCGGTCCAGCCGCAGCACCTCACGCTGATACCGGATCTCCGTGACCTGCTTCGGCACCTGCTGCCGGTCCCGGACGGCGGCGGCTATGACCTGCGCCATGGCCAGCCTGCCCTTGATCGCGGCGACCTCCGGCAGCTCCTCAGCTTGCGGGACGACGCCCGGGTACAGCTCGCCGACGGTGGACAGCACCACCCCGGTCTCGCCGAGCGCGGGCAGCACCTGCCCGATGTAGCGCAGGAACGTCGCGTTCGGGCCGACGATCAGCACACCCCGCTTCTCGAGCTGCCGCCGGTGCGTGTACAGCAGGAAGGCCGCGCGGTGCAGCGCGACCGCCGTCTTCCCGGTGCCCGGGCCGCCCTGCACGACCACCACGCCCTGCTGCGGGGCCCGGATGATCCGGTCCTGCTCGACCTGGATGGTCTCCACGATGTCGGCCATCCGGCCGGTGCGGCTGGCGCTGAGCGCGGCAAGCAGCGCGGCCTCGCCGGTGAGCCCCTGGTGCTGGGTGCCCTGCGGAGCGGTCAGGTCCAGCACCTCGTCGTCGATCCCGAGCACCTGCCTGCGCCGGGTCTTGATGTGCCGGCGGCGCTTCACCCCCTCGGGTGAGGCGGCGGTGGCCAGATAGAACGGCCGCGCGGCAGGCGCGCGCCAGTCAAGCAGCAGTGGCTCGTAGTCGGCTGCCTCGTCCCGGATGCCCATCCGGCCGATATAGCGCCGTCCGCTGTCGTCGAAGTCGAGCCGGCCGAAGCACAGGCCGTTCTCCGCCGCGTCCAGCTGGGCAATGCGGTTGGTAAACATTACGGCCGACACGTCACGCTCGGTCCGGGCCTGCGGGGTCCCGCCGCTTTCCCTGAGGGTACTGGTCAGCCGGCCCGCGGCGCGCTCGCGCAGCTCATCCAGGTGGCCGTAGAGCATGGTGATGTACTCCTGCTCATGGCTCAAATCCTCGGCATAAGCGTCAGCCTGTGTTTTTGACAAGGAGTCCCTTCCCGCTTATAATCGCCAAAGAGCCTCCACACTGGGGGCTATTTCTATTTGTGCATTATTCAGGAACGGCAAATTCTATCAAACTTCGGCATGCTTGTTGACCTTCTGTCACCTGCGCCATTACCGCGTATCTGCCCGGGGGACCGAGCCCCCCACGGACCCCCACACTCCGGTGGCCCCTCCGCTGTCCGCTGACCGGTTCGCCCCGGTAGCCCCTTGCCATTCCAATACTGAGATCTCCGCACCCCAAGCCCAACGCGCCAGTGCTCCTTGGCGTTCCGCTGCCGGTGGAGTGTCTGCCCGGCCAGGCCAGTACTGTAACTACTTGATGGATCACGTTGCAGGATGGTTAATTTTCTTTCTACATAGTACAGTTCGAGGCGGCGGCGAGGGGGCGGCCTACCAGCGCCGGTGGCTGGCGTTCCCGGCCGCCGGCGCTGCGCCGTTGGGCAGTTCGCGGTCTATGATCCAGTTAGTCGCCGCCGGGGGAGACGGCAGCGAGGGGCATCCCAGGCATCGAGGAGCGAAAGAAATGGGCATTCTCAACGAGGCCCGCCGCGAGTTCATCGCAGCACCGGACAACTCAAAGGGCCAGATCGTCTACAAGTGGCCCGATCACAACATCCGCAAGTTCGCCAGGGCCATCGTTGAACCAGACGCCGTCGCCGTCTTCATGAGCCAGGGGCAGGTCATGGGGACGCTGCTCGGTGGCCAGCACCGCCTCGACGCTGCGGAGCTCCCGTTCCTCGGCATGTTCATCGACTGGGGCACCAACAGCAACGCCTTCAAGGCCGAGCTGTACTTTGTCGGCATCAGGGACTTCCCCAGCTTCCGCTTCGGCGGCCGGCTGGACGAGGTGCAGGACCCGCAGACCGGCCTGATCGTCACCCTCCGCACGTTCGGCGAGTACGCCCTGCGTGTCATCGATGCCCCCAAGCTGATCCTCAACCTGGTCGGGACCGTCGATGTGACCAACAACGAGGCCATCACCGGCTGGGTCACCCAGCAGCTCCTCAAGGTCACCCGCACCACGGTCACCACCCAGCTCATGTCCGGCGCCTGGCCGATCCTCGGCCTGTCCATGCACAGCCCGGAGATCGAGGTTCAGGCCAAGCAGGCCGCTAACACCGAGCTCGCGGACTACGGGCTGTCCATCACCCGGCTCGGCAACGTCGACATCAACCTCGACGAGGCCGACAACGCGCGGCTGAAGAAGCTGGCCGGTGACACTGCCTACAGCAGGCTGGCCGGCGGCTTCATGCAGGCGGCGCAGGCCGAGATGATGCAGGGCGCGGGCGAGGGCATGTCCAAGGGCGGCGAGGGCGTCGGCCCGATGTTCCTCGGCGCCGGCATGGGCATGGCCAACACGATGATGCAGCCACCGCAGCAGGCCTCCCCACCGCCACCCGGCCCCGGCTTCGCCGGTGGCGGCCAGGGCTTCGTCCAGCAGCCGCCGCCCGCTCCGGCACCGGCCGCTCCCACCCCGGCAGCGGCACCGGCGCAGACGGCGACCGTCGAATGCGGCAACTGCCACGTCCAGGTCCGGGCCGGCTCCAAGTTCTGCGCCGAGTGCGGCACGCCCATGCAGAAGCACTGCACCGAGTGCAATGCCAGCCTGAGCCCCACCGCCAAGTTCTGCGCGGAGTGCGGCACACCGGCCAGCCCGCCAGCCTCTTAACCCAGCGCCGGCGCACCACCCGCCAGCGTCATAACTGCGTATAAGCACGCGGTTCTCCGCTACGATCTTGCTCACCTTCCCCGCAGCTTGATATAAACGCGTGTCTTTTCAAGGCCGCTGACTAGAAAGGCCTGTCCGGATGGATCGGATCGAGTGCCAGTGGTGCAAGGCTCAGAACGAGCCGGACCGAACGAGCTGCACCACGTGTGGGGCGCCTCTCGACAAGCAGAATCTCGTCTCCGATTCTGGCTGGGCGGAGGCGCCACGGCTGCGGGACATGACGGAGTTCCGTTTCTCCAACTCCACCTGCCAGATCGAGGGCGAGATCGTCCCGGTCGCCGAGCTCGCGCTCGCGCAGGGGGATTCGGTGTTCTTCGAGCACCATGTGATGCTCTGGAAAGAGCCCAACGTGCCGATGTCGGCGATGAAGACCGCCGGCGGCATGAAGCGCATGCTCGGCGGCATGCCGCACATCCTCAGCATCGCGAACGGCCCCGGCCGCATCGCCTTCTCCCGCGACGCCACCGGCGAGGTCGTCGTGCTGCCGCTGCACCCGTCGATGGAACTAGACGTGCGTGAGCACGCGTTCCTGGCCGGCACGCATTCGCTGGACTACTCGTTCGTGCGCATCAAGGGCCTGGCCAACGTCCTGCACGGCGGCGGGGGCATGTTCATGGACAGGTTCGTCACGCACCGCGAGCCCGGCCTGCTCCTGCTGCACGGCTACGGCAACGTCTTCCAGAAGACGCTCCAGCCGGGGGAGAAGATCCTGATCGAGCCGGGCGGCTTCCTCTACAAGGACTCCTCGGTGGCCATGAACACGGTCAAGCAGGGTCTCCGGACCGGGCTGATGAGCCACAACATGTTCCTCGCCGAGATGACTGGGCCAGGCCGGGTCGGCATCCAGTCCATGTACGTTCACCACCACTCCGAGTAGGTAACGACATGTCGATGCCACCCCAAGGGGCCTATACCTGCCCGTACTGCCGGATCGCCAGCGACGGCGGCGGCGGGACGTGCCCGCACTGCGGCGCGCCGGTAGACGTCCGGGTGCGCGTGTCCGACTCCGGCTGGATCGAGCAGCCGCCGATCAGGGACATGGCCCGGATCCGCTTCAACCGCTCGACCTGCCAGATCAGCGGCACGTACGTCCCCGTCGCCGAGATGAACCTGCATCAGGACGACTGGGTTTTCTTCTCCCACCACGTGCTCCTGCACACCGATCCGAACGTCCAGCTCGACGCCATGAAGATGGCCGGCGGCTGGAACCGGAAGCTGGCCGGGATGCCGCTGATCATGATGACCGCGCGCGGCCCGGGCCACATGGCCCTCAGCGCCGACCACCCCGGCGACACCCTCGCCGTCCCGCTCCAGGCCAACCAGGCCATCGACGTGGCCGAACACCGCTTCCTGGCCGCCACCGGCAACGTCAATTACCAGTGGCTGAGCATCCACGTCTGGTTCGCCACCCAGAGCGGCAGCGACAACAACGACCGGGAGATGCACTACCCGGCCGGCCGCTTCCTGGACAAATTCACCGCCCACGATGGCCCCGGCCTGCTGCTCCTGCACGCCCCGGGTAACGTCTTCGTCCGCGACCTGCGCCCCGGCGAGCACATTCTCGTGCAGCCAAGCGCGTTCCTCTGGAAGGACCCGTCGGTCCGGATGAACCTGCATTTCGAGTACCCCAGGGGCCAGTACTGGTTCAGCTCCGCCCGATGGGAAGCCAAGTCCATTTGGCTCACCCTCGGCGGCCCCGGCCGGGTAGCCGTCCAGTCAGTATTCGAACGCCCCGAATCGGTCGGCCGCGTGGTCGATGACTGCGGCGCGACTAGGAAATTCTGGTAATTCTGGGGATCATTTCTCCAGGCTTTATCCGCGTCCGTTCGGAAAGATTATTTTTAGAAATAAAAAAATCGCCGAACGGGCGCGGTTCTGCTTTTGGGGCACACTTGCCTTGACAGCTCAAGGCCTTCGGATGGCTCCTCCGGCCGGTGTAGCCAGCCAAGGTTGCTGGCTCGGCTTCGCAATGCATTCGGGGGGTCCGCAGAGTAGGCCCGGGGCACGGTTCCGTAATTGTTCCCGGCCCGTTTCCCCGGACCTCTCACCGAACCCCGCCGTGCGCGTCTCCACGCAACGGGCCCACCTGCCCAGTGGTGGTCGATGGCGCATGGGTGTGGTTTTTTTGGAGTGAGGTTCGTGATGCTGGGCTGGGGTGTCTGGGTGGTGGGTGTGCAGGCAGAAGGGGCTTCCTTTCCCTATGTTCGTAGGTGTGGAACCAGAACAAGTGAAAGGAAGCCTGGGATGGAA
>DASXMU010000261.1:0-1745 GCA_036495485.1 Streptosporangiaceae bacterium
GATGGCCCGCTCGAGGTGACCAAGGAGGGCCGGGGCATCGTGATGCGCGTCCCGTTGGAAGGTGGCGGCAGGCTCGTCGTTGAGCTGTCCCCCGATGAGGCCGCGAAGCTCGGTGACGCACTCCAGGCCGCCGTTGGATGAGGCACGGCCTGCGTGGTGAGACACGCACCACCCGTTCGGATGAAACTTCTTTTATCTCTTGATGGCGGTGAGCATGCCGCCCGCGATGGGGAGCAGCAGCGGGACGAGCCTCTCATCGTTGCCGATCATGTCGGTTAGTTCCCGCACCCCGTCGGTGGCTGGACCCGCGCCGGGCGGCAGCACGTCGTTGAATACGACGATGCCGCCCGTGCGGAGCAGGCGCAGCCCGGCCGTGAGGTACTCCGGGTAGGCGGACTGGTCGGCGTCGCAGAACACGAGGTCGTAGGCTCCGTCGGACAGCCGGGGCAGCACGTCGAGCGCGCGGCCGAGGATCAGCCGCGCCTGGTTGGCCGCGAAGCCTGCCTGCCCGAATGACTTGCGCGCCAGGCGGTGGTACTCGGGCTCGGTGTCCACGCTGGTGAGCACGCCGCCCGGGCGCATGCCGCGCAGCAGCCAGATGCCGGAACTGCCGCACCCGGTGCCGATCTCGACGACCGCGCGCGCGCCGATCGCGGTCGCGAGGAACCGCAGCGTGGCGCCGGCGGACGGCCGCACGGGCACGGTGCCGCCAAGGTCCGCGGCGTTGGCTCGGGCAGTGAGCAGCGGCTCGTCTTCAACCGCGTACGCCGCCTCGTCATATTCGATGGCTGCCCCCTTGAGCGCTGCCAGTAAAACACTGCCTTTTCACGCGTGAGCCTAGCCAATTTCGCTGGTCCGTGGAACCTTAAGCTAGTGGGGACCGTTAGTTAGTCGATGAGCGAGAGCGTCTACCTGGTGACACAGCCAGCGATTCCTGGACAGGATGATCGCGATCCCGATGCCCAGTGGGTGCCGCCCAGCTGGGACGAGATCGTGCGCGCGCATTCCGGCCGGGTCTACCGGCTCGCCTACCGGCTTACCGGTAACCAGCACGACGCCGAGGACCTCACTCAGGAAGTCTTCGTCCGCGTCTTCCGTTCCCTGGCCACGTACACGCCGGGAACGTTCGAAGGCTGGCTGCACCGGATCACTACGAACCTCTTCCTTGACGGCGCCCGCCGCCGGCAGCGGATCAGGTTTGAAGGGCTGGGCGACGACGTCGAGCAGCGGATCCCCGGCACCGAGCAGTCACCGGCCCAGGCATGGGACGACACTCATCTCGACGGCGACATCCAGGCGGCACTGCAGGCGCTCCCACCGGACTACCGGGCGGCGGTGGTGCTCTGCGACATCGAAGGCTTTTCTTACGAGGAGATCGCGGCCACCATGGGCGTGAAACTCGGCACCGTACGGAGCCGCATCCACCGGGGCCGTGCCCAGCTGCGCGCTGCTCTCGCCCACCGGGACAGGGATCGGCGGGTGCGGGAGCGGTGAGCCAGGGCCATCTCGGAGACCTATTGTCCGCGCTCGTGGACGGCGAGCTCAGCGGCGCTGAGCTTGACCGGGCGAACGCCCACGTCGCGTCCTGCGGCGCCTGCCGCGTCGAGGCGCACGCGCTCAGGCGGCTCAAGCACCAGCTGCGCGGGCTCGCCGAGGTTAACGATTCCTGCGATATCGCCGCGCGCCTGCTGGCCATGTGCGGCCCGGACGGCCAGCCGGGCAGCCAGCCGGGCTGGGAAGACCAC
>DASXMU010000262.1:0-10643 GCA_036495485.1 Streptosporangiaceae bacterium
TAGCGCAGTGCCTCGGGCGCCTCGCTGAGGGCAAAGCGGCGGTCGATGACCGTCGTGATCTTTCCCGCCTGGATGAGTTCAACAAGAGGGTCCAGGTGCTGGACGCCGAGCTGGACAGCGAGCAGCCGGATCCTCTTGCGCCCGGCTCGCCCGATCACCGGCCCGAGCATCAGGACCTGCAACAGCGTGGCCACCGACCCGCCGACATACAGGTAGCGCCCTGCTGGCATCAGCGAGCGCGGATACGCGAATACCGGCCGGCGGGCGGCCAGGTCAAGGATCAGGTCGTAGCCGCGCCCGTTCCTGGTGAAGTCTTCCCGCGCGTAGTCGATGACATGGTCCGCGCCCAGGGAGCGCATGAACTCCAGCTTCTCCGCGTTGTCCACCCCGGTGACCTCGGCCCCCGCCAGCTTCGCCAGCTGGATGGCGTACATGCCCGAACCGCCGCCGGCGCCGTTGATCAGCACCTTGTGCCCGGGCTGGACTCCTCCTTTATCCCGGATGCCCTGCAACGCGATGGCCCCCGCCTGGGGCAGCGCCGCGGCTTGCTCGTAGGTGAGGCCGGCCGGAACCGGCGCCAGTACGGTCTGCGGCACGCACACGTACTCCGCGAGCCCGCCCATACAACTGAAGATGTCGGCGAACACGTCATCGCCTGGCTTGAAACGTGTCGCGTCGCGGCCCGTCGCGGCAACGCATCCCGCGATGTCTGACCCCAGTATGTGGTGCCGCGGCCGGAACGGCCCGCCGATACGCGAGTACAGTGGCTTGCCCCGCAGCACCTCCCAGTCAGAGGCATTCAGCGATACCGCGTGCACCTTCACCAGCACCTGGCCATCCCCTGGCGCAGGGGTGCTCACGTCCATCAGCCGGAGCACCTCAGGCCCTCCGTACCGCGTGTAGACAACCGCCTTCATGGCTGCCTCCGGCAATGGCATGCAGGCTCGGACGATGCGGGCAGGTACCAGAATATCCGGACCTGGGCAGCGGGCATGCTCATCGGGTTAAGGCAGACATCCGATCAGATCGGCGGTGCAGCGCGCACCGGTCACAGGACACTGCCCGGCCCTCTCGCTACAGGGGGAGGACTGCCAGGGTCGCGTGAATCTCCTGCGCGAATCGTTGTGCCTGCCTGTCAGGTTGATCGCTGTGGGCGGTGGGTGTGCCAAGCACTTCTATCGGCTGCGAGGGGCTGGCGTGCGGGCCGAGCAGAAAGAATGAGTATGGGGTGTAGATCGAGCTGGTTACTATCAGCGTGCTGCCAGTACCCGTCCCCAGGTGCTTTCTGGCGAACAAGACGGCATCGAGGGTGTCAGCTCGCCTGCCGGGCCGGCGGGAAGGAGCCCGGGCAAGGTATGCGACAGCCCGCCTGTCCTGCTCGAGAACCTCTATCTGCCAGGAACTGAAGGTGGAGGGTTCACCCTCGCTGCGCAGCACCCGGCGCTTGTCGGCGGAGCTGAAGCGGTGGAGCACCCATGCGAGATGCTCGTATTCGTCTTGCTGAGCTGGGGGGACGGCACCATCATCGAGCGCTAGGCGTCTCTCCGGGGATGACAGCTGCCGGTGCCCGCCGACGCCGACGAGTTCACCGAAATCGAAGCCCGGGTTACTCAGGCTGAACGTGAAACCGACCCGGACTTCGTTGCCCGTCACCGTGCCGCCCAGCACGATGGTGAGATCGTAGGCTACCTGCGAGGGAGCAGCGGTTCTGAGCAGCCCTAGCGGCCCAGCCGCCTGGCGAAGGGTCCGGATCTGTTCCGGGGTGTACTCGGCCGGCCGGGCCTCGTGCCGTTCCCCTCCGGCTCGGGTATCGAGGTGCTGAGCAGACCATTCCAGCAGTTTCGGTAGGTTGCCTGGGCCCTCAGCTTCAGCGCCGAAGGCGTCCAGCACAGCACGAAGAGCATCCGAGTTCACCCACTGCCAGGCTCGATGCCGCAGTTCGTCAGGGTCGCCGCTGCTCACCCAGGGCTTCAGCGTGCCAGGTGTGGCGAACGGGTGCGGGACTGGCCCCTGGCCGTTCATGTCAGCAGCCATAGCACCCTGGGAGTCCCTACCACATGGAGCCGCTGGCCGTTGGCGGTGACGGTCTCAGCTTTCCCGCTCAGGCCGAGGGCTGCCTGGCCGGCCAGGAAGTAGGCGCCGACGGCCTCGGCCTCAGATTGGATGCCGGCCAACGACGGGCCGGCCGTTGTGGATCGGTGTGCTATTTCGGCTCGGGCGAAGCGCACCAGCGAGGCGGTGAGCTCGCTCGGCCGGAGCCGATCCACGGCGTCGAGATGATTGAGGGCTGCTTCGTTATCCTGGCCAGCCAGGGCGATGTCGGCGAGCAGAAGCAACTGGTCTTGATGCTGACGCTGCGAAAGCTGCGGGGCTTGGGGTTCGGTCCCCGGCTGCGAACAGGCCATCTGCAGGCGGTAGAGCAGCAGTTGCCCGATGTACACGTCGCCCAGGCCGGTGGTCAGATCGCTGTCGTTGAAGTCCAGGGATGCCAGGTGGAACTCGGTGGCCGCGCCGTGGAGGCTGTTGCCGCTTCGGATGCCGCCCGGCACAGCGAGTATGTACAGATGTGCCATTCCCGCCAGCCAGTGCCCCCAGCCTGACCACCGGCCGATGGCATACCGGCCCGGGCCCTTCACGAGGTCATTCGCGGCAGCGAGGGCCTCGGGCGGCTGAGCCCTGGTGATGGCGCTTATTCCCCTCTCTAGCAGAACCCCGGCATACCGCTCGGCGTCGGATCTTCCCACGCGGCCCACCAGCAATCTGGACGCTTCGTCCAGATCACGGCGGGCTGCGTTGGGGCGGTTGAGGTAACGCAGGCTGTGGGCCCGGTAGTACAGGTCCGACCCACGAAGCAACGGATCTGAGCGCGCCGGAAGCGACAAGGCATGTTCCGTAAGGTTGTGCAGCTGTTTGTAACGCCCGCGGGCCAAGAGCATAGCCGGGCCTTTATCGAACACGAACGTCCGGAACCTGGCCGGCAGCACTGCCAAGAGCATCGGATGGCTGGCGATGGAGCGAACCACCCGGCCAAGCAGGCCGCCCCGCAAATACAGACTGGAAGATAGCGCCCAGTGGATATGGGCGCCGACGGCGCGCGGATGAATGGACAGCAGGTCGGCCCGGCGGGCGGCGGCAAGGGCGTTCTTCTCGTCGTCAGCGCGGCCGAAGCGTTCGACGAGCCGAGCCTGAACGATGGCTGGCGGATAGGGGTCGAAGCTGATCTGCACTGGGCCGGACTGGCGGGCCAAGCCCAGGCCGGCGCGCTGCTGAGCTTCAAGCGGCGCCAGGCCCGCATCGTCTGCCCGCACGAGGAACTGCTCGGCGGTCGCAGCCAGGTTCGCCGGCCAGTCGCTGCCATCACGGCTGGGCAGTTGCTCGGGATCGAAACGAACGCGATCACCGAACGCCTCGGCAATATCATCACGGGTAGCGGGAGAAGGTTCGTACCACACGACCTCCGAAGCCTTCGTAACGCAGGCCTCCACAAGAGCGCGCAGGTCGGTGTCGGCACCACGGTACCCATAGAAGACCAAGCGCCTGCCTGCTGCCAGCTCCGAAAGGTGCTCGATCTCACCCCGGCTGTAAGGAGCCAGCAATTCCAGGTCAGTAAAGGCCAGGCTGCCAGGCAGGTCAGCACTGCCATGCATCTTGAACAGGACGCCGCCGGCCACCTGACCGGCTCTGAACTCGATCCGCCGGCCGGATTCATCTCTCTCACCCACCACAACCCGTGAGATTCTGGTACTCGTCAAGGACTGGTAGGCGTCCTCAATGGCGACGTCGATGTTCGGTGTCCATACCGGGCCCTGACCAGCGAGGATCGCAGCTGCTACGGCGTGGGTGGCGTTGAAATCGGGACGCGGCTCAAGAAGCAGCCGCTCCACCTGCGAGGCGAACGGCACACCGAAACGGTGCAGGGTCCCAAAGACTACCTCTGCCGGGGCGGAACGCGCACTGAGGCGCGAGGAGTGAAGACCGGGGAAATCACGTCCGCCGACCGGTTGGGGATGGATGTAGAACTCGTTTTGCTTCTCCCAGCCAAGTGCTTCGAAGATCGCGTTTCGAAGCGGGTCGAAGGCAGGGATATTGGCCGGGGCTGCCATTGACGCTCCTGCCCCCAGGAACATCATCCAGTCGCTCATCAGCTGATCCGCCCCGGTGGAGTTGGCCAGTCCATTGGGTCAAGCTGTCATCCTCGTGCAGGGCACACCTTCGGCACAACCAACCGGGCCACTCCACCCTGACCGGCCAGCTGCTCCCTCGCTGCTTCGAGCCAGCGCCCGGAGGGTTACCCCAAGTTGTGAGGTCCTTGCACATCTCGATTCATCGCGGCGTGGCCAAGACGAAGCCAGGCTCGTCCACCTTCTACGCTCTCTGGACGTGCCAGAGAACGATTCGATCCTGTTCGTACCGCTCAGGTCGAACGCCAGCACGCTGCTGACCGGCGCGCCGATCGCGGCTATGCGACGACGGCGTGGAATTAGCCGCCGGATGTTGCCGAGGTCGGTGAGGGCGTTGGCCTGGCTGAGCCGGTCACCGAGGTGCCGTGCGGCCTGGGCCGCGGCGGCGTGCAGGGTGATGGCGTCCGTCCAGGGCCCATCACGGCGCAACAACTCGGCCAGGGCGCCGGTCAGCGCGATGACCCGGGTGTGCTGTCCGGCGCGGTCGGCATGGTCGAGGCAGGCGAGCAGGCTGGCGCGGTCGGCGCGCGCCCACGCCAGCGCCTGGCCGGCGTCTTGCAGGTCCGGGACAGCGAGCCGCCCCGGCGGGGCCGCGAGCCGGGGGCCGGGCCGGGTGTAGCGGGCCATGCGGGCCTGGGCGAGGGCGGCGGTGTGCTGGTAGTAGTCCAGCAGCCGCTGCACCGCCTGCTCGCTGCCGGGCAGGTCGGCAGCATGGTCGCAGGCGTAGCGGCGCAGCAGGTCATGCATGCCGTACCGGCGGTAGCCGGTCTCGGTCAGCAACCCCTCCCCGTGCACCCCGTCCAGCAGCCCGGCAGCCTGCTGCAAGCTGGTCCCGGCCAGCGCCGCAGCCGCGTAGCCCTCGAAGCTGGCTCCCGGGTGCAGGCCCAGCAGGCAGAACATCCGCCGCCGGGCAGGATCCAGGTACCGGAAAGACACCTCTAATGCGGCGGCGATGCTGCCGTTTTCCGCCGTCAGGGTCAGCAGGCTCGCCCGGGTCTCGGCGGCCAGGTCGGCCAGCGTCCAGGACCGGTGCCGGGCGAACAGGCGGGCCAGCAGCGAGATCGCCAGCGGCAAGAACCCCGCCAGCTCCACCACCTCAGCGACCTCGGCGGAGCTGCCCGCCGCCTGGGGCGCCAGCCGGATGAACATCCGGGCCGCCCGCCCCGGCGGCAGCACATCCAGCAGCACCGGCGTGACCGCGCCGGGCAGGTCACCCAGGTGCCGGCGGCTGGTCACCAGCACCAGGCAGCCCTCGTCCCCGGGCAGCAGCGGGGCAACCTGGCTCGTGCCTGCCGCGTTGTCCAGCACCAGCAGCGCCCGCTACCCGGCCATCCGGTCCCGCCACATCGCCGCCCGCCCATCCAGATCGGGCGGCAGGAACCGCGGATCGACCCCGGTACAGGCCAGCAGCGCGGCCAGCGCGTCCTGCGGCGCCACTGGTTCCCGCCCCGGAGCATGGGCGTGCAAGTCGATGAACAGCTGCCAGTCCGGGAACCGGTCCCGAAGCTTGTGCGCAGCATGCAACGCGAGGACAGTCTTGCCAGCCCCCGGCATCCCGCCGATCGCGCAAATGTCAACGACGCCGCCCGAGCCCGCTACGGCCCTCAGGATGGACTCGATTTCCGGCTCCCGTCCGGTGAACGAGGCGATGTCGCGCGGCAGCGTGCGGGTGACCGCGGCGATGCCCCCAGGCAGCGGCCGGGGAACCGCATCCCCGGCCGCGGGAGGGCGCCCGCGCGCGGCAGTCTCAAACCTGGCCCGGTCCTCCCCGGACAAGCCGAGGGCACCGGCCAGTAGCCGGGCAGTATCCCGGCGCGGGAACCGGCTGACCCCGCGTTCCAGGTCACTGATGGACCGGTAACTCACCCGGGCGGCTTCGGCCAGCTCTTCCTGCGTCAGCCCGGCAGCCGTGCGCAGCGATCGCAGCAGGGTGCCGAACGATGCCGGGAGCGACTCAGACATCTAACCCCCAACCATCCCCGGACTCGATAACTCAGAGTAAGGGTAAGGTCATCCCCACGTGACCAGCAACACACCCGCACAGCGGCCCGTCACCCGGCATATTCTGTGCGCGATTCCGTGCCCTGACCGTGTGGTCCCCGCCGGGGGCTCCCGGCGCACCGTGGGAAGCAGCCTGCAATCCGCAGCCGGCAAGAAGCAGCATCAGGAGCGCCAGCCATGGAACTCGCAGTCGTCGCTCTCTTGGCCCTCGCGTGTTCGGCCGCCATGAGCATCCTCACCTTCATGATCGGCCGGTATGGCAGGAAACTGCCCATCGACGGGATGCTCCCCCGCGTCGTCCACAGCGCACGCTTCAGCCCCGGGAAAGACACGCCACACCCCGCGCCAGAACCCGCAAGACCCACCTGGCCCTGTACCGGCTAAGTCTTGCCAACAACTACCCCGCACTGCAGATGCTCCGCCGCCCACAGAACACCAAGTTATGCGCGACCTGTGACGCCACGGGAACTAATGCCGAAAGCGTGCAGATCGGCGGCTCTCGCGCACCCAACTGTATCCATGTGCTACGAAGAGTGGCTACTGGGAGATTCTCAGGCTTTTATGCGTGCGTGACTTACGCGTTTCTAGTCCTGATCAGGAAGGAGTGCCCAGACACGCTGAAGCGGTATCTCGGCCTGCACATCAGCGGGAAGGCTACCATAGACCTCCTGCAGCTTGTCGATAACGGCGTCAGAGTCCCAGAGCCGGATTTCAAAGAAAAGCCGCCGTGCTTCCTGGCGCGCAATCTTGGTGAAACCACCCCAGCTGACCAGAAGGCCCCGCTCCGCACCGAAGTTGCCCATCACTCCTTTAAGCTCACGGAGTGTTGGAGCATCCACAGCTGCGGATCCGGACTTCACCTGAACGGCCATGGTCGCGCCATCGAAGCCCATCCCACCCTGGCCGGCGAGGATATCCACGCCTCCATCCGGGCCCGCCGGGGAGACGTCGCAGACAAACCCTTCTGCTTTGAGCAGCTCACCGACCATCCGGGCTAGCTCATGACCTTTGAACCGCTCAGCCAGCCGCCGACGGATCTGGTCACGCCCGATCTCATTCAGATCGACCGTGGCATCAGCGGTCTCCTCAGGCTCAATCACGGCCACTGAACTCAATGGACGGACGCCATCCTGACCCGTGACTGCCGGAGTGGCCAGCAGCGCCTGTATCCGCCGCTCCGCATCGTTCCGGCTGATCCGGCAAACTGTCAGGAAGGCGCCGAGTGAGTAAAGCAGGTCCTGGTCGATCGCATCGCGGGGGATGCCATCGGAGATCCACTCAACCAGGCGCTGATGGCGTATAGCAGCTGCCGCATCCGCGCTGTACTGGTATCTCCCGCTGAGACGGCCGAAGGCCACGGCCGGTGCTGACTTCAGCGGCAGGGCGACGAGATCGCCAGCATGCATCCGGAAGCGGAACGCCCCGATCTGTCCAGCCCAGTTCGCCAGCGTCGAAGGCCTGTAATCCGGGTATGTCGTATTCAGCACCGTGCGCAGCTCCCCAGGAGAGCCGATTTGCGTGAGATCACCGAGCTCGGGCCATCCAATCCCGACGAAGCCTCCAGCCAGCGCGTCGTTCTCACCCTCGCCATAGCGACCCGCACGAACCATCCAAACAGTCACGGGTCACATCATCCCGCCTGGTGCAGATGCTGTCAGCCCGTAGCCGTATTACTTTGGCGAACTGTGACAACCTCCTCACTCGACTGCGCGGTGGTGCCAGCCCACGGCAACGAGCCCTAGCAGCGCCGCACAACGGCATTCGCAACAGCCCTGAGCCTTCCGGCCAAAGACAGTTGCGCGTACATCACGGATGGCGTTGTCAGACACCAAACGCCACGCAGGCCGATCTCATTCTTTCGGGCGTCCCTATTAACACCTCCGCATACAGCGGCAAATCGCCCAGATTATCTGTTCGGTTACGGGCAACGCGACAAACCCATGGCGGCGGCGGGGAGACGTCATGTATCTATTCGCGCGCATCCCTGCAGTTATACGGGTGATCGCTCGTTACGCGTCGAGACGAGGAGCAAGAGGTAGTGCGGCCGGCTGCATGCGGCCCAAGCTCAGGTCGCAGCGCTGCGTGTATCTACGGTCCCGGATAGTCACTTCACCGTGGGCTGCATGAGGTCGATCGTGCGCAGTCGTCGTCAGCTCTCAAGCAGGTGCAGGCTCCCGGTTATCATCTCGCCGAAGGATTCGGGCAGTTGCTCCTGGCAGGCTATGAGAAGGAACAGGTGCCCGAGCCGGGCGCAGCACACCCGCAGCCAGTGGTGTCCCGGACACCCGCCTCCCATTTCATGATCAACGCGACATGTCGGGTCAGACCAGATGGCGAATCACTGATCTGGAACATCTCCCACCACGACGTCCTCATGCGCCCACGGCCACGCTTCATTTGCCCCGGCTAGTTTTCTGCGGCGTATGCGGCGTTCAGCGCGGCGGCGATGGGTTCGAGATCGGCGATGAGCTGGTCGAGTTCACCCGGGCCAAGGGCGTCGTAGGCCGGCGCGGCGAGGTCGTCGGTGAGCGCCTCGATCCGCGCCTTGGTGGCGCGGCCGTCGGCGGTGAGCCAGCCATCGGCGGCGATCAGGCCTCGGTCGCGCATGCCGTCCACGACCGCGGCCAGCTGCGGGCGGGGCAGGTGCGAGACCCGGCCGAACTTCTCGGCCGGCATGCCCTCCGACAGGGCGAGCAGCACGTGCGCCTCCGTGCCGCCGATGCCGTGGGCGACCAGCGCGACGGTATGGCCGTCGCCGCGGTGCTCGCGCAGCAGATTGCCCGCGTACCACAGCCGGGCGAGCGGCTGCTCCGGGGCGGGCAGCGTCCGCAGCGCCGCATAGAGGGGACGCCCCTCGGTCCGGGGGGAGGTGGCCGCCTTGACGGCGATGTCGGCCGCCCGCGCCACGCTGTGGCTGTCGGCGAGGTCGCCGAGCATCCGCCGCAGCGCCACGACGCACCCTCGGTCGCGCGCCGCCAGCGCCGCCTCGGGCGTGATCAGGTCCCAGACGCTCGGGATGTGGCGGGCGGCCTCGCCCGGGGCGAAGTTGTAGAAGATGGCGTGCACGACGCCAGCCGGGACATCGCGGCCCAGCGGGGCGGCCCGCCCGGCGAAGTAGGCGTCCCAGTAGTTGCGCAGGCCGAGCGCCAGCAGCGCCCCGGCCGGCTCGTCAGCCGCATAGGGGATAAGCCCGATCGGCTCCACGAGCCCGTACATGCGGCGGGCGGTGGTGCCCGAGGTGAGCGGTGTCATGGTCGCGACCTTTCCCGTCCGGACTGTGTCCCTTACCCCGGCAACGAATAGCCCGGCCGCGATCCGACACTCATGATGTGATTGCATAATAGCTGCGTCAGCAGCACAATGCATGTATGACGACCTCGATCACGATCCGGGATGTGCCGGAGGAGACCCGGGATGAGCTAGCGGCCCGGGCCGCCCTGACGGGCAGGTCCCTGCAGGAGTACCTCCGTGCCCGGCTTGTCGAACTGGCTCGGCAGCCGGAGGCCGAGACGCTGGTGGCGCGGATTCGCGCCCGCAAGGCAGCCACAGCTTCCAGCCTGGCGCCCGAGCAGATCCTCTCGCACCTGGATGAGGATCGCCGGTGACCCTGGTCATCGACGCCTCGCTGGTCGTATCGGCACTAGTCGATGCCGGCGATACGGGAAGATGGGCCGAATCCCTGCTCGCGTCCGACCATCTCAGTGCCCCGCATCTGATGCCAGTCGAGGTCACCAACATTTTGCGCCGTGCCGCGGCGAAAGGTGAGATTACCCAGGACATCGCGTCTATGGCTCACGCCGACTTGCTGGACCTGCGGGTAGAACTCTATCCGTACGCGCCTTTCGCGCCCCGAGTCTGGGAGCTGCGGGGAAATGTCACGTCCTACGATGCGTGGTACATCGCGGTCGCCGAATCCCTCGGATCCAGCGTCGCGACCCTCGATCGAAGGATGGCTAGCGCTCCCGGTCCGCGCTGCAGCTTCGAAGTACCGCCACGATGACCTAGAGAACGTCGCGCCCTACTAGATCACACGCCCCGTGAGAAGGGCGGCGAGCTCGATCGCCAGAACGAGCACTCCGATCGCCAGCCCCGGAACGGCTACCAGCCGTAAAGTGCGCCGAACCCGGGTTTCATCGGCGAAATGAGCGCGAGACGAAGAGGTCCACAAGAACAGCCGCTGATACCACCGGTGCTGACAAATACGCCAGCAGCTGCGTGCGCAACGTGCCAGCGAGCCCCGGTAGTCCGTCACCATGATCGCTGCTACCGCTGACACCAGGATGCCTGTGACCGCGAGGACCGCGAACTCAGCGAGCGTCTGATCCGACATCTCCATGACCGCTCCATCATCCGCCAGGATCCAGGCAGCGGCCAGACCGTCGATCTGTGCCTTCTGCGGGAATCGGAATACACCAGGCACCTGGTACGAAACCGTCGGTTATCCTTCGACGGATCATCAGG
>DASXMU010000263.1:0-3765 GCA_036495485.1 Streptosporangiaceae bacterium
AGGCCGATGAAGTGGGTGTACTCGTTGGGCAGGACGTTGCTGTAGGACTGCCACCAGCCGCGCTGGCGGACGTCGCGGGCGAGCTGGACCAGGGACTCGCGCTGTGACTCGTCGGTGACGCCGTAGGTTTCCAGCAGCTCGCGCACGTCGCGGAGGTTGAGCCGGGACCACTGGCCCTTCTCGATGCGGGTGATCTTGGTGGGGTGCCAGTCGAAGCGCTCGGCCACGGCTTCGCGGGTCAGGCCGGACTCGGCGCGCAGGCGGCGAAGCTCGGCTGTCAGGCGCTTGTGACGGACGGTCGGGCTGAGAGTCGGGCGAGTAGCCAAAGCAATACCTTCCAGATACATGCACAGTGTGAGTTGCATGATGTACGTTACGAGCATGTGAAGCGAGCTACTGGCGGCCAGCATAGTGCCGTCAGGTGCCGGGGTGATCGGAATGCCTGAAGAAACGTCCTCACCAGGGGCGTTCCGGGTGCTTTCCGGTCGCATCCGGCGCACAGACGCAGAACCGGCGTCGCGCGGACACCGGGCGCTCCTCTGTCGCTAGACGAGAGCCCGCCCTGCCTCGCTGTGGCGCCGGTTCTGCCCCAAGCCTTCAGAGAAAAAAGAAAGGGGTGGCCGAGGTGAACGAGGGCAGTGGCAGCGCCGTGGGAGGTGCCCAGCCGGGTGAGCTGATGCGCCTGATTGCCGAGGGGATGACCGGGAAGGGGCTGGCCCTCCGGTCCCCCGAGCCGGAACACGGCGGGCATCTGATCATCGAGGATCAGGGCGCGTGGTGCACGCTGCTGGTCGACGACACCGGGAATGTCGAGCTGGCGTGCAGCCCGGCCAAGGGCGGTAAGGCCGATCCACAGGAGGTGGCCGATCTGGCCGCCGTACTGCTGACCGGCCGGGCAGGCGGTCACCCGCGCCAGGACGAAGAGCCGGAGCGGTCTGGGCTCACGCTCAGGGGCGCCGTCGGGCGCGAGTTGCGGGCCCGGGGGCTGAAGGTTGCCCTGGAGGTTTACCCGGACGAACTCGCCTTCGAGGCCTTCACCGAAATCTCGGTGACCGATCCCGGCGCCAGCGCGGAGTCGGAGGTCTTCATCTCCGAGGACGGCGGCCTCACCTGGGAACGGGATTACTGGCCCGAGGCCGCCGTCATCGGCTGGGAACCGGCGTATCACTGGTGGATCGCGGATCCGGTCAATCTGGCCGGTGACATCGTGGCCAGGGTGGTCCAGGCCATCTCGCAGGGCCTGCCTGGCAGGCGCGGCGCCGGCCCGGTGCAGCCCGCGCCCGGGGTGGGATAGCGGGCCAGTCACCCGCCCGGCGCTGCCCGCGTCCGGGCAGGGTAGGGCTCGGCCCGGGGGTTAGGCGCCGCAAGCAGGCGGGATGTGGGCGACCTCGCCCGTAGGATCGTAGGAGCAGACGTTGCCTGCGATCGCCAAGGACGAGGATGAGCGGAATCACCGGGTGCCTGGCCCTGGTACCTGGAGCCGAGCCCGACGAGCGCTGGGTGCGCGCTGCCACCGGCCGCCTCGCGCATCGGGGGCCGGACGGCGGCGGGTTCCGCGCCGACGAGCACATCGCTCTCGGCGCCAGCCGGCTCGCGGTCATCGACCTTTCGCCCGGCGGCCACCAGCCCATCGCCTCGGCCGACGGGCGCTACTGGATGGTCTACGACGGCGAGATCTACAACTATGTCGAGCTGGCCGAGAGCCTGCTCTCCCGTGGGGTCGAGCTGCGGTCCAACTCTGACGCCGAGGTGCTGATCGAGGCGTACGCGCTGCTCGGCAGGGATGTCGTGCGCAAGCTTCGCGGCATGTTCGCGTTCGCCATCTGGGATACCTGGAAGTGCCAGCTCTTCTGCGCCAGGGATCCGTTCGGCATCAAGCCGTTCTACTACGCCGTTGACGAGCGGACCGTTCCAGCCAGCACGGGGCCTGCCAGCCCGGACCAGCCGGACGCGACCCCGGGGGACGGCCTGGTCAGGAGCCCGATGCTCCGGTTCGCCTCGGAGCGCAAGGCGCTGGCCGCCCCGGGTGAGCTGACCACACTCGACCCGGACGCACTGCGCAGGTACCTGGCCTTCCAGTACGTTCCGCCGCCGGGGACCATGACCCCGCCGGTGCGGGTGCTGCAGCCGGGACACGGGATGATCGTGCGGCTGGGCCGTACGGCCAACGTGTACCGGTACTGGCAGGCCGAGATGCGCAGCGCCAGGGGGCCGTCGGTGGAAACCCCGACGATGATCCTCGACGTGCTGCGCGACTCCGTCGCCGTGCACCTGCGCAGCGACGTCCCGGTCGGCGCGTTCCTGTCCGGTGGCATCGACTCGGCCGCGATCTGCGCGCTGGCCGCGGAGAACTTCCCCGGCCTGCCCACCTTCACGGTGGGGTTCGAGCAGGACGGCTACAACGAGATCGACCTGGCGCAGGAGACCGCTGCCGCCATCGGGGTGAAGTGCAACCCCTACGTGATCAGCGCCGAGGAGTTCTTCGCCGAGCTGCCCCGGATCATCTGGCACCTGGACGACCCGGTGGCGGACGCTGCCGCCGTACCCTTGTGGTTCGCCGCCAGGGAGGCGGGCAAGCAGATCAAGGTGGTGCTGTCCGGCGAGGGCTCGGACGAGCTGTTCGGCGGGTACGCCGTCTACCACCAGCCCAGCATGATCCGCGCGGTCAAGCAGCTCCCCGGCTGGGGCCGGGTGCCGCTGGAGCGGGCCGCCGCGATGCTCCCGCCCGGCGTGAAGGGCAAGGGCCTGCTGGAGCGGGCCGCCATCCCGCTCGACCGCCGCTACATCGGCAACGCGCACGTGTTCGTGGACTCCCAGGCCGACCAGGTGCTCGGCCCCGGCACGATCACCGCCTACGAGGTGACCGACCCGATCTTCCAGCAGGCCGCCGAGGCCGGCCTGGACGACGTGTCCACCATGCAGCTCGTGGACATCAACACCTGGCTGCCCGGGGACATCCTGGCCAAGGCGGACCGGATGTCGATGGCGCACGGCCTGGAACTGCGGACACCGTTCCTGGACCGTGAGGTGATGACGGTCGCGTCCCGGCTGTCCCGGGAGGAGAAGACGGCAGGCGGCACGACCAAGTTCGCGCTCAGGGAAGCGATGGGCGAGGTGCTGCCGCAGGCCGCGGCGGAGCGGGCGAAACTCGGCTTCCCGGTGCCGATCGGGCTCTGGCTGGCGGGCGAATGGTCCGGCTTCGCCGACGACCTGCTGCGCCAGGCGCAGACCGACCGGTGGATCGACCAGCGCGGCGCGCTCGGCCTGCTGCGCCGCTACCGGGCCGGCGAACCTGACGTGAGCTGGCGCCAGGTGTGGACGTTGCTGGTGTTCTCGATCTGGCACCAGA
Source organism: Streptosporangiaceae bacterium (assembly GCA_036495485.1). Taxonomy (GTDB): domain Bacteria; phylum Actinomycetota; class Actinomycetes; order Streptosporangiales; family Streptosporangiaceae; genus PALSA-505. Next base: position 3,350 of record DASXMU010000263.1, read on the forward strand.
TCTATATGGAAGGCGCGTACGACCCCGTCCGGCTGGGCTGGGAGACGGCCCCCGGCTGATGGTGGGCTTGGTCAGGATGGTGCTGTCGCCAGGCCGCGGGCCGCGGCGAACAGCGCGAGCCGGTCGCGCAGCTTTCCGCGGCCACGGTGCAGGCGGGAGATGACCGTGCGGACCGGGGTGCCCATGATCTCCGCGATCTCGTTGTACCGGTAGCCTTCGACATCCGCCAGGTAGACCGCCAGGCGGAGCTCGTCTGGCAGGTCGTGCAGGGCGCACAGGATGTCCGAATCGGGAAGCGCCCCCAAGGCCTGTGCCTCGGCGGGGAAACGCGCGCCGTGCTGCGGCGCGGCGTGGCCAGCGGATCCGGCGCATCCACTCATCATCGCTCCAGCCTGGTTGGGCGCTTCTACCTCTTA
>DASXMU010000264.1:0-2096 GCA_036495485.1 Streptosporangiaceae bacterium
CCTTCCAGCTCGACGGAGTGCCGCCGCAGCCGACGTGCAGCGAGTAACTTTCGCTCTTGGGCAACGTGTACCAGAAGGTCGCGGTTGCCCCGTTTCCCTGTCCGCGCCAGGGCGAGAATCCCGCGCCGTTGCCAGCGGCCACAAACACGCCCACCACGGCATTTCCGGATGTACATGACACCGAGCCGGAGATATGGAACGGCCTGGGTGGTGGTGTGGGCCGTGACGGGGCCCGTGACGGCCGCGAGCTAGGCCTGGGGCGAGGCGGTGGCACGTGCGCCGCGGCTGGGCCGTGCACCCGTGCTGCCGTGTGACGGCGTGAGCTGGCCGCACGTGATGCCTTGTGCCGGATCGGTTTCTCAGATCTGGCCGGCGAAGACGGGACAGCTGGGCTAAAAGACGGGACAGCTGGGCTAAAAGACGGAACGGCTGGGCTAGAAGACGGAACGGCTGGATTATCTGCCAGGGGTATCGACCTCGCTGCCGTGTGCCCCAGCGCCCAGATGGTGATGGGCACCGCGAAGAGAAGGCAGGCCAGTGTTGCTGCCGCCGCCCCCCGCGTACGCCGCGGCGTACGGCCAGGCGGTTGGCGGGTGGCGGCCTCGGCCAGGGCATCTACGGCTTTCCTGAGCATGCGCATAGCTGCCGCTGCGCTGGGCCGCGCGGCTGGAGCCCGGCTGAGGAGAGCGGCTGGAGCCCGGCTGAGGAGAGAGGTAATGGCTCCTGTCAGCGGACGAGCAGTCTTCGGCGGCGGGGGACCGTCGGCGATGACTGCAGCAATCGCCGCAGTGGCGTCGCCGCAGTGGTCGTAAGAGCCCTGTCCCTCTGCTGGCTGCCCCTGTACTGGCTGGCTGGGGCGCAGCTTCGGCTGCGCGGTGAACGACCACGGCGCAGACGGCACGTCCGCCACAATGACAGGGACGACGCGGTGCTGTGCGGTGCCAACGTACCGGGCCAGTGCGAACGTGTCCTCATCCGAGCCTAGTTCGCAGAAGACGATCGTGGTGGCGTCACCTGGGCTGGCTGCGGCCGCCTGCGTGAGATCGGATATGCCGGCTACCCGGGTCACACCCGCTGGGAGCGGTTCGGGGACCACGCCGCCCACGGCGATCACGGTCCGCCGATCGCTGGCGTCCTCGGCAAGGCCCAACTGGTGCACCATCGATTCGGCCAGCCGAGCCGCGGCGGCACTGTCACCACCAATGGCTACAACACCCGGCGACGCGGCCAGGTCTATGAACAGGCAGCCCTCGTCCCCGGTACCCAGGCACACGAACGCGACGCCATCGTCGGGAATGTCATAAGGCAGCGGTGCCCAGCTCAGGTAGGGCGAACTGGCGTTGCCGCCGTGCGGCTTGCCGTCTTGGCTGACGGCGGGCACGCTGGCCAGCACGACCTCGATCCGGTCATCGCCGGATAGCACATAATGCCGCTGAACAGGGACCTCGGCGTTCACGGCCCATGGGCGATTGGGTGGCTGGGCAGCCAGCATGCGCAACGTCATGGACGAAGGGCCCTTCGCCGAGCGCGAGGCCATCCTGTGCCCGGTGTCATCGTCCACCGGATCCACCCGGCCCGGCCCGGCCGAGGCAGCCACCGGTTCCGCGGGCACAGAACTCGTGACGGGCAGGGCGGCCGGGAACTGATCACCCGCAGCCGGATGGACGGCGCCCGGATGGACAGCACTCGAATCGACCGCGGCCGTCGGCATCGGTTTGGCCGGCATGAGGTAGTCAGGCCAGGAATCATCGCCGGGCTCGGCGGAGCCAACTGCCGACCCAGGCAGATCCGGCTGCTGTGGCGCCACGCCACCACCGAACGGTGCCGGTACCGGCACCCGGGGTGAGTCGCGATAGCCGATACGCCCGCACAGGCGCGGACGATCGCCACGGTCAGGCTGCTGCCCCGTACGATTGCTCCCCCTGCGCTGCCTGATCAGCAGACCGGTTGCGAGCAACAGCGCGATCAGGAGCCCGGCCCCGATCCCGACGGTCCGGGCGAGCGGGAACGGCCTGGACGCGCTAAGGTCGCCGTTGCTCAGACTCTTGGCTGTCAACTCGTAGACGACCTTTTTGTTATCGCCCTTGAGCGTCTGG
>DASXMU010000265.1:0-12324 GCA_036495485.1 Streptosporangiaceae bacterium
TACGGCGTCCCGTTAGCGCCCCCAGCCGTGTCGCCGTCGGCCAGCGTGAGCCCGAGATCCTGCAGCTTCTCCTGGATCTCCTCGACCGATTTCTCGCCGATGTTCTTGATCGCCAGCAGGTCGCTCTGCGTCCGCGAGACCAGCGCGCCCACCGTGTCGATGCCCTCGTCCTTGAGGATGCCCGCCGAGCGGGCCGGAAGGCTGAGCTCCTGGATGGGAATGGACAGCCGCCCATCGACCGTCTCGGTAGCGGCCGGAGCCGCCGGCGGCCCAGTGTCGGAGGCTAGCTGCTCGGCCAGGTTGGCCGAGAACTTTTCGATGAGCCGGCCGCCAACCTCGGCCATCACGCCACGACCGAACTGGGCCGGCCGCCCGGTGACGTTCAGCGAGGTGCGCACCCTGACGCGGGTCTGCCCGCCGTCGTCTTCGAGCGTGGCGTACACGGTTGCCGAGGCCGTGCCCGCGCCCCGGGTCTCCTTGCCGGCCGCCTCGACCTTCACGGCGTGCGCGACCGGATCCCGCTCGGTGAAAGTTGCCTTGCCGGCGTACGTGAGCGCTATCGGCCCGACCTTGACCTTGATTTTGCCGGTCACCACGTCGCCGTCCACCTCGTCGACGGTGGCGCCCGGCATGCAGGGCGCCACCCTCGCCACATCGAGAAGTACATCCCAGGCTTGCTCGGGCGGAACGGGAACGGCGAAGGAGTGCTCTAGCTCAATGGCCATCGCTTCGAACTCTTTCCGGTGCGTAATACGGGCGTTCTCTCCGCCGATTATCCGCCTTCCGTTAACCGCCCGTGCAGCAGACTCGGCAGCCGGGGGACGTTATCCAGCCTGGGAACAGCGTCAGGCCCCGGCAGCGTGCGCCAGCGCCCGCCCGGTCAGCACCCGGGCCAGGTGCTCGCGGTAGTCGGGCCTGGCGTTCAGGTCGGTCGGTGGACTCGTGCCGTCCGCCGCGTGCCCGGCGGCCTGGCGCAACGCGTCGCGGTCGGCGGCGGCCCCGGCCGCGGCATCCTCCACGGCCCGGGCCCGCACCGGGACCGGGCCCATGTTCGTCAGCCCGACTCTGGCCTCGGCGACATGCCCGTTGGACCGGCGGACCATCGCGGCCACTCCAACGATCGCCCAGGACTGCGCGGTGGCCTGGAACTTCTCGTACCGGAACCCCCAGCCACGGCCGTGCTTCGGCACCCTGACACCGGTCAGGATGTCGCTGCCGTCAAGCGCCGGGGTCAGGTAGTCAACGAAGAAGTCCGCCGCGGCTATGTCCCGGTTACCACCGGGACCGTGGGCGACCATCGTCGCGTCCAGCGCCAGCATCACGGCCGGCAGGTCACCGGCCGCGTCGGCGTGCGAGAGGTTCCCGCCGATGGTGCCGCGGTGCCGGACCGCGGGGTCGGCCACCGTCCCTGCGGCCTGCGCCAGCAGCCCGCAGTGCTCGGCGATGAGCCGATCATGGATCAGCTCGTAGTGGGTGGTGAGCGCGCCGATCCACAGCGACTCGCCCTCCTCGCGGACACCGCGCAGCTCGTCCAGGCCGCCCACGTCGACCAGCAGCTCGGGGTATGCCAGCCGCAGCCGCAGCAGTGGCAGCAGGCTCTGCCCGCCGGCGATCACCTTGGCGTCGTCGCCGCCTTCGGCGAGTGCCGACACGGCCTCGTCCAGCGATCGCGGCTTGACGTAATCGAACTTGGCCGGGATCATCGCGGGCCTCCCTCGTCGCTCGCGGCAGAGCCGCCGTCCGGCGGTGTGTGGGTGACACCGCTCCTGGTGTCACCGTCGGAACCCTTGCCGCTGCCGGCGTCACCTGTGCCGCCGCTCGCGTTCCCGCGAGCAGCCTGGATGGCCCGCCACACCCGCTGGGGCGTGCAGGGCATGGTGACGTCGCGCACGCCCATCGGGCGCAGCGCGTCGACGATGCTGTTGACCACCGCGGGCGTGGACGCGATCGTGCCGGCCTCACCGATGCCCTTGACGCCCAGCGGGTTCGAGGTGGCCGGCGTCTGGGTGTAGTCGGTGACGAAGTCCGGCAGGTCGGCCGCTGACGGCAGCAGGTAGTCGGCCATGGTGGTGGTCAGCAGGTTGCCGTCGTCGTCGTAGACGGCCTCTTCGAACAGGGCCTGCCCGATGCCCTGGGCGATGCCGCCGTGCACCTGGCCCTCCACGATCAGCGGGTTGACCACGACCCCGGCGTCGTCCACGGCCACGTAGGAGCGGATCGTCACCTGCCCGGTCTCGGTATCCACCTCGATGGCGCACAGGTGCGTGCCGTGCGGGAAACTGAGGTTGGACGGATCGAAGGTGGCCTCCGCGTCCAGCGACGGCTCCGTGCCGTCCGGAAGGTTGTGCCCGGTGAACGCCTCGAACGCGATCTCCTGGATGGTCTTGGCCGGCCCTCCGCCACCACGGGCCTGGAACGTCCCGCCGGAGAACTCGATCTCCTCGGGCGGCGCCTCGAGCAGGGCGGACGCGATGACCCTGGCTTTCTCAACAACCTTGCCGCAGGCCCCGACGACGGCGATGCCGCCCACCGCCAGCGACCGCGACCCGTAGGTGTCCATGCCCTTGGGCGCCACCAGGGTGTCGCCGTGCAGCACCCGGACGTCCTCGAACGGCACGCCCAGTTTGTCGGCGACGATCTGGCTCCACGCGGTCTCGTGGCCCTGGCCGTGCGCGCTCGACCCAGTCACCACCTCGACCTTGCCGGTAGCCAGCATCCGCACGCTGGCGTGCTCCCAGCCGCCGGCCGCGTAGTTGCCCTCGCCCAGCGCCCGGGAGGGGGCCAGGCCGCAGGCCTCGGTGTAGGTGGAGATGCCGATGCCGAGCTGCACCGGGTCGCCGCTCGCCCGGCGCTGTTCCTGCTCCCTGCGCAGCTCGTCGTAGCCGAACAGTTCCAGCGCCCGCGCGGTTGCCGCCTCGTAGTTGCCCGAGTCGTAGATCATCCCGGAGATCGTGGTGTAAGGGAACTCCTCGTGCGTGATCCAGTTCCGCTTGCGCAGCTCCAGCGGGTCCACGCCGAGCTCGGCCGCGAGATCGTCCATGATCCGCTCGATGGCGAAGGTGGCCTCCGGGCGGCCTGCGCCGCGGTAGGCGTCGGTGGGCATCTTGGTGGTGAACACGCCGGTGCAGCGGAACGAGTAGGCGTCCATCTTGTAGATGGCGTTGAACAGTTGTGCCCCGAGCAGCGGCACACCCGGGGTGACCAGCATCAGGTAGGCGCCCATATCGGCGAGCAGGTCCACCGCGAGCCCGCGGATCCTGCCATCCCGCTCGGCGGCGATCCGGATCCGCTGCCACTGGTCGCGGCCGTGGTGGACGGTGAGGTTACCCTCGCTGCGCGACTCGGTCCACTTGACCGGCTTGCGCAGCTTGCGGGCGGCCAGCAGGGCGAGCACCTCTTCGGCGGTGACCTGGAGCTTGGAGCCGAAGCCGCCGCCCACATCCGGCGCGATCACCCGCAGCTTGTGCTCGGGGATCCCGGTCACCAGGGCCAGCATCGTGCGCAGCACGTGCGGGATCTGGGTGGCCGACCAGAGCGTGAACTCATCGCCAGACGGCGCGCACAGCACGGCACGCGGTTCCATCGCGACCGGGATCAGCCGCTGCTGCCGGTAGTTGCGCTCGAGCACCACCGGGGCGCCGGCGAAGGCCGCATCCACATCGCCGCTGGTCATCGCGAACTCGTAGCTCTTGTTGCCGGCCTCGTGCACCTTGGGCGAGCCCTGGTCCAGGGCGGTCCGGATGTCGAGCACCGCGGGCAGCGGCTCGTAGTCCACGTCGATGGCCGCCGCCGCGTCCGCGGCCTCGTACCGGTTCCTGGCGACCACGCAGGCCACCGCCTCGCCGACGTAGCGGACCTCTTCGGTCGCCATCGGCGGGTGGTCGGGGATCACGATGTCCGGGGTGACCGGCCAGGCGCAGGGCAGGCTGCCCTGCTCGGCCGCGAAGTCGGCGCCGGAGTACACGGCTATCACGCCCGGCATCGACCGGGCCGCGGACAGGTCCACCCGGGTGATCCGGGCGTGCGCGAACGGGCTGCGGGCGAACGCCATGTGCAGCATGCCGGGCTGGGTCAGGTTGTCGGTCCAGTTGGTCTGCCCGGTGACCAGGCGGGCATCCTCCTTGCGGACCCTGGCCTTGCCGATCTCGGCGTCGGCCGCCGGTGCCTGGGTGTCGGTCGTCATGACGCCGCCCCCTCCCGTGTCTCCTGCGCGGCGCGGCGCACCGCGCGGACGATGTTCTGATAGCCGGTGCAGCGGCAGAGGTTGCCCTCCAGGCCCTCGCGCACCTCGTGGTCGGTCGGGTCCGGGTTCTCCCGCAGCAGGTCGGCCGCCGCCATGATCATGCCGGGCGTGCAGTATCCGCACTGCAGCGCGTGCTCCGCACGGAAGGCGCTCTGCAGCGGGTGCCACTCGCCATTACCGATTCCCTCGATCGTGGTGATCTCGGACCCGTCGGCCTGGACCGCGAGCACCGAGCAGCTTTTAACCGACTTTCCATCCATGTGCACCGTGCAGGCACCACAGTTCGTGGTGTCACAGCCGATGGGAGTGCCAGTCTTTCCCACGGCCTCACGCAGGTAATGGACAAGGAGCAATCGAGGCTCGACGTCGTCGGTATAGCTGACGCCGTCGACCTTGACGGTTATGCGGGTCATGCACAGCCTCCTCGCAGACAACTTCCGCCTTGCTGCAAACCTAGGACTTGCGAGTTGATCAGCACCAGTCCTGTCGGCCGGCGGCGAGGCATTTATCGATGTCAATTCGAGTCGTTTCAGTGTGACTACTTAAGTTGTCACACTGTGACTACCAAGAATTACGCGATTGTATGTCTGGCCCGGCCCAGATCCCCATCGGCAACGGCCTGATCACGATCCGGGTGGTGGCGCACCTGTCCGGCACCCCGGCGCTGCCCGGGGACGGCGCGTTCGTGCTGCTGCCACTATGGGCGCTGGAGCGGACCCAGTTCCCGCCGCCGCGGCGGTCCTGCTCGCCTCGCTGATCGGGCCGGATCTGGGCCTGTCGGTGTTCACTGGCTCGCTGGCGAGCGTGCCGATCCGCCCGGACTACCTGCCGCTGGCCCTGCCCGCGGCCGGCCCGGTGCTGCTCGCGCTGGCTGCGCTGGCGATCCAGGCCGCCCTGACCGGCCGGACCAGCACCGCGCTCAGGACCGACGCCTGAGGTCGGCTGCCGCGGGCTGGACTTCGCCGACGACGACAGGCTCCACCCGGGGTGCACCCCGCACCCGGTCGACGGCGTGTGGCTCGGCGATGAACCGCCACCAGGGCCAGCGTGCGCCCAGGAAGCGATCCAGGCTCAGCCGTTCCCGGCGCGCGGGCGGCGCGAAGGCCAGCAAGGTGATGAACAGCAGAGCGTAGACGATGCCGGTTCCCACATCGGTGCTGCCTGAGGCATACGGGCCGCCGAACCCCTCGCCCACCGCCCAGATGAGCAGGGTGTAGGCCGCGCCGATGGTGTAGGCGGCACGGCGCGCGCCGCCCAGGAGCAGGCACAGCGCGAGGCCGGTCTCGGTGATGCCGGTCAGGGTCGCGAACGCGGCTGGGGCGGCCGACTGGAGATGGATCCAGAACTGGAACCAGCCGTGCAGCCAGGGCGGTTGCCCGCTGGCGGTCGATTTGAGCTGGCTGATGTAGGTGCTGCGATAGCCGGGCAGCCACTTCAGGACGGCGTCGATTCCGAAGATCGCGCCGAACAGCAGCCGGACAGCGGTGCCGGTCCACCCAGCCGAAGGGGTCGGCATTCCGGTGCTGAGCGCGCCGCCCAGAATTTGACGTCCCGGGTGCTGGCTGTCGGCAGGCTGAGCTGCCGGCTGGACGGAAGATGGCGCGGCCCGGCTGGCGGGCTGCGGACTGTGCATGGCTGCCTCCTTCATATATTTCCGCTCATGGCATTGGCTCTGCCAACCCGGGTACCCGGTAATTCAGGCGCCATGTGACAGTTGGTTGAAATGTACTGGCAGATCCGGTGGCCGTCTCGCTGACCTGCATAGATATCAATAAAATAAATGTGGCAGAGAAAAGTTGAACCGAATCTCGCTGAGATACGTTACAGGTTAGGCGGTGAGGATCCGGACAAGCCTGGGGCGGCAGATGATTCTGATCCGCGATCGTCTCGCCAGGGCACCGTTCGGTCATATAAATCTTGAAATCCCTTACGGTGCCCTGCTGGGTTTTCGCGGTCTGGATCCGGACGCCCGGTAAATCAGGCGGTGTCCATCACCTGGAATGCCTCGGCCAGTTTCCCGTCCGGCCAGCCCGCTTGCCCGGCGTTGCGGGCCAGCCAGCCGCGCAGGAAGTCCTCCAGGTTGTCCATCTGGCCGGTCTGGCTCTTGTGCGAGCGCAGCGCCGCGACCTTGCGGTCGAACGTGCCGGTGATGTCCACGTAATGGCTGGGCGTGAAGCTGGACAGCCAGACCTCGCGGACCGTCTATGCTTCCAGGCCTTCCTGCAGGCGCAGTTCGGGGAAGGCGAACGGGTTGCGGGCGTCTGGGTAGATGGCGTCGAGCGCGGCCGGCCGACCGCGCGGTGGTCGGGATGACTGGGCGGCATCCGGACGTAGTTCCGCTCCGGTGTGTTTTTGGGGCACCCGTGCACATTACGGTCGAGCAACGATTGCCAGGGTGCCCGTTGTGGGAACCCCTGACCAGCACGATCGTGGTGAGCGATGCGAGCCAGGGGAGTACCAGTCGTCGTGCGCCGGATGGGTGCATCCTGGCTCGTCCTTGGCGCGGTTCTGCTCAACACGGCCGTCGCCGCCGCACTGGCCGCTGCGCTCGCGTCGTTCGCCGGGCAGGCGCTCACCCAGGCCGCCGTGCGGCAGATCGAGACCGCTGCGCAGACGTCCATCGCGGTGAACGGTGCGGTGACGCTGGGCCAGGCCCGCTCCGACACTGCCGCCATCCGTTCCTCGCTGCGCACCGCGTTCGGCACCGTCCCCGTGACGCTGCAGCGCTCGCTGTGGTCGGACTCCCTCGGCCTGCGCAGCGATCAGGCGCCCAAGACCGGCCAGCAGATCGCGCTCACCCAGGCCGCGGCCCCCGACCGGATCAGGCAGATGACCACCCTGATCAGCGGCACCTGGCCCAGCGACCCAGCACCGGCCGACCCAGCACCGGCCGGCACAGCACGGGCCAGCTCAGCAAAGGCCAGCTCAGCAAGGGCCAGCACAGCAAGGGCCAGCGCAGCACAGGCGCCGCTCCAGGCTGCGCTGCCAGCCACCGCCGCCGCCCTGCTGCACCTGCGGGTCGGCAGCCTGCTGGAGCTGCGCGACCGCAACACGGGCGCGCCGGTCCAGATCAGGCTGACCGGCATCTACCGCCCGCGCAACGCCGCCGCCAGCTACTGGAGACTGAACCTCATCGGCCCGTCCGGCGCCAGCGCCCAGGGCGGGTTCACCACCTACGGCCCGCTGGTCGTGCCGCCGCAGGCCTTCACCAGCCAGCAGCTCACCACCGGCGGCGCGTCCTGGGTCGCCGTGCCCGACGTGACAAAGATCAGCGGCGGCTTCACCGCGCTGGCCGGCCGGATCAAGGCGATGGCAACGGACCTGACCCAGTCCGGCCGGTTCGGCGGGCTCCAGGTCACGACCGGCCTGCCCGGCCTGCTCAGCGGCGTCGGTGCCAACGTGATCGTGGCCAGGTCGCTGCTGGTCATCGGCGGGTTGCTGCTGCTGGTCCTGGTCGCGGGCGCGCTGACGCTGGCCTCCAGGGTGCTGGCCACCCGGCGCGAGTCGGAGTCGGCCCTGCTCAGCGCCCGCGGCGGCTCACGCGGCCAGCTGGTCGCGCTGAACGCCGCCGAATCTCTCCTGCTCGCCGCCGTCGCCGTGGTGGCCGGCGCGCTGCTCGGTGGCAGGCTCGCCGCGCTGCTTGCCAGCACTGGGCCGCTGCGTGCCGACGGGCTCAGCATCGCCCCGGACACCCCGGCCGCCTGGTGGGCCGCGGCGGCGACGGCGCTGGTCTGCGTGGCCATCACGCTCGGCCCGGCGCTGCGCCCGCTCACCCCGGAGGCGGCCAGGGTCCGCCGCGGCAGGCCGGCCGTGGTCGCCGCGCTGGCCCGGGCCGGCGGTGACTCCGCGCTCGTGGTGCTCGCCGTGCTCACTGGCTGGCAGTTGCGCCATTTTTCTCTGGCCGGACAGACACCCTACGGCAACTCCGTGCTGGCCAGTGCGGGCGGGCTCGGGGTCGACCCGGTGCTGGCCGTCGCGCCCGCGCTCGCGGTGGCCGCGGGCACCGTGGTGCTGCTGCGCCTGCTGCCACCGCTCGCCAAGGCGGGCGACCGGATGGCCGGGAGCGGGCGCCGGCTGTTCGGCACGCTCGCGGTCTGGGAGATCAGCCGGAACCCGGTGCGCAAGACCAGCGTGGCGCTGCTCGTCGTGCTCGGCGTGGCGACCGGCACGCTGGCGCTCGCCCAGCACGAGAGCTGGCAGCGCTCCGCGAACGACCAGGCGGCCTTCACCGCCGGCGCCGACGTGCGGGTGAGCCTGCCGGCGCCGCTGCCGCTGGCCCGCGTGGGCACCGTCGCCCACGCCCGCGGCGTCACCAGCGCGGAGCCGGTCACCACCGTCCCGCTGCCGGCCACCGGCTCATCGCTGATCGCCCTGGACGCACGCCGGGCCGCCGCCACCGTGCTGCTCAGGCCGGACCTGTCCAAGCTGCCACCGGCCACCCTCTGGCGGCTGCTGCGCCCAGCCAGCTCGGCCAGCCCAGCCAGCCCGGCCGCCCCAGCCGGGATTGCCCTGCCCGGCCGCCCGGCCAGGCTGGAAATCTCGGCCAGCCTGGGACCGGCCCGCGCCCGAATCGCGCCTACCATGGTCAGCCTGTCCGTCCAGGACGGCTCGGGCGCGGTCTACCAGATCCCGGCCGGCCCCCTTCCGGCCGACGGCCGCGGCCACGACCTGGTCGCCACCCTCGCGCCCAGCAGGCAGGCGCTCTACCCGCTGCGCCTGCTCGCGATCTCGGTGGGCTACCAGCTACCCGCGGTCAACCCCAAGGTCAACGCCGCGTTCACGGTGACCAGCGCCACCGCGTCCGACAGCAGCACGGGCGCGTTCGCCGCCCCCTTCACCACCGGCGCCGCCCTGCAAGCCTGGACGCCCACGTTGTCAGCCGCACCGCCGACCGACCTGCTCCAGCCGGCCAAGCCGCTGACCCCCGGTCAGCTCCCCGCCGCCCGCTCCTGGGCCAGCGCCCGGGCCGGGGCGCAGCGGCTGACGTTCCGTTCCGGCTATGGCGAGCTCACCCCCGCCAGCGCCAGCGCACCCGAACCCGTTCAGGCCACCCTGCTGCTCACCGCGGGCAACGCCGCAATCCCTGTGATCCCGGCCATCGCGACCCAGAGCTACCTGCACGCCAGCCAGATCAGCGTCGGCGGGGTCGTCCAGATCCCGGTGGACGGCGTCACGATCCCGATCCGGATCGCCGCGTCCGTGGCCGGGTTCCCCACGGTGGGCACCGGCGGCGCGCTGATCGTCGACCAGGCCACGGTCCAGGACATCCTGGCCGCCCAGGCGGCGCCGCCGCTCGCGGTGCCACAGTGGTGGCTGGCGACGTCGTCGCCCGGCGTGCCGCCCGGGCTGCCCGGCGGGGCCACGGTGGCCGACCGCGCCAAGATCGCCACCGCGCTGCTGGCCGACCCGCTGTCGGTCGTGCCGCAGCAGGCCCTGCTCGCGCTCGCGTTCGCGGCTGCCCTGCTCGCGGCGGCCGGCTTCGCGGTCAGCGTGATAGCCGACGCCGCGGCCAGCAGCGGCCGGGCGGCCCTGCTCGCCGCGCTCGGCATGTCCCCGGCGCAGCAGGCCCGGCTGAACTGCGTCAGGGAGCTGATGCTCAGCGTCCCCGCGGCCGCCGTCGGGCTGCTGCTCGGCGGCCTGGTCGCCCGGCTGCTCATCCCCGCCGTCACGCTGACCACCAGTGCCACCAGGCCGTTCCCGCCGGTGATCGTCGAGTTCGACTGGGCCAGGGCGGTTGTCATCGCGGTCGTCGTGGCGGCCATTCCCGCACTGGTCGCGGTCGCCTCGGCGGCCCGCAGGCCGGATCCGGCGGCCAGGCTGCGGGCGGTGGAGGAAGCATGAGGCGCAGGCGAGGGGGTGTCCCGCGGATCTTGGTGGATGCTCCGCGCCGCCGAAGGTCTCCGGGGCACCCCCTGGCAACCTGGCTGAGCGCCGCGGTCGGCACCGGGCTGGCGGCCGCCCTCACGCTCGGCCTGCTGGCCGGGGTGACCATGTTCGCCGCGGTGGCAGGCCCACGGCAGAGCCTGGGCGTGCGCACCCACGCGCTGCAGCGGATGTTCGCCGCCACGGCCCCGGCGCAGCGGTCGGTGCAGGCCACCGCCGACTGGCAGCGGGCGGTGACCGAGAACGGCACCCCGTTCATGCTGGACCAGGTGACCACGGCGACCGGCCAGATCGCCCAGCAGCTCACTGCCGCCAACCTGCCGATGGCGCCGGCCCACGCGGACTGGGCCGCCATGACCACCGCCTACAACCCAGTGGTCAACGCCGCGCCGAGCGCGTTCGCGCAGCCGGGGGTCGGGCCCCAGCTCGAGCTGACCTTCCGTGACTCACTCCCGCGCAACTCCCGCCTGGTCGCCGGCCACTACCCGGGCCAGGTCAGCCACGGGCTGGCGGTCGCGGTGACCCGGGCCACCGCGACCAGGTTCAGCCTGCACGCGGGCAGCCACCTGACCCTTGACCTGCCGAGCGGGACAACCACCCTGCTGGTCACCGGCATCGTCCGCCCGGCCAGCCCGCGGGCGACGTTCTGGACCCTGGATCCCGACGCGGCCGCGCCCACGATCAACAGCCGCGGTCGCGGCACGTCCTCCACGTCCTACTGGGTCGGCGCCGCCCTGGTCGGCCCGGCCGGGTTCGGCCGGCTGCAGACGCTCTTCGGTGCGCAGGACCTGCAGCTGCTCTGGGACTACCCGCTGAACCTGGCCGGCGTGACCGCCGATCAGGCGCAGCCGCTCGAGGACGACCTGATCCACGCGGCCTCCCAGACCGGGGCGCTGGTCAACCTGTTCAGCCCGGCGGTGAACTCCGGCCTGATCGGCAGCCTGGCCGCGTTCGCCAGCACCCAGAACGCCATCGAGCCGGTGCTGTCGCTGCTGTTCATCGGCCTGACCGTGATCGGCGCGGTCGTGGTGTGGCTCGCCGCCTGGATGCTGGCCGAACGCCGCAGCGCCGAGTACGACCTGATGCGCGCACGGGGCGCGTCGCTGCGCCAGCTCGCCGCGGTGGCGCTGCGTGGCGGCGCCCTGGTGATCCTGCCCGCCGCCGCGGCCGGGGCCGCGCTCGCGGTCGCCGCGACCCCCGGCGGCGGCGATCTGCTGGCCTGGTGGCTGGGCGCCGTCGCGCTGCTCGCCGCGCTCGGCGGTCCCGCCTGGATCGCCGTCCGGCGGCACCGCACGGTCGACCTGACCCCGGACCGCGCGCTCGAACTGGCCGCCACCCGGCGGACCGCGCTGCGCCGCTGGGTGGCCGAGGGGACCCTGGTGGCTGTGTGCGTGGCCGGCCTGATCGTGCTGCGCCAGCAGGGCCTGTCCCAGGTGGGCGGGGTAGACGTATACACCAGCGCGGCGCCGGTGCTGGCCGCCGTGCCCGCCGCGCTGATCATCCTGCGGCTGTCCCCGCTGGTGCTGCGCGGCCTGCTGCGGCTGGCCACGCCGCGGGCCGGGGCGGCCGGGTTCGTCGGGCTGGCCACCGCCGCCCGCGCCGCGATCAGCGCCACGCTGCCGGCGTTCGCCCTGGTGCTGGCGCTGGCCATGGCCGCGTTCGGCGGGATGATCGGCACCGCCGTGAACCGGGGTGAGGTCGCCGCGTCCTGGCGGACGGCCGGTGCCGACGCTGTCGTCAACGCCCCGCAGGGGACCATCGGCATCACCACCCAGGGCGCGAGGGCCATCACCGCCGTGCCAGGCGTGCAGCGGACCGCCGAGGCCTACGTCACGGGGACGACCGTGAACAGCGACCCCTCGGTCCAGGCCGCCGCCGTCGACCCGGCCCGCTACGCCGCGCTCATCGCGGCCACGCCCTGGCCCGCCCTGCCCCGCGGGCTGCCCGAACGTGCCACCCCGCCCGGCCAGCCGGTGCCCGCCATCGCCTCCCCATCGGTCGCCGCCCAGCTCGGCTCCGGCCCCGTCCAGATCCCCATCGGCAGCGGCCAGCTCACGATCCGGGTGGTGGCGCACCTTTCCAGCACACCGGCGCTGCCCGGGGAGAGCGCGTTCGTCCTGCTGCCCCTGTGGGCGGTGCAGCGGACCCCGTTCCCGCCGCCGCCCACGCTCATGCTGGTCACCGGGCCGCACCTGGAC
>DASXMU010000266.1:0-3131 GCA_036495485.1 Streptosporangiaceae bacterium
TTCGCCAAGGGCCACGGCACCGAGAACGACTTTGTGATCCTGCCCGACCCGGATGGTGCCGTCGATCTGACGCCCGGCCTGGCCGCCCGGCTCTGCGACCGGCGCGCCGGGCTGGGCGCCGACGGCGTGCTGCGAGTCGTCCGGGTCAGCGGTGACGCGGCCGTCCCGGCCGGGGCTGGCGGCGGTGCGGAGTGGTTCATGGACTACCGGAACGCCGATTGCAGCCTGGCGGAGATGTGCGGGAACGGGATCCGGGTGTTCGGCCGGTACCTGCTCGACCACGAGCTGGTCAGCGGCCCGGAGTTCGCCGTCGCCACCCGGGCCGGGACGCGGCTGCTGCGCGCCAGGCCGGACGGCGTCATCACCGTGGACATGGGTGCGCCGCTGGTGTCAGGGCCGGGGCGGGCCGAGCTGGGTGGCCGGGTGCTGGCCGGGCTGGCCGTGTCGCTGGGCAACCCGCACCTGGCCTGTGTGGTGGATGAGCCGCTGGACGGGTTCGACCTGTCACAGCCGCCGCTGCTTGACGACCGGCAGTTCCCCGAGGGCGCCAACCTCGAACTGGTCAGGTTCACCGGAGACAAGCACATCGAGATGCGGGTGTATGAGCGCGGCTGTGGCCAGACCCGGTCCTGCGGGACCGGCGCGGTGGCCGCCGCCGTGGCTGCGGCTGATGGCTCGCTGGGGCGCTGGACGGTCGATGTTCCCGGCGGGCGGCTGTGGGTGACCCTGGACGGGGCGACCAGCCTGCTGTCCGGGCCGGCGGTGATCGTAGCCGAGGGGGAGTTCGGCCGGGCCTGGCTGTCCGGCGGGCCCAGCGTTATGCAGAACCGCATCGCGAGTGCGGGCACGCAGGGCCTGCGCGAGTGATCGGGCCAGGTCATCGGCACAGCCACCAGGTAAGTAGCTTTTGCATGACGCGATTTTCACACGGCATCACCGTGCCTCATTCCTCGCCCGCCGTGTAGGCGAGCCGCATACCCAGCGAGATGAGGGCCCAGCCGGCCTGCCGCCGGACCGAGCGCGGGCGGTGGCCCTGGCGGCCCGGCGCGTGTCGGCCCGGCGCCTGGCGGCCCGGCGCGTGCCGGGCCTGCCGCGCCAGGCTGGACTGCCCGCCGTTCGCGGCGAGCTTGCGCAGGCCGTCGATGTGCTGGCTGACCAGTTGCTGAGTCACGTACGGGTTCATGGTGTTTCTCCTCGTGCTGGTTCTTGGGGTGTCCCGATGTTCTTTGTCAAGGCGCCCGGCTCCACCTGGCACATGGCCAACGCGGTCGATGGCACATCGACACCACGGGGGTGGTGCGGGGATGATCATCAGCCGCCAGGCTCCAGCTGACCAAGGTGGTGTCGATGGCACATCGACACCACAGTGTGGCGGTCGATGGCACATCGACACCACGGGGGTGTCTAGTGGATTGGATCCGCGGCGGCCCGGATGACCCGGACGTCGCCGGTGAGGGTCTGGCAGGACAGGGTCAGCCCGGGGTCCTCATCGGTGCCCGTGGTGGATTCGAGCTCGCTGCTGACGTGGCCGCTGAGGGTGGAGATGTCCAGGTAGACGCTGGCCCCCGGCAGGACCGCGAGGGTGACGTCACCGGACATGCTGGAGATGTCGGCGAGGCCGGTGGCGATCTGGTTCACCCGCACGTCGCCGCTGGCGGTCCTGGCCGTGACCGATTGGCCGGCCTGTCCCACGGTTAGATCGCCGCTGGCCGTCTTCGCGATGATGTCGCCGCCGGCCCGCTCGATAAAGACGTCGCCCGAGGCCGTCTCCGCCCAGACGTCACCGGTCGTGTCCGCCAGCCTGATGTCCCCAGAGGCGGTGACGTGATTGACGTCGCCGTTGACCCGGTCGGCGATGATGTCGCCGCTCGCGGTCTTCGCGTTCAGCCCGCCCAGGTCACCCGAGCAGACCAGGTCGGCCGACGCCGTATCGGCCGTGATCCGGGAGCCCTCGGGCAGCTCGATCATCAGGTCGAGGGCGGCGTTGCCGCGCACCCGCACCTTCTCCGGCACCCGGACGGCCAGCGTGCCGGCCTCGAAGCTGACCTCGGTCTCCTCGATGAGGCGTTCGCCGGACCCGCTGGCCGGGTGCAGCGTGACGGTGATGGTGGATGTCTTGGACGCCGCCACTCGCACCGATCCGGCGGGCAGCTTAAGCTCCGCCTGAATCGGTCCGGTCGCGGTGAATTCCCAGGTGGCCATGGAATGTCTCCTTCTGGCTGGCGGGGTGCCCGGTGGGCATGGCTCCGCCACGGTGGGTGGTCGGTGTGGAAATGACGGGCGATGGGCTCGCCCGGGCCGGTCAGCTCCTGGCGTAACCGGTGATCCGCCGCCCGGGGCCGGGCGGCGACGGCGGCGTGGCCCTGGATGAGCGCGGCTCGCCGAGCGCCTGGCTGGCCGCGCGGACCAGCCACGTGTTGAGCGACACCCCGTCCACGGCGGCCGCCGCCTCGGCCCGGCTCTTCAGCCCGTCCGGCAGGCGCAGCGTCACCCTGGAGGTTCCGCTCTCCTCCTCAGCCCCGGCGGGCGGGCTGGGCGGGACCGGGGGAGACGGTGGGGACTGCGTGGCGTGGATGATGGCGAAGGTCGGGTTCGCTGACGAGAGGCGCAGTTCGATTACGGTGTCGTCCAGCCGCGACGTGATCTCCGCGGCAGCTCCAGCGAGCACATCGAGCAGGGTCAGCCGGATGGACGAATCTAGCGTCTCCGCGATGAGCTGGCCGGCCCGGGCTACGTCCTCACCCGCGAACCGGGTGACGGCGGAGACCTCCCGGCGCAGCGCCTCGGTGTACTCTGACAGCTCCATGACGCCATAGTGACACCATCCATGACGCCAGTCAAGCGGTAGTGACGTCTATGTGCGTCACGGTTGACGTCAGGCTAATGTCGTGATGACGGCTTGGACCCGGCCAGCGAGTACGAGGGGTTCGCGCGCTGCCAGGCGCTCGCCCGCGAGGCTGTCGGCACCTCGGCCACTGTGTTCGTCTCTTACCGGGCAGGAGCCGCCGTCCGGTGACGATGAGGCCAGCGGCTGAGACCGGTCGCCTGGATCAGGTGTGATCGGTCGCCTGGGTGATCTTCGGTGATTGCGCATGGTCGGCCTCGGCCATCTCGCCGGCGGCGGCGGCCAT
>DASXMU010000267.1:0-27177 GCA_036495485.1 Streptosporangiaceae bacterium
TTGTCTGGCGCGTTCGAACCAGGTTTGGGCTTCGGCGTCGCGGCCTGCCAGCTGCAGGAGGATGCCGAGGGTGCGCATGGCTTGGGGGTGGCCGGCCCGGGCGGCGCGCTGCCACCACTGAACGGCTTCGGTGCCACGGCCGGCTTCCTGGAGGACGATGCCGAGGCTGTTCATGGCGTCGGTGTCGCCGGTCTGGGCGGCGCGGCGGTACCAGTTCGCGGCGGCACGGGGACGACCGCTCTCCTGGAGCAACTGGGCGAGGTTGAACATCGCGCTGACGTGGCCGGCCCCGGCGGCGCGGCGGTACCAATTCTCTGCGTCACCAGCCCGGCCCGCCTGCTGGCAGAGCAGGCCAAGGTTGTACATAGCGCTGCTGTCGCCTGCCTCACCGGCCTGGCGGTACCAGTATTCTGCCTCGCCGGGGCGGCCGGACTGCTGGAGGAAGACGCCGAAGTTGTACATGCCGGCCCGGTCGCCGGTGTTGGCGGCCCGGTGGAACCAGCCTTCCGCCTTGGCCAGCTCGCCCCGGTCCTTGAGCAGCGTGGCGAGCTCGGTCATCGAGTCGATGTCGCCGGCCCGCGCCGCCTGCCGGTACCACAGCTCGGCCTCTTCCCTGCGGCCGAGGTCGGTCAGCACCCAGGCCATGTTGTACATGGCGTCGCTGCGGCCATACTGCGCGGCCTGGCGGTACCACTCCATGGCCTCCTCGAGCCGCGCCGCCGCCTGAAGAGCCGCGCCCAGTTCCATCATGGCCTGCGGATCGCCGGCCGCCGCGTCCTGCTGCAGCCGAGGTAAATCCGTCACGGGCTCTCCCCCCTGGCGGAATGCCGTCAGCTTCAGTGTCGGCGGGATATGCCATGCCGACAAGAAGCGATTGTGGCGTGCGAGGTCAGCGCGGTGCGGCCACGGCCGGTTCAGTGTCGGCGGGATATGCCATGCCGACAAGAAGCGATTGCGGCGTGCGAGGTCAGCGCGGTGCGGCCACGGCCGGTTCAGCGCCGGCGGGATATGGCATGCCGACAAGAAGCGGTTGCGGCGTGCGAGGTCAGCGCGGTGCTGCCACGGCCGGCCAGGGCAGGGACACCGCCGTAACGTCCGATACCCCGCGCAGCGGGGTCACGCTGACGCAGCCCGAGGCCAGGACGGCGGAGTCCGATCCGGGGTCTGGAAGGTAAGCCGCAGGGGGAAGGCCAAGCTGGAGGTAGCCCTCAGCCGTCGGTGTCACCGGCGCCTGGATGGCACCGAACGCGGCGAGGGTGGTCCGGTGGGTGCCACCGAGCCGGGCCGGCGGGAGGTTGGGGATGTTGACGCTGAGCGCCACGTTGGGGGGCAGGTCCGCCAGGGCCAGGATGACCTGACCGGCGACGAACGCGGCCGTGGGCCATTCGGGCCGGGCGACCAGCGGCCCGCCGGGTGGGTCCTCGACGTCGAGGGAGAAGGCAGCGGCGGGAACACCGTTGGCCAGGGCTATCAAGGCGGCGGCCACGGTGCCGGAACTCAGCACGCCTCTCCCCGTGTTGGCGCCTCGGTTGATCCCGGACAGCACGTACTGTGGCGCGGCACCGAAGGCGCCGCGCATGGCGATGACGACGATGAAGCCCGGCGTCGCCGTCAGGGCATAGGCGGGAATCCCCGCAGCGGGGCCGGGCAGCTCACGGCGCTGGACCTTGACCCGGCCGTCCCCGTCCTGATCTGCCTTGATGGCCGACCCGATGCCGGAAGCGTCGCTCGCAGGCGCCGCCACCACGACGTCAAGGCCCGCCTGCGCCACCGCCGCGGCCAGATGCCAGAGTCCTTCGCTGTCGATGCCGTCGTCATTGGTCACGAGCGCGCGGGGACGCGCGGCACGTCCCTGGTCAGGCAAACGGCATCTTCCGTCCGGGTGATCAGCTCAGTGGTTGCGCAGCGCGTTGATCAGTTCTTTCTTGGTCATCGAGGAGCGGCCTTTGATACCAATCTCACGGGCGCGCTTGACGAGATCGTCCTTGCTCCAGTCATCGTACGAGGGGCTCTTGCCGCCCTTGCGGCCGACCTGCTGGCGGGAGCTGCGAGCGGCAGCGTTGGCGATGCGGGCCGACTTCTCCTCGCTCTCGCCCTGCTCCCGCAGCTTCTGGTATGTCTTCTCGTCCTTGATCTGTGGTGTTGGCATGACCACCGGTTACCCGCGCCTGACCAGCTAAACGCCGGAGGTGATCCGGTCGCGCTGGGGCCTGACTGTGTAGCCGGGGTCACGGGCGGAGGCCATGCCGGCCTCGAAGACGCCGAACCTGGTCAGGGCGGAGGCGGCGAGCAGCGAGAGCCCGGCTGCCGCGGCTGCCAGCCGGTTGCGCCGGGCGAAGATGGCACCGGCCGCCCCGGCGATGGTGAGCGCTTCGGCGGCCTGGAGGAGCTGGCCGGGCTGGCCGCTGTGGTAAGGCTCCGCGAGGTCGTCACCCAGCCGCCTGATCAGCAGGCGCTTGGCGGTGAGCTCGGTCGCGACGCCGAGCACGGCGAACCCGGCCGCCTGGTCGGCCTGGCCACGGGGGGCGGCCAGCAGGCCGAGGCCACCGGCCGCCGACGCGGCCGATCCGGCGAACAGGTAGGGCATCTCGCGGTGGGCTTCGTGCCAGGCTGGCACGGCCGTATCGCAGAGCAGGGCGGCGGTGTAGGTGGCGATGCCGGAGCCGAGCACGGCGGCCCCAGCGGTCGCGGCGGCGCCTGCCCTGGGGAGCCGGCCGGTGACCGCGCTCGCGGCGGCGGCGCCGGACACCGGGCCGTAGGCGGCCAGCAGCCAGGAGCCGACGCTCATCGGTGAGCTGGGCTTGAAGACGCGCAGCATGTTCAGGAAGCGAGCTGGGCGGCCGAGGTCGTGGACCAGGGCGACAGCGGACAGGCCGATCGCGGCGGTCGCGCTGACCTTCGACCGCCGGGCCAGCTCGCGGTTGCCGGACACCTGGGCGAAGACGGCGAGCACCGACGAGGCACCGGCCAGGCCACCGAGGAACAGGTAGCCCGGCACGTCCGGCGTCTTCCAGACGGGCTCCTTGAGGATTGGGCGGCCGTAGTAGGAGCGGAACTCGGCCCGCGGCACCATGAGCTGCTCGCCGCGCTCCCCTCGGCCCCGCCGTCCCTTGCCGCGCCGCCGTGGGCGCTCGGCCGTGGCCTCTTCCGCCGCCGGGAGGGGTGCTTGCTCAGTCACAACCGGCCCCGCCGTCCCATGCTCCGCCTCTCACTTCCCGTCGCAACCACCCGGCGAGCACCCCCTCGCATGGTGTCGATGTGCCTTTGACCACCACCCCGTGGTGTCGATGTGCTTTTGACCACCACCCCGTGGTGTCGATGTGCCATTGACACCACCGGCCAGGCCAAATGGGGCCGGGCGGACTCGGCAAAGAGCGGGAGCGGGGGCGGGGGGACACTTCCGGTCTGCCGGAGCACGCGGGGAAGCCGGGGAAGGTGACCAGGGCGGCTTGCTCCCTGGTCACCTTTCCCCGGCCATCGTGACCACTCACCCCTGGCAGGACGGGGGTGATGCCCACTGGCGGAACTCGTTTGGTGCGGTTACCTGGTTGGGCGCCCTTTCGGAGCCGGTTAGCCGAGGTTATTTACGCATGTGCCGCCGTCGTTGTCGCTGTCGGTGCTGTCCGGGCAGGTGGTGCCGGACCAGGTGGTACCGGAGAAGATGTCGGCGCTGTTGAAAAACCCTCCCGACATGTTGGCACTGGTCAGATTGGCATTCGTGAAGTTGTCGCCATCGAAGCCACTTCCCGACATGCTGGTGTCAGTCAGATTGGCGCCGGTGAAGTCGGAGCTATCGTAGTTGCTGCCCCCTACCATGCTGGCTTCGGTCAGATTGGTGTTCACGAATGTGGAGCCACCGAGGCTGCCAGAGATGCCGGCGTTCTTGAGGTTGGCCCCGGTGTAGTTCCCCTGCCCGTCAACACCGGTCAGGTTAGCCCCGGCCAGGTTGGCGTCCTCGGCGATCCAGCCGGTCAGGATCGACCCGCTGAGGTCGGCGCCGGCGAGGTCAGCGAACTGGAGGTCGATGCCGGGGACATTGTCTCCGGACAGGTCGGCGCCGGGGCAATTGGTGAAGTTGGCCGGGGTCGGATTCGGGACGATCGTGCAGTCGGCCGTCGTGGGGATGACATTCAGGGTGAAGCCCTGGGTGGCGTTCTTGCCTATGGTGTTGCCGGCGGTGATGGTGATCGGGAAGCTCTCCCCGGCGCCGGCTGTCGGAGTGCCCGCCAGGGTGGCCGTGCCGTCTCCGTTGTCGGTGAACGTGACACCCGCGGGCAGAACTCCGGTCTCGCTCAGCCCCGGCGACGGGAACCCGGTTGTCGTCACGGTAAACGTCCCTGCGGAATCGACCGTGAATGTGGCCGAGGACGCTGAGGTGATAGCCGGCGCCGAAGCCACCAGGAGGGTGAACGTCGCCGTTGTGGTTTTCACGCTCTTGCTGCTGTCCTTAACGGTCACCCCGAGCGAGTACACCCCCGCGGCGGTGGCAGTGGCGTTGCCCGAGAGCAAGCCCGTCGTCGCGTTCAGCGTGAACCCCTTGGGCAGCCCGGTTGCCGTCCAGTTGTAGGGAGCGGTTCCGCCCGTTACCGCCAACTGCGTGGAGTACGGCACGCCCACCTGAGCGAATGGAATCGTGACCGTCGTTATCTGCAGCGCCGTGGAGGTGGCCTGGAAACAGCCATCGGTGCTGGTGTCCGAGCTGGCAGCGTAGTTCTTGTCCCCGGAGTAGTACTCGGCCAGGCACCAGAATCCAGCGGTGCTGGGCCAGAATGGCACCGCGGTGGCTGTGGCGGTGTCCTGTGTCCCCGGAATCAAGGTGACCGGGGATCCGACCGGATTGGCTTTGGACGTGCAGGCTTGCGCGGTGGTGGTCGGCCCGCACTCGTAGAAGCTCATCGTCCCGGTGGGAATGCCACCGGTGGCGTTCCCGACCACTGTCCCGGTCCCGGTGTTGCCGCCCGCCAGCGGCACGGCCTTCGCGAAGTCGACCATGCAGTTGAGGCATTTGTTAGCCACAATCGGCAGCACGTATCCCGAGTTCGTGATGGTGAGGACCGACTCGTTCGAGACGTTCCCGGCTGGGACGGTCACCGTGGCAGAGGCACCAGCGAGGTTGCAGGCCGTCAAGGTGCCAGCGTCGGCGATGCTGCAGCCGACCATGTTCCATGTGCTCGTCAGGTTCTCTGTCACCGTGACCGGGCCGGCCAGGACCTGGATCGGTGCTGAACAGGCACCGCCTGGCACGGTGACCGTCTGGCTCTGGGTGTGGGCGCCGCCGATGCTCTGGGCGCCGACGGTGAACTGGAAGGACGGAATGGGCCCGAGCAGGCGGGTCCATGGCTTTGAAATGATCGCCTGCTTGCATATCTCGAAATATCCGCTGAGCTTCTCGGCAAGGTTGCTGACGTTGGTGTAGGTGGCCTCGGTCACCCCTTTGCCGATCATTACCTTGACCGTTCCGGTGCCGAGGTTCGCGGTGCCCACCTGGTTACCAGGTGGGCCGACACCGATGCTCGAAACAGAGTCTCCTGACGGTATCGACTCAGTCACCGTAACGTCGGTGCCCTGGACGAACGTCCCGGCGACTACGCAGTACCCGCCAGGCGCCGGGCCAGCCGGCACCGATACTGTGCCGCTCCCTGACATGGGGGCGGGCGTCATCGTGAACGTCACGTGCTGGCCCACAATGATGCCGAAGCCGGCGACCTTGCAGATCTTGAGTGTGGCCGTGCACGGTGTGTAGGTGACGGTCGCGCTGAAGTCGAGGCCCGTCTCGGGCGTCGTGGCGTCCAGGACCAGGAAGTCCAGAACGTTGGTCGTCCCCATATTGAAGAACGACGGGCCCGTGTGGCCGAAGGCTGTCCCCGGCGACTGGTTGAAGTTATTCGCGCCGCCACCGTTGACGCTCGACTGGGCGCCGATCAGGTTCCCGTTGAGGTAAGCAGCCGCGGCGTTGTCGGCCAGCATCGTTCCGTTGATCGACACACCGGTCACGCAGGCGGGCAGGGCGAACTCGGTGTCGTAGACGTAGAACCTGTGGGTAAGGGGACTACGTACAGGCGGGTTTGCACTGTCCGAGCAGCTGTGGCTGGAGTCGATGCCGACCCAGCTAGCACCGGTGATCTTCCCCGAATACAGACACGCGGCATCGCCTGGCTGACCCTGAACGATGGCGGTGTTCTGGCCCTGGAGCGAAGCGGGCGGGGCGCAGTTGGGGTTGGCAGGTATCACAGACGGCGGGCTGACCCCGTCACCCCAGCTGACGCC
The DNA here is from genome assembly GCA_036495485.1 of Streptosporangiaceae bacterium. Taxonomy (GTDB): domain Bacteria; phylum Actinomycetota; class Actinomycetes; order Streptosporangiales; family Streptosporangiaceae; genus PALSA-505. The sequence continues at coordinate 6,268 of DASXMU010000267.1, forward strand.
GACCGGGTTGACGCAGAGCGAGTTGCTCCCGCTGCTCACCAGCGGCACCGAGACGACCGTGGCCGCCTTTACCGTCTTGGCAGTGATCCCGCCCGGCGGAGCCGCGGACGCGGGTGCCGCCGACAGCGCGGCGAACGCGGCTACCGCGGTCAAAACCGCCAGCAGCCTGCCCTTACCAAATCTGGACATGGGTTCCGTCCTCCTCATGGAGACAACCGGGATGACAGCAGCGGCACCATTACCCGCCGCGCTATTCACCCTGGTCAGCAGGACGGCTGCAGACCACACGCGAAACCCACGCAATCACCCACGTAATCCCCACGCAATCGCCGCGTCCGTTACGCTGGCGCGGCGATGGCCGATGGGCTTTCGCCCTTAGAATCGCTAGCCGAGGTACCGGGCGAGGAATTCTTCAGAGGCCGTGAACGCCTCTTCGGGGAGCTGCCCGTGCTCACCGGGGTAGGCGTGCAGCCGTTTGTCCGCGCTGCCGATCAGGTCGAACAGCTCGAACGCTGCCGCCCGCGGGGCACGCGTGTCGTCCCAGTTCACCAGGAAGAGCACCGGGCAGCCAAGCCGTACGGCGTCGGCGCGGATGCGGGTGCCAGGCGGGGCCGGCCAGTTTGGGTGCATCAGGCCCAGCACTGCCGCCCGGAAGCGCGGATCGCCGGCGATCAGCGAGATGCCAAGAGAGGTGCCCATGGACACGCCCCAGTAGGCGAGCTGGCTCGTGTCCAGCCCCGCCTCCTCGCGCAGGAACTCGAGCGCGGCGCGCCAGTCCCCGGCCGCCTCACCGGGGCTGGGCCGCGGCCACTCCGGCCCCGCATCGGGGTCCCGCCGCTCGCCGTGACCTGGCGCGTCGATGGCGACCGCGGTCCAGCCACGGGCGGCAAAGCGGCTGGCCAGCCCGAGAGTGCTCCGCTTGTGCGACGTGCGGCCGTGCCCGATCAGCACCATCACGGCCGGCTTCGCCCCGCCATCCGGACGCCACACCAGGCCAGGCACTCGCCCGCTCGCGACAGCCACCTCGAAGCTGTACTCCAGGACGCCGCCGTCATCCCGTACCAAAGTCAGGCTCATCGTGCCCGCACGCTATCCCGCTAGGGTCACGGCTTCAACTCACCCCGGCGAGCGGGTTCTCGTCGCAGCACCGCTGGGGTCACGGCTTCAGCTCACCCCGGCGAGCGGGTTCTCGTCGCAGCACCGCTAGGGTCACGGCTTCAGCTCACCCCGGCGAGCGGGTTCTCGTCGCAGGACCGCCGGGGCGGGCGGCGGCCGATCGTCACCGGTACCCGGCGGTGTGAGTGATCCCCCGCTGGCCTGGGTGGCGCTTCCAGGCCGGCCGCCGCGAGGGCGGTTTCGCCGTGGCCCTGGACGCACTCCGGGTCGGGGCCGTCCAGCGGCAGGCCGGTGAAGAACTTCGCCGCCATGCAGCCGCCACGGCAGGAATCGTAGAATCCGCAGGACCGGCAGGCTCCCCCCGTCTGCGGGCGGCGCAGCTCGGCGAACAGCGGGGCGTCCCGCCAGACCGCCTCGAACCCGCCGTCCTGCCGGACGTTGCCGGCCAGGAAGTTCTCGTGGATGGCGAACGGGCAGGCGTACACGTCGCCGACCGGGTCGATGAGGCACACGACCCGGCCCGCTCCGCACAGGTTCAGCCCCGGCAGCGGCTTCCCATAGGGCGACAAGTGAAAGAACGAATCCCCGGTGAGTACCTTCTCACCATGTGCGGACAGCCAGTCATACAGCTCACGCTGCTGTGCGGCGGTGGGGTGCAGCTCCGGCCAGCTATCGGCGCCGCGCCCGGACGGGCGGAGCCTGGTCAGCCGGAGCTGGGCGCCGTGATCGTCGGCAAGCTGCTTGAACATGCCGAGCTGTGACACGTTGTGCCGGGTGATGACCACCGAGAGCTTGAAGCCACGGAATCCGGCGGCCTTCAGGTGCGCCATCGCCCGCAGCGCCATCTCGTGCGAGCCCGCGCCGCGCACCGCGTCGTTGACGTCCGCGGTGGCGCCGTCCAGCGAGATCTGAACGTCGACGTAGTCGCTGGCGGCCAGCCGCCGCGCGGCAGGCGCGTCGATCCGGACGCCGTTGGTAGAGAACTTCACGCCGACCCGGTGCGCGGTCGCATAGTCCACCAGATGCCAGAAGTCCGGCCGGACCGTGGGCTCCCCGCCGCCGATGTTGACGTAGAAGACCTGCATACGCTGCAGGGTGCCGATGACCGACTCGCACTCGGCGGTGGTCAGCTCGCCCGGATCGCGGCGGCCCGAGCTGGACAGGCAGTGAATACAGGCCAGGTTGCAGGCGTAGGTGAGTTCCCAGGTGAGGCAGATCGGAGCGGTCAGGCCACGCTCGAACTGCGCGACCAGCCCGGCCGTCACGCCACCGCCCGCTGCGCGATCATGCTCGACGCGGCGAGCGCCGCCAGCGCCCGCGCGTAGAGGTCCAGCTCTTCGGCCGCGACTCCGGCGTGCTCGCACGCCGCGCGGGCGCTCGGCTGACCGTCCAGCGCGGTGACGACGGCAAGCACCTTCTGGCTCTTCAGGAACGACAGCCGCCTGGTGCCGAAATGGTAGAGCAGCGCACCGAACGGCTCCGGGCGGACCGCCACCCGCTCGTCCAGCCGCCACGGCCGGTCGAGGTCGAAGCCTGGCTTAGTAGACACCGCACATACCGTCGATCGAGACCTCTTCGATCAGCATCTCGGCACCGGCGAGCGTCTCCTCCGCGTCCTGCTGAGCCGGTTCCACCAGGGTCTGCTCGTTCACATCTGCCTCCCCAGGAAATTTATGAGGCAGCTTACCGGCTCAGGGTCTGCCCGCCCCGGGTTGCCGAGGAAGCGCGATAGTCCCGGCCGTACTTTTTCCGTTGCATATATGAAAAAGAAATTATGGACGGACACGGGCAGACGCGGTGGAAAAGAGCGGACCTCAACCAGTAAGAGGCGGCTGGAGATCGCTCGGCGCTGGCTGGGATCCGGGAGCGCTGGCGGGCAAGTCGCTACTGGAGATGCCCGCCAGGCTCGCTACCGGATTGCTGGTTAAGTTAACTGTTGTCGGACACCGTGATCGGACCGGTCACGGTGTTACCCGAGTAGCTGAAACCGCCGGTGTTCCCGGTGATGGTCAGCGGACCGTGAACGGTGTTGCCTGCGAAACTGACTCCGCCGGTATTGTCCGTGATCTGAACCGGGCCAGAGATGCTGGTTACGGCGCAGTTCGAGCCGCCGATCAGGACCGGTCCAGTGGTGCTGGTTACGGTAACCGGACCTGAGACGCTGGCCGCGCAGAAGGTCAGGGCGGCCGCTCCTGTAGACCGCAGCGGGCCGCGGATCGTGCCGCCGTTCACGTAGAGCGCCCCGCCTCTTGAGATGGAGATGGGGCCGTTGATCGAGCCCCCGGCGTCCACGCAGATCGACTGACCATTGGAGGTGGTCAGCGGGCCGTTGCGCGAGGTGGTGATGCACGGCTGGAAGAACTGGACGGTGATCTGGGTGTGGATGTCATCCGCCAGCCGGATCCGCCACGATGCCATCGGGTACCGAGCCGACGGGGATGGTATCGGTGATGGTGTTCGTGGCCGCGTCGATGACTGACACGGTGCTGCTGTTCTCATTGGTGACATAGACATCGGCGCCGTCAGGGGTGAGCGACAGCCCGCCCGGGCCGCTGAGGCCAGGGATGGTGGCCGTGATCGTGTTGGTGGCGGTACTGATGACGGAGACGTTGTTGCTGTTGAAGTTGGCCGCCACCTTGCAGCCATGATCCGTTCGCTGACCGTCGACGTGCTGCCGGAGTGGCGGGGTCTCACAGGTTGTTCGGCCGTGCCCGGATGCCGACCACTTCGACGAGGCCCTCGGCGCCCTTGAAGTCGTCCGGGTTGCCCGTATAGAGCGGGAGCTGGTTGCTGGCCGCTGTCGCTGCGATCATCAGGTCCGGGGCGCGTTTGCGTGGCTGCCGCCCAGCCACGCGAACCGCAGCACAGATCTGGCCATAGAGCCTGGCCGCGCCCTGATCGTAGGGAAGCGGGTCAAAGGTGGCCTCGACATGCTGCAGTACAGCCACCCGCCCGGCTCGTTTTGCCGCATCATCGGTCGCATGCGGGCCAAATGACAACTCGCCCAGCGTTACCGCTGTGATCAGGATCGTGCCAGGCAGTTCCGATGGATCGTAGAGCTTGAGCGCGGCGATGACGCTGGTGTCGACTACGGCGGCGGTGTGCACCGTTACAGGCCGGTCCCTTCGTACGGGTCGCGGGGATCCTGGCTGATGGCCTCGTCCAGGTCGGCACGCAGCTCGGCGGCGTCGACTACCGGTGCCGTGGCGAAGATCGCGAGGACTTCTTCCTTCGGGACCGCCCGGCGCCGACGGATCGGGATCATCCTGGCCAGCGGCTCACCGTTGAGAGTCAGCGTGTACGTGCGCCCTTGCCGCAGACCGCGTGTGACTGCCCCGGAGTCTGCCACGAACTGGCGAACGCTGACATCGGCCGGCCGCTCGCCTGGATGTGTCATACCTAAAGAATACTCGCCCGTACCACGGTGTACCACAGTTGGTGGGCAGCTCGTCTTGCCGTGACGATGGCTGAGCGTGGGTGGGTTAGGGGCCCGGCTCGGGGGCGGGGGACGCGCTGACCGGGTGGGGGGTGGCTGGGGGTGCGGGCGGCGGGACGGGCAGGAGGCCGCCAAGGCTGACGAACTCGCGCTGGCAGGCGACGCAGTGCCCGAAGTGCAGGCTCGCGGTGGCCAGGTCACTGCTGCTGAGGACGGTTTGCAGGCCGCCCTGCTCGCATAGCTCGGGGGGTGCCGGCGCCGCATAGACGGCGCGGTCGGGGCGACGGCGGCGGCTGATCATGCTGTCCAGCCTTGAAGCTGTTTCGGAATAGCCCGCGGCGTAGACGTCACCCAGAGTGCTTGTGTCGCCTGCGCGGCCACAATCGTTGTCAGGCAGCCGCCCCAAGCCGGCGGAACCAAGACCATCGAATGGACCTCCGTCACCACGATGTCATGCTTAAAGTGACAAATGATAACCCCGATAGCAAGCGGAACACAATCAAAAACACATGTACCAGTTTAACCAAAACACCCCTCCGGTGATCATGTAATCCTTTGGGGCCAAAGCATTCTGACCAGGCACGATCCCTGGTTTCTGCCCAGATCGTCTAGTTTAACCTTCTTTCCGTACACCGCTCCTACCTGCGATTATGCAATCGAATGCACTCCCGATGATCCTTAAAATTACCAGTCGGTAACATGCGCGATTCTGCACGCCGAGCCGACGGGAATGCAAATGAAAAACACCTCTGCACGTGCAGATGACCGATCCATCGGCACGATCGCTATCCGCGCCCATGTATCGCACCCGAAAAACACGATGCGTGCGAGATACGTGAGCGGAGTGGGAGGCCGGTGGCGCGAGAGCCAGACGGCACGGGAGCCGGTGGCTGAAGGGGCGGGGGTGGAGAGGATCAATGTGGTGGTTGTGGCAACGTCGACCGAAGAGCGTGGGCGTTACCACAACCACGACATGGGCTGCCCGGCTCACGAGCGGGCCGGGCGCGGTGCTGGTTTGCGCTCCGCGACTTGGGTTCGCCGAGTCCGCTGGGATTTCTTTGGAAATGAAAATTATGAAATAGGAAGGGATGTTGACAGATGACCCCTCTGGCGTAGTTAACTCTTAGTGACAAGAAGGATGCGCTCCGCAAGATCACGGAAGGGGCTGAGGATGGTCTCACGGCGACGGGTCGCCACGCTGGTCGCGGCCTGCACCCTGGTTTCGGCTGCTATCAGCGGCGTTGCCGTGTCGGGCGGGGGGCGTGCCGTCGCGGAATCGAACGGTGTGAGCGCGACGCCCGCGATGGGCTGGAGCAGCTGGAGCTTCGTCCGGCACAACCCGACGGCCGCGACCATCGAGGCGCAGGCCGCCGCGATGGTCAGCAGCGGGCTGTCCTCGGCTGGGTACGGCTACATCAACGTCGATGACTTCTGGTACCAGTGCCCTGGCAGCCAGGGGCCGAACGTCGATGCCAACGGGCGGTGGGTGACCAACGCCACCGCGTTCCCGCCGGGCTCCAGCGGCGCGAACGGGATCGCGGCCGTCGCCAGCTACGTGCACTCGCTGGGGCTGAAGTTCGGCCTCTACGTCACGCCCGGCATCTCGAAGCAGGCGGTCGCGCAGAACACGCCGGTGCTCGGGACGAGTTATACCGCCGGCCAGATTGCCACCACGGCCAGCGAGAACAACTACAACTGCGGCGGCATGGTGGGCCTCAACTATTCGAGCCCGGGGGCGCAGGACTTCATCAACTCCTGGGCGGACCAGTTCGCGTCCTGGGGAGTCGACTACGTCAAGCTGGATGGCGTCGGGGACTCCGACACCGGCGACGTCGAGGCCTGGTCCAAGGCATTGGAGCAGACCAGCAGGCCGATGCACCTGGAGCTGTCCAACAGCCTGGATATCGCCAACGCGCCGACCTGGGCGCAGTACTCCAACGGCTGGCGGACCGGTGGGGACATCGAGTGTTACTGCAGTAGCTCCAGCTATCCGCTGACCTCCTGGTCCAACGTGCAGTCCCGGTTCGCGCAGACCGCGCAGTGGCAGCCGTACGGCGGGCCGGGCGCGTTCAACGACTACGACTCGATCGAGGTCGGCAACGGGACGACGGACGACGGCATCACCGACGCAGAGGCGCAGTCCCAGCTCAGCCTGGGGGCGATGGCCGCCTCGCCGCTGATACTCGGGATCGACCTGACCCACCTGAACTCCACCGAGCTTGGCTACCTGAAGAACACCGCCGTGATCGGGGTCGACCAGGACGGGATCGACGCCAGCCGGATCGTCAGCAACACCAACCAGCAGGTGTACGCGAAGACCGAGCAGAACGGCGACGTGATCCTCGGGCTGTTCAACTTCAGCGGGAGCGCCAGCCAGACGGTCACGGTGTCGCTGGCCGCTGCAGGGATCCATGGCAGCGCCACCGCGACCAACCTGTGGACCGGGGCGCCGGCCGGCACGCTGAGCGGCACCTACAGCGTCACGCTCGGAGCCGGGGCGGTCCAGTTGCTCAAGCTGGTGCCGGTCAGCGGGACCGCCGGTGCTACGACGTACCAGGCCGCCGCCCCGGGCAACACGCTGGCGGGTGGGGCGGCCGTGGCGTCATGCAACTCCTGCCTGGGCGGGAAGAAGGTCGGTTTCGTCGGCAACGGCGGGACGCTCACGTTCAGCAACGTGGACGCCGCCAGCAGCGGGAACTACCAGGTGCAGATCGGCTACCTGGACGGCACCAGCGGCACCGTTGGCCGGTCGGCAACGATCACGGTGAACGGGACCGTGGCGCAGACGCTTACCTTCACCCCGACCGGGAGCTTCCAGAATCCGGGCTCGGTCACTGTCTCGCTGCCGCTGAAGGCTGGGGCTAATACCGTCGGGTTCTCGGACTCCTCGGGCTTCGCGCCGGACTTCGACGCGATCGCGGTGCCCTCGGCCGCCACCACGTCATCCACCGGCTACCTGGCCGCCTCCGCGTCGAACACGCTGGCTGGCGGCGCGGTGGTGCAGAGCTGCAGCGCCTGCACCGGCGGGCAGAAGGTCGGCTTCATCGGCGAGGGCGGCACGCTGACCATCAACGGCGTCAGCGCGAACGCGGCCGGCGTGTACCCAATGCTGATCGAGTACAGCGACGGGTCGGGCGGCAGTACCGGCCGGTCGGCCACGATCACGGTGAACGGGACCGTGGTGCAGACGATCGTGTTCACGCCCACCGGGAGCTTCAGCACGCCGGGCACGGTGACCGCCTACCTGCCGCTGAAGTCCGGCTCGAACACGGTCGAGTTCTCCGATGCCTCGGCCTTCGCGCCTGACGTCAACGGGATCACGGTCAGTCAGTGAGCTAACCGGTCCAGAGAGCGTCGAGGGCGGCGTCGACCCGGGCGGCGAGACGCCCTGTGGGCGGCAGCAACGGCTCTGGCGGCACGGCGTCGGTGGACTCGCAGGTGGTCAGGGCCTTGCGGTCGAGGAACCTGGTGAGCTGCCCGTAGCCGTGCCGGTCGTCAAGGGCCAGCCGGTGGTGGTGCATGCGCATCGGGAAGTAGAGGTAGAGCCGGTCGCGGGCCCGGGTGACGGCGACGTAGAACAGCCGGCGCTCCTCGGCCAGCCCTTCCGGGGTGGACAGCGACATGTCACTGGGCACGGCACCGTCGACCAGGTGCGGCAGGTGCACGATGGACCACTCCAGGCCCTTGGCTGAGTGGATGGTCGAGATGATCAGGTAATCCTCATCCAGCCGGGGCGGCCCGGCCAGGTCCGAGGCAGAGCTGGGCGGGTCCAGGGCGAGCTCGACCAGCGCGTCGTGCAGGGACGGGCGGCTCGCCGCCGCGTCGGCCAGCCGCTGCAGGTCGGCGATGCGGATGCCGGCGTCGGGGTAGCGGGCCGTCAAGGGTGCGTGCAGGGCGGCCAGGACCATGGCGGCCCGCTCCCCGGTGCGTTCCAGTGCGGAGGCGGCGACCAGCGCGCCTATGGTCTCCACCAGCTCGTCGCGGACCCGGCGGGGTGCGGCCCCGACGGCGTCCTTCCACCGGTCGAACGGGACGGGCTCGGCCGGGCACAGCGTCTCGATGAACCGCCGGGCGCTGACCGGGCCGACGCCCTCGTGCAGCCGCAGCAGCCGGAACCAGGCGACGTCGTCGGCCGGATTGGCGACGATCCTGGCCGCCGCCAGGAAGTCCTTGACGTGGGCGGCCTCGGTGAACCGCAGCCCGCCGTACTTGATGTAGGGGATGCCGCGGGTGGTCAGCTCTATCTCCAGCACGTCGCTGTGGTGCGCCGTGCGCACCAGCACCGCCTGCTCGCGCAGGTCTGTGCCGTCCTCGTGGGCTTCGAGCACGCGGGCGCAGATCTCGCGGGCCTGGGTCGCCTCGTCGTGACAGCGCACCAGCAGCGGGGCGGCGCCGCCTTGGCGGCCTGCGGTGAGCTCGAGTTCCAGCCCGGGTGACTGCGGGCGCACGACGTTGGCCAGGTTGAGCACCGCCTGCCTGGACCGGTAGTTGGTGGCCAGCCTGACGACGGTGAGGCCGGGGAAGAGGCCCGGCAGTTGCCGCAGGTGCTCCGGGTCGGCGCCACGGAACGCGTAGATCGCCTGGGCGTCGTCGCCGACGCAGGTCAGGCAGCCGCTGTCAGGCGTGAGCAGTTGCACGATGCCGGCCTGCACGGCGTTGACGTCCTGATACTCGTCGACCAGCACGGCGTCGAACATGCCGCGCAGGATCGGCCCGGCCCCGGGGTCGGCCAGCGCCGCCTGCCAGAGCAGCAGCAGGTCGTCGAAATCGACCAGGCCGTGGCTGCGCTTGTGGGCGACGAAGTCACGGAACAGCTCGGCGAGCTGGCCGGTGTAGTCGGTGCACCAGGGGAAGTCGGCGCGCACCACGTCAGCCACGGTGGTCTGGGTGTTCACGCACCGGGTGTAGATGTCGGCGCAGACGCTGGCCCGTGGGGCGCGGCGCTCGGTTCCCACAAGGCCGTGGTCGGCGCGGCGGGTGTCGAGCAGGTCGGTCACGTCGCCGGGGTCGATGACGGAGAACTCCGGCGGCAGCGAGAACGCCTCGGCGTGCTCGCGGATGATCCGGTGGGCGATCGCGTGGAACGTCCCGCCGGTGATCCGCCCGGTGGGTGAGCGGGTCTGCGAACCGGCGCGGGACAGCATGTCGTCGGCGGCGCGGCGGGTGAAGGTCAGCAGCAGGATCCGGTTGGCCGCCACGCCCTGCTCGCGCAGCCAGGCGGCCCGGGCGACCAGGGTCCTGGTCTTCCCGGTGCCGGCTCCGGCCAGGATGAGCAGCGGCCCGCCGCGGTGTGTGGCCGCTTGCCGCTGTTGTTCGTTCAGGCCGTCCAGGGGGTTCGCGGACTCGAACATGGACACGAATGTAGTCAGGCCGGCCGTGTGCGCCTGGCTGCCACGCGGGGCGGTTTGCGGAATCCGGCCACGCGGCCCTTGCAGCCGTGGATTGCCGGGCTAATCTCGGACCTGACGAACGATGGGCGCATGCCGTTGGAGGTAGCCGATGAGCGACCGTGAGGCGGCGTGGCAGCCTGGAGCCGAGGCGGCCGGGCAGCCTGGGGCGGAGGCGGCCGGGCAGCCTGGGGCGGAGGCCGCGGAGGCGATCGGCCCGGAGGGTGGGCTGTTCGCCCGGCTGGATCCGGCGGACTTCGGCTCGTCGCTGCTGGCGGTGCTGGGCCGTGCCGCTGGGCGGCCGGCTGAGGTGGCCGAGGCTGGTGTGCGGTTCGCTGCGGCGCTGGCCGGGGTGGGGCCCGCTGCGGTGGCGCGGTGGCTGGGGGCGACGGCGGAGCCACCGGTGCCGGTGGATGGCAGGGACCGGCGGTTCGCCGACCCGGCCTGGGAGCACAACCCGGCGTATTTCGCGTTGCGGCAATTCTACCTGGCCGCCAGGCGGATGAGTGAGGAGGTGCTCGCGGCCGGGCGGGGTGATCGGCTGACCGGCCAGAAGGCGGAGCTGGCGGCGGGGTTCATGTTCGACGCGCTGGCGCCGACGAACTTCTTTCTGGGCAACCCGGCCGCGGTGAAGAAGGCCTTCGAGACCGGCGGCGGCAGCGTGCTGGCCGGGCTGCGGAACTTCGCTGACGACCTGGCGAACAACGGCGGCCGGCCGCGCCAGGTGGACACCAGCGGGTTTGAGCTGGGCCGTAACCTGGCGGCCACACCCGGCCAGGTGGTGTTCCGCAACGAGCTGATGGAGCTGATCCAGTACGCGCCGCAGAGCAAGAAGGTTCGCTCGGTGCCGCTGCTGGCCAGCCCACCGTGGATCAACAAGTACTACGTGATGGACCTGGCCCCGGGGCGCAGTTTCATCGAGTGGGCGGTGCAGCACCGGCGGACCGTGTTCGCGATCTCCTACCGCAACCCGGACGCGTCGATGAGCGGCGTCACCCTGGACGACTACCTGCTGTACGGCCCGATCGCCGCGCTGGACGTGATCTGCGATATCACCGGGTCAGCAACGGTGGACATCGCTGCGCTGTGCCTGGGTGGGGCACTGGCCGCGATGCTGGCCGCCTACCTGGCGGTGGCCGGTGACGACCGGATCGGATCGATCACGTTGCTGAACACCCTGCTGGACTACAGCGAGCCGGGGGTGCTCGGCGCGTTCGCCGACGCGCGAACCGTGGCCCGGCTGGAGAAGCAGATGGCCCGGACCGGGGTGATGGACGCCGGGGCGATGGCCGGGACGTTCGACGTGCTCCGGGCCAACGACCTGATCTTCAGCTATGTGGTGTCGAACTGGCTGCTGGGGCAGTCGCCGCCGGCGTTCGACATCCTGGCCTGGAACGCCGATTCGACCCGGCTGCCCGCCACCATGCACTCGTTCTACCTGCGGTCGCTGTATGGCCGCAATGAGCTGGCCCGCGGCGAGCTGGAGCTGGCCGGGCGGATGCTGTCCCTGGGTGACGTCAAGAGCGACACCTATGTGGCCGGGGCGGTGAACGACCACATCGTGCCCTGGCCGTCGTCGTACAAGGCGACCTCATTGCTGGGCGGCAATGTGCGTTACGTGCTGTCGTCCGGCGGGCATATCGCCGGCATCGTCAACCCACCCTCAGGCAAGGCCTGGTATCAGGTGGCCGGGGAGAACCCGGCTTCCGCTGCTGACTGGCGGCAGGGTGCCACCCGGCACGACGGGTCGTGGTGGGAGGACTGGGCGGCCTGGGCCGACAGCGGGGCGGGCAAGCTGGTGGCACCGCCGCCCCTGGGCAACGAGCAGCATCCGGCGGCCGGCGACGCGCCGGGCAGTTACGTCCGCGGCTAGGAGGATCATGCAGACGTGGGTCGTGCACCATCCCGGGCCCATCGATGAGGGACCGCTGCGCCGGATCGAGCGCGACGTGCCCGATCCGGGGCCGGGCCAGGTGCGGGTCAGGATCACCTGCTGCGGCGTCTGCCGCACCGATCTGCACCTGGCCGAGGGCGACCTGCCACCCAAGCGGGCGTCGGTGGCGCCGGGCCACGAGGTGGTGGGCCGGGTCGTCGCGCTCGGCGAGGGCGCGCGGCGGTTCGCCATCGGCGAGCGGGTCGGCGTCGCGTGGCTGGCCAGCACCGACCGGACCTGCCGGTTCTGCCGGCGCGGCGCGGAGAACCTGTGCACGGCGCCCCAGTTCACCGGCTGGGACATCGACGGCGGCTACGCCGACAGCTGCCTGGCCAACGAGGCTTACGTGTACCGGCTGCCGGATGGGCTCGACGACGAGCACGCTGCCCCGCTGCTGTGCGCGGGCATCATCGGCTACCGTGCGCTGCGCTGCGCCGAGGTACCGCCCGGCGGCCGGCTCGGCATCTACGGCTTTGGCGGCAGCGCGCACATCACCGCGCAGATCGCGCTGCACCAGGGGCTGCGGGTGCACGTGCTGACCCGCGGCGAGGCCAACCAGAAGCTCGCCCGCGAACTCGGCGCCGACTCGGTGGGCGGGGCGGCGGACACCCCGCCCGAGCCGCTGGACGGCGCCATCCTGTTCGCGCCGGCCGGTGAGCTGGTGCCGGTCGCGCTGCGGGCCCTGGACCGGGGGGCTACCCTGGCGGTGGCCGGGATCTGGCTGTCAGACATCCCGGCCCTGCAGTACTCTGGCGAGCTATTCGAGGAGCGTCGGCTGCGCAGCGTCACGGCCAACACCCGCAACGACGGCGAGGAGTTCCTGACCCTGGCGCAGCGGCTGCACGTCCAGCCGACGACCGTCGGCTATGCCATGGCGGAGGCGCCCCGCGCGCTGGCCGACCTGGCCCACGGCCGGTTCAGCGGGGCGGCCGTCCTGCACAACTGATCACATCGTCGACGGGAGTTTGCTTTCACTGGCAATCGGGGCACAGCATAGTGGTCTGGTGGAAATGCGCGACTCAGGAGACCCGGTGAGCCCTGGCGGAGACTCGGTGAGCCCTGGCCAGGCGCTGGCTGCGGCGCGGCACGAGGCTGGCCTCACCGTCACCGAGGTCAGCCAGAAGACGCGGATCCGTGCGGCCATCATCCGGGGCATCGAGCAGGACGACTACTCCGGCTGCGGTGGCGATTTCTACGCCAGGGGGCACATCCGGGCGATGGCCCGCGCGGCGGGCGCCGATCCCGCCCCGCTGATCCGGGACTACGACGCGGCTCACCGCACGCCGGGCGATCATGAGTCCGTCTCGGACAGCACCGACCAGTTCGCGGCGGTCCGCGGGCCGTTCGAGCCGCCCATCCTGGCACCGGGCGAGCCTACGGCGGCCGATGGGAACCTCGGCAACTTCCAGTTGGTCGAGGAGGAGTCCTACGGGGCCGATACGGATGACTCGCCTGGTGGGGACTACCGGGCTGGTTACTCGTCTGATGGCCCGGCGGGGACGGACTACTCATCTGGTGGCCCAGCTGGCGCGGAATACGGCGATGGTGCCCCGGCAGGTGCGGACTACGGGGGTGGCGGCGAGCGGGAGGCTGGGTATGAGGCGCCCGGTGCTTACGAGGCGCCTGGGGATTACGGGACAGCCAGTGGTTACGGTGCGCCTGATGTCTATGAGACGGCCGGTTACGAGCCCGGTGGTTTTGGCGGGCCCGGTGTGCCCGGTGGTTTTGGCGGGCCCGGTGGTCCTGACGGGCCCGGTGGTCCTGGTGGGCCCGGTGGTCCTGACGTGCCCAGTGGTCCTGGCGGGCCCGATGGTCCTGGTGGGCCCGGTGGCTCCGGTGGCTACCGGGGGGTCGATGAGCTGAGCCGCGACTTCGACACGCCGTACAAGTTCGATGCGCGCTATGACGCCGGCCCGGCCCGCGGGGCACCTGGCGAGCCGGCCAGCATCGGTGGCGACAGGAGCTGGTTCCTCGGGCTCACCGAGCCACCGGGCACCGGGCAGCCGGCCAGGCCGCCTGGCCCGCCCGCCCGGCCGGGCCGTCCGGCCAGGCTGGCCACCGAACCAGGCCGGCCGTACCGGTGGGCGGCCGTCACGCTGGTGCTGCTGGCCGCTCTCGGGCTGGTGGCCTACCTCGTGCTGGCAGGCTCGGGGTCCACGCCGTCGGCCGGCTCCGCGTCGCCCAGCGGGAAGGCCAGCACCGGCCACCGGGCCAGCCACTCGCCCAGCCCGGGGCGAACCACCTCCCCGCCGCCGTCGCACAGCGCCCCGCCACCGCCACCGCCACAGGTGCTCAGACCGGCCAGCGTGCGGGCCTTCGGCCCGGCGGGACACGACGACAACCCGCAGCTCGCGCGGCTGGCGATCGACCACGCCCGGGGGACGGCCTGGGAGACCGACTGGTACGCCACAGCCCGTTTCGGCAACCTGCAGGCGGGCACCGGCCTGCTGCTGGACATGGGCCACCCGGTGAGGATCACCAGCGCCCAGGTCACCATCGGCCCTACCCCCGGTGCCAGCCTCGCACTCCGCGCCGGGCCCGGGGCCACGCTGGGCAGCCTGCGGACGGTGGCGTTCGCCGCCAACGCGTCCGGGGTGGTGCGGCTGCATCCCAGCGCGCCGGTGACCGCCCGGTACGTGCTGATCTGGTTCAGCAAGCTGCCACCCGACGCCATCGGCACCTTCCAGGCGAAGGTCTACAACATCAAGCTGCAGTAACCCACCGTCGGCCACTGACCAGCCGCTGGCCGGCGGCGTCATGCGCGGTTCAGGTTCAGCGGGTAGAAACTCTGTCTATGCGGGTGCTGGTGGCCGAGGACGACTCCGCGTTGCGCGGCGTGATCGAGCGCGGCCTGCGGGAGAGCGGCTACGTCGTGGACGCCGTGGCCGACGGGCAGTCGGCACTCACCTATTTGCGCTGCTATGACTACGAGGTGGCCATCCTCGACTGGCGGATGCCGGTCACGTCCGGGCTCGACGTCGTGCGCGAGGTTCGCCGGCAGGGCTCGCGGCTGCCCATCCTCATGCTCACTGCCAAGGACACCGCGGCCGACCGGGTCACCGGGCTCGACCAGGGGGCGGACGACTACCTGGTCAAGCCCTTTGACTTCGGCGAGCTGATGGCCCGCCTCAGGGCGCTGCAGCGCAGGCCGCCCGCGCTGCTGACGCCCCTGCTGAACATCGCGAACCTGGAGTTCGACCCGGCCACCAGGCAGGTGCGGATCGGGCCCGACACGCCCAAGCTGACCGGGACCGAGCTGTCCATCCTGGAGATCCTGATGCGCCGCTCCCCCGCCGTCGTGCCACGCCGGGCCATCGCCCTGCACGTGTGGGAGGAGGAGGCCGGCGCGCTCGGCTCCAACACGATCGACGTGCACATGGCACGGCTGCGCGCGAAGCTTGCCCTGGCCATGGTGCAGGTCGAGACCGTCCGCGGCATTGGCTACCGGCTGGTGCCCGGATGAGGCGGGACGGCCATCCCGACGGCGGCAAGCGCTCGCCGCTGGCCGGCCGGGCGCAGCGCGTGCACGCCGCCCGGGTGGCCGCCGTCGCCACGCTGATCATCGCCGTGATCTACCTGGCCGCCATGGCGATCTTCAACGTGGTCGCCGGGAACCGGCTCGCCGCCCAGGTGGACTACCAGCTCGGGAGCACCCTGCGCGAGGCCAGGCAGGGGAACGGTTTCACCGCGGCCGCGCTGCCCGACGACGCCGACAAGGACATGGGCTCGCCGCCCATCCTGCTCTGGCGGGTCAATGCCAGCGGGCGCACGCTGCAGTCGAGCCTGAGCGCGCCCCTGCTGCCCGCGACGGCCTGGCCGCGGTCGGGCCAGCCGGCGACGGTCCGCCTGGGCAACGCGACGTTCCGGATCTCGGCGCTGCGGACCAGGAACGTCTGGCTGGTCGCCGCGCAGAGCCTGGAGGCCGTCGACCACACCCAGCGGCAGGTGCTGACCGCGGAGGCGGTCGCCGGGCCGGTGCTCCTCGTCGCGATCTTCCTCGGCACCCTGATGATCGGGCTGAAGGCGTCCGGCCCGGTGGAGCACGCGCGCCGCCGCCAGCTGGAGTTCACCGCCGACGCCTCGCACGAGCTGCGCACCCCGCTGTCGGTCATCGAGGCCGAGACCGGGCTCGCGCTCAGCACCCCTCGCGACGCCGACCAGTACCGGACCACACTGCAGCGGGTCAGCCGGGAGAGCAAGCGGCTGCGCCGCATCGTCGATAACCTGCTCTGGCTGGCCAGGTTCGACTCCGAGCCGGCCAATCCCGGGCATGAGCCGGTCGACGTGTTCACCATCGCCGAGATCTGCGCGGACAGGTTCTCCGCCGTCGCCGGCTCCCGTGGGATCGGCTTGACCGCGTGCTCCGAGGGCGAGCCGCAGGCGCTGATCACCGCTCCCCCGGAGTGGATCGACCGGCTGACCGGCGTGCTGGTGGACAACGCTTGCCGCTACGCCGCGGCCGACGATGCTGGTCCCCGCTCCCCCACCGTCCGGATCGTGGTCGGCTGCCAGGGCAGCAAGGTCAGCCTGACCGTGGAGGACAGCGGCCCTGGCATCCCGGAGGAGGAACGCGCCCGGCTGTTCGGCCGGTTCTACCGGGTCACTGCCGAGGACGGCGGCTCAGGCCTCGGGCTGGCCATCGCCGACGCCGTGGTCCGGTCGACCGGCGGCCGATGGCGCGTGGACGACAGCCCGCTGGGCGGCGCCAGGATGCAGGTGACCTGGCACCGCAGCGGAGACCGCCGCAACCTCAGGACGCTCGCCCGCGGCGGTGCGGGAGAGCGCTAGCCACGCAGGCAGTGGTGCGGGCCGCGCAGTGGGCTTGCCGGGCGCGCTTTCGAGCTGGCCGCGACGACCTCCAGGTGGGTAACGGTGGCGGACTGGGCTGGCGGCGGCGCGCTCCAGATGAAGGTGCTCCAGTTGGTCAGCGTGTCCCGGAAGCCCTGCGGGATCATCTCGGTGCTCATGTAGACCCGGCCGTTCATGACCGCGCCCATCGAGTAGTCACCCCACCGGCAGCCCCCTTCGAACGGGCCGACGAAGGCCGGGTAGCAGGTGAAACCGTCCGCCGGGGCGGATCCCGGGGTGGCCACGATCACCGGGCCGGTCGGCCCGGTGGCGCCGTAGGCGATGTAGGCCGGGCTCGGGTAGTTGCCCGGGCCGCTCAGCGAGAACAGCAGATACCCCACACCCTGGGCGTCCACGGCGGTGTAGGGGTACAGCAGGCTGGTGTCCTTGACCGCCACGACGCCCTGGTGGGCGACGCCCGCGGACAGCTTGCTGCCGGTCAGCGTGGGCTTGAGGATGAACCAGTCGACCGCGCTGCTGCCGCTGGCCGTCCCGGTGTCGAGCTCGGCGTAGATCTGGCCACCTGCGTAGGTCGGCTCCATCTCGGCGTCGAAGTCGGTCTGGATGGTGCCGGCGGGTTCCTGGAAAGCCTTGCCCAGCGGTCGCGGGCCCGGCTTCTGCATCGCGTTCGCCGGCACGGCGTAGGCCTCGGTGCTGACCTCGGTGCGGACCATCTTCGGCGGTGCCGGGTTGCCCAGCAGGTCGGTGCCCAGCAGCGCGTAGACCATCAGGTGATTGTCATTGAGTGCGTCCCCGTTGGACTCTACGAAGTACTCGGTGTTGCGGGCGAACTTCGCTCCGGGCGGGGTGCTGGTCGGCGCGACGATGAGCGGCTGGCCGAACGGATCGTGGGTCAGCCGGTACCCGAACACCGGCGGGAGGATGCCGGTGGTGGCGGCGTTCTCGATCTGCTCCTTGGAGATGGCGTAGATGACCACGCCGTTGAAGCCCGAGGTCAGGCCGAACTCGTCGGTGGCGACGTAGATGCCGTTGGCGTCGGCGCCGAGGTTGTCGTAATCGCCGAAGCACGGGCACCCGGCGGTGGCCGAGTCGCTGGTGTTCCACGAGTAGACGGTGTAGCTGCCGGTCGGGTCGGCGGTGTTGCTCACCGCTTCGAACTGTGTGCTCGGGACGACCAGCTTGCCCTTGCCGTTCACAGTCCCGGAGATGAACTCCTGGAAGAACCAGTGCTTGGTGGCCGCGTCGTAGTAGCAGCGCGGGTCGGCGAAGAAGTCCGCGGTGGGCTGGCGGAACGCCGAGACGGAGCTGACCGGGGCCACCAGCTGGTCGCCGTTCCCGTCGTAGACGGCGATGGCGTCGTTGATGAACTCCATGACGTAGCCGCCGCCCGCGCACAGCCCCTGGTCGGGCGGCTCGAGGTCGCGCCCGCCGGTGGTTTGCGCCTGCTGGATGCCGCCCATGGCGCTGAACCCGTGCTCACCGGGGACGTTCTTGCCGGACAGCGCGACGGTGGCGGGGCTGGGCCTGGTCTTCGGCGTGCCCTTGGGCCGGTGGGTGATCAGGACCTGGTCGACGATCCGGTGCCGGGTGCTGCCGGCGGCGGGCCTGGTAATGGCCGCGCCCTGCCGGTGGGCCGCCACCCGGGTGCGGTGCTGTGACTTGGCCAGCGCGCTGAGGTTGACCTGGCCGACCTTCTTCAGCGGCAGGGTGAACACGGGGATCTTGGCCAGGCTGGAGCTGGCCACGGACGCGGACGCGGCGGCGACCGGCCCGGCGTGGCTGCTGCTCATCGGCGCCGTGGCCAGGCCCACCCCCATCGCCACCACGGCGGTTACCTTCAGCCAACGGGCACGGACGGAGGAAGCTTTCATGGTGAGCTCCTGGGACGGCGTCGTCTATATCACCGTAGAAGGCGCGAACCTTCCGGGCAATAGCCTGGAGGTCTGTGCCAGCTCGCCCGGGGTGGCCACCGTGCGGCCAGGTCAGTCCTTAGTCGCGACGCCCTCGAACATGTGGCCGACCGCCTTGGGGCCGGGGAGGTCATAGGTATCCAGCTTGGTCAGGCTGAAGCCCGCCTGGGTCAGCAACTGGCCGATCGGGCGGTTCAGATGGCAGCCGCCGGCCAGGCGGCGCTGGAGCGGGGTGAGCCGGTCCTGCCAGCGGGCCACTCTGGGCTCGGCCGACCGGCCGTGCTCGGCGAAGTGCAGGTCACCGCCGGGCCGCAGCACGCGGTGCATCTCGGCCAGGGCGGCCTGCACGTCGGGGATGGTGCATAGGGTCCAGGTGGTCAGCACGTGATCGATGCTGGCCGGGTCCACCGGCAGCTTCTGGCCGTCGAGGCCGATGTACTCCACCGGGACCGGGCTAGCGGCCACCCGCCGGGCGGCGAGCTTGCGGCCCACGGTCGCCGGGTCGACGGCCTGGACCCGGGTCACCGCCGGTGGATAGTGCGGCACGTTCAGCCCCGACCCGAAACCGACCTCGAGCACCTGCCCGTCCAGCCCGCTGGCGACCCGGCTGCGGATCCGGCTGAACTCCTTCCGGCCGAGCTCGAAGTCGATGATCCGCGGCAGCACCTGATCGGCGTAGAAGCTCATTCAGCCAGTGTGGATCACTACCTGCTGCGCTCCCAGCGGGGCGTGGGGTTCCATGGACGGAGATGACTGTGGGTTTCCTGGCTGGGGAGGATGAGCCTTGATGATGCCCGGGCGGCCGGCTGCGAGCGGTGACACCGCATCCAGTCCCGCGATCGAGCGGGAGGGCGCCATGAGTTCGTTCGGTATCTATAATCAAGAAATTTCCGCGACGGCGCCGGGGAGCGGACACCGGACGGTCAGCCCGGACGCGCCGTTGCTGGCCGCGTTCGTCGCGGCGGCCGGGCGGGACGATACGCCGTTCTGCGTGCCTGGGCACAAGGGCAGGACGCGGGAGCTGGACGGCGACCTAGGGCTGGTCACCGACGCCGACGTGCCGCTGTATGCCGGGCTGGACACGATGAAGCTGACCGGCAGGACGCTGGACCTGGCGGAGGCGCTGGCCGCGCGGCTGTGGGGCGCGGACTGGTGCCGGTTCAGCGTCGGCGGCGCCACCCAGGCGAACCAGGCGCTGCTGCTGGCGGCCGGGCAGCCGGGCGGGCAGATCGTCATGGCGCGCAGCATTCACCGGTCGGTGTTCAGCGGGCTGATCCTGGCCGGCCTGCAGCCGGTGTGGCTGCCGCCGCGCGCCGACCCGGCCACTACGCTGCCGCTCGGGCCGACGCCGGAGCAGCTCGCGGCCGCGCTGGACGCGGCGCCTGGCGCGGTGGCCGTCTGGCTCAGCGAGCCCAGCTACCTTGGCACGGTCGCCGACATGGCCGCCCTGGCGGCGGTCGCGCACGGCCACGGCGTGCCGTTGCTCGTCGACCAGGCATGGGGGGCGCACCTCGGCTTTCATCCTGGCTACCCGGCGCACGCGCTGCAGGCGGGTGCGGACGCGATGGTGATCAGCGCGCACAAGATGCTGCCCGCCTACAGCCAGGCGGCGCTCGTGCTGGCCCGCGGGGGTTACCTGTCACCGGGCAGGCTGGAGACGGCCTTCGACGCGACGTCCACCACCAGCCCGGCCGGGGCGATCCTGGCCAGCATCGACGGGGCCCGCGCGCTGCTAGCGTCCCGGGGGCACGAGCTGCTGGACCGGCTGGCCGGCCTGGTCGCGGGCGCGCGGCAGGCGCTGGCAGCGGCCTGCCCCGGGCTGGTCACGCCCGGGCCCGGTGACTTCCCGCCTGGCCGGTTCGACCCGGCCAAGCTCGTGCTCAGCCTGGCCGGCACCGGCGCCGACGGGACCAGGGTCGAGCTGGCGTCGCAGGCCGTTGGCGTACCGCTGGAGATGGCCGACCGGGACACCATTGTCGCCACTGTCACCATGGCCGACACGCCGTACACCGTCGGACGGCTCGTCGAGGTGGCCGGCGGCGCCATCGCCGCCGGGTCCGGCAGGCCGCGTCCGGCCGCCACCGGGATGAGCTGGACCCTCGTGCCGCAGTCCGTGGTGGACCCGCGCACCGCGTTCTTCGCCCCCTGGACCACCGTGCCGGCCGGGCGGGCACCCGGGCGGGTCAGTGCCGAGCTCATCGCCGCCTACCCGCCCGGCGTGCCGATCCTGGCGCCGGGCGAGCTGATCACCCACGAACTGCTGGAAGCCCTGCGGCGCCAGTCGGCCGAAGGCAGCCGGATCGCCTACGCCGCCGACCC
>DASXMU010000268.1:0-1570 GCA_036495485.1 Streptosporangiaceae bacterium
GTCACCATCGGCAAAGACGATAGGAGCATGTGAATGTCGAGCCCAGTCGTACACTTCGAGATCAGGTCCCCCGATCCGGACGCGACACGGAAGTTCTTCGGGCAGTTGTTCGGCTGGACGTTCCCCGACGGGGGGATGCCCGGCTACAGCTACGTCGATACCGGGGTCGAGGGCGCGGTGCCCGGCGGCATCAGCCCGCTGCAGGGCGGTGCACCGCTGGTCACCTTCTTCGTGGGCGTGCAGGACGTCGCCGCTACCCTGGAGGCCGCGGTCGCCCAGGGCGGACGGGTTATCCAGCCCGCGACCTCGGTGCCCGGGGTCACCTTCGGGCTGCTGGCCGATCCCCAGGGACAAGTGGTCGGACTGGCCCAGGCCGGCACCTGACGGCTCCTGCGGCACGCCCGGCGGGCGGGACACGAAAGAAGGGCTGGTTAATGCCAGGTCCCATCGACCATGGCCTGCTCGCACGGGCGGCCGCCGGAGACGAGGCGGCGTTCGGCGCACTGATCGGGCCACACCAGCGGGCGGTGTTCCGCCACTGCTACCGCATGCTCGGCTCGGGCGCCGACGCCGAGGACGCCACCCAGGACACCCTCGAACGGGCGTGGCGCCGGCTCGCGACCTATGACGGCTCGGGGGCATTCGGCGCCTGGCTGCAGCGGATCGCCACCAACATCTGCCTCGACGGGCTGCGGGCGAAGCGGACCCGGATCGGCCCCGCCAGCTACGGGCCGCCCATGGCGGCCGGGACGATGCCCGGCCCACCCGACCAGGAGCTGGCCTGGGTTGAGCCGGTCAGCGATGTCGACCTGCACGGAATGGCGGACCCGCAGGATGAGGTGGTCAGGCGGGAGGAGATCAGCCTGGCCTTCGTGGCCGCGCTGCAACGGCTGGCGCCACGCCAGCGTGCGGCCCTGCTGCTCCACGACGTGCTGGCCTTCACCCACGCGGAGGTCGGTGAGGTGCTTGGCGTCGGTACGGCCGCCGTCAACAGCTTGCTGTCGCGGGCGCGCGAATCCGTGCGCGCGACGGCAGGCAGGCCCCAGCCTGGCATCAGCGAACCCCGGGTGCGGCAGCTCCTGCGGCGCTACGTCCAGGCGTGGCAGCTCGCCGACATCGACGGGTTCGTGCAACTGATCGCCGAAGACATCCGCTTCTCCATGCCGCCGCTCACCGCATGGTTCGACGGCCGGCCAGCCGTCGCCGCGTTCATCGAGAACGCGGTCTTCGCCCCGGCCCGCCCGCACGGGATCCACTTGCGGGCCGGCTGGTGCAACGGCCAGCCCGCATTCGCGACCTACGAGCCGGACGGCCAAGGCCGCCTGGCCGCGAGCGGCCTGCAGGTCCTCCAGCTCGCCGACATCGACGGGCAGCCACTGATCACGGCGCTGGTGTCCTATCGCGACCCAGCCCTCGCCACCCGCTGCGGGCTGCCAGCCGTGCTCCCCGGGCCAGGGCGCTGATCGATGAAGTCCTGACCGCACCCTGCTGCGGGCAGCCGGGCCGTCCCGCCGGGCAGTGTCTCGGCGAGCCCGCATGCAACAAGGCGGCGTTCCCGACCCGGAAACGC
>DASXMU010000269.1:0-23302 GCA_036495485.1 Streptosporangiaceae bacterium
AGGTTATGACTTAATGGTGCATCAAGTTCAAATGGTGCAGCATAGGACTGATTAGTACAATTCCGTTGTTTTCGTGTGTCGGTAAGGTCCGAATGGGACCTTAGTCCCTGCTGGAGGCGCGAAAGGTCCCTAACCGTAGCCGCCTCTGGGCTGTAACCCTGAGCCCATGGACGCAAACATCGTCACGGTTGTTGGTGGGCACACGGGGCACGAGGATCTCAGGGTGGCGGACCGGCCGGTGCCGGCGCTCGTCGAGGAAGCCTTCTGGATCGTTCGTCTGGAGCTTGCCCCGCGGGCGTGCTGCTGCCCGGCCAAGCCGTCCGTCGTGGCGATCATGCCGTCCGGGCCGGACCGGGCCGAGTCGGCGGACCTGCTGCTGTGCGGTACGCACTACAGCGCGGCGGCCGAAGGTCTCCAGACCGCCGGGGCCGTGATCTACACCGGCTCGCTCGGCTAGCGGGCTCCCGCCCGCACGCGCGAGGTACCCCGCGAGTGGGGCGCTGTTTGGCCGTCCGTAGTGGCTGGCGGACGTGAGGGCGTGGGACCTGGCCGTCTCCGGTGACCTGCCGGCCCCGGTTATCCGCTGGATGGAAGCAACTGTTCAGCAGGTTGCTGCGATACTTGCCAAGTGGCTGGAGTTACCGCTGCCCATCGCGCGCCCGGTGGAACCGCCTGCTGGTCAGGGCACCTCCGGCGCCTCTGGTGGCTCCGCCGGGTGGGTGAACCGGCTGGGCTGCGCACACGTGTCCTAAGGCATGGCATACCGGAGGGCGAACCTGGGGCGGGCGTTGAGCCTACGCCGCCCAAGAGCATCGTGACTGCGGGAACCGAATCCACCGGCCTGGCCTACCGCAGCACCCGCGACTCCCCGGGTCCGCGCGCCACCGCCGCCCGGAGCACCGCCGCGTTCGTGGCCGTGGCGCTGCTCGCGGTTGGCTGTGGCACGGCGGCGCCTGGTGCGTCCCGGCCGGCCACCCGCATCCCAGCAGCCACGCAGGCCGCACCCACGCAGGCCACCTCCCCGCCGCCCACGCTCAGTCCGTCGGCCCGCCGGGCGCTGGCCGCGGCGTACGTCAAGATCGCGGTGGCTGGCAACCGGCGGCTGGATCACGACTTCGATGGGCTGGAGGACGCGGAGAAGGACCACGATCTGGCTGCGGCCACGGCCAACCTGCGGGACGTGGCGGCCACCGAGCGGCTGTTCGACGCGCGGCTGATGCGGCTGACGTTCCCGGCAAGCTCGCGGCTGATCGTGAGCTACCTGGCCTGGGTCAACCAGGCCCGGGCTGAGCTCTCCGACACCGCGGCGCGGGCCACCTCGCTTCACGAACTGGCCGGCTACCAGCAGCGGCTGAACGAGGCTAACGTGCCGGTCGAGCAGGCGGTGAACATCATCCGCTCCCGGCTCGGCCTGCCCCCAGCCGATACCCACTGACCTCCGCCCGTTCGACCTGCACCCAGCACCCAGGCCCCCTGCCCGGCATCGCGCGCCGGGGCAGGGGCCGGGCTGCTCACCCCGGACCTGACGAGGGGCGGGAATTAACCAGTCGACGGCGGGCTGGCCGGGCGCGATCCTGTTGGGCCATGGACGAAGAGGATCTGGAAGAAGCGCTGTTCGCCCGGATGCGGTGGAACACGCCGCTGTCGGTGGAGCATGCCGAACTGCTGATGGACCGGCTTGACCTGAGTCCGGGATTGCAGGTCGCCGATATCGGGTGCGCGTGGGGGGAACTGCTGCTGCGGGTGGCCGGGCGGGTGCGGTCGCCGGGTGGCGGGGTGCGGGGAATCGGGGTGGACACCGACACCCGGGCGCTGGCACGGGGACGGGAGTCTGCAAGGCAGCGTGGCCTTGGCGAGCACGTGGAGTTCGTCGAGGCTGACGCGGTGGCCTGGCGGGAGACAGCGGACCGGGTGCTGTGTGTGGGTGCGTCGCACGCGTTCGGGGGCACCGGGGCCGCGCTGAAGGCGCTGAGCGGGCTGGTCCCGGGTGGGGGGCGGCTGCTGTTCGGGGACGGTTACTGGACGGCCGGGCCGTCTGGCCGGGCCGTGGAGTTGTTTGGTGACGAGGTACTGCCGCTTGCGGGGTTGCTTGAGGCGGTCCGGGCCGAGGGCTGGCGGGTCATCCATATGAGCGTCGCTGACCAGCGCGAATGGGACGACTTTGAGTCCACGTTCCGGGCCGGGCGGCAGGAATGGCTGCTCGGCCATCCCAGTGATCCGCGGGCTGGGGAGGTCCGCGACTGGCTGGACAGCCGCGAACGCGAGTACGTGGAGACCTACCGTGGCGTCTTGGGCTTCGCCTATCTGGTCCTGGCCCACTGACACCTACGCGCGGCTGGGGATGCTGACGATGGCATAGAAGCGATGTGCCCAATGCCGTGCCGCGACTGGGCTCATCGGCCAGGTCCCGCGCCATCGCAAGGGGGTCGTGATGCGGCCCTGCAGGGCGCTGGAGCGGGCCATGGCGGCTATGGCGGCCAAGGATGCCGGGTTGCCCAGAATGTAGCTGCAGGTGGGGCCGCTGCTGTCCCAGTAGAGTGCCGCAGCGATCTCGCGGTTGTGGGTCACGTAGGACTGCATCTGGCGGATGAACGCGGGCTGCGTGTCAGCCAGGCCCAGGTTGTTACTGCCCCATTCGGAGATGAAGACCGGCAGGCCCCCCTTGGATTCGGCGAACCTGATGGCCGGGTTGAAGATGGCGCTGGGGGTCTGCGGCGGGCCGACGTTCCACCTGCCCGTGGCCGGCTTGCAGCCGAGGCTGTTGTAACCGTCCACGCCGATGCCAGCGACCTCGTTCGTGCCGGGCCAGAACTGGCTGGCCCGTCCTTTGGCGAACGCGGAGTGCAGGAGGATCCATATCCAGTGCAGCCGTCCGCCAGCCTTCCAGTCCAGATGGCCGGCCTCAGCGAGGTGGTGGACGTGATCCCAGGCCTGGACGAACTGCCCGGGGGTGCCGAGCGGTGAGTGCTCGGAGTTGTCGGGCTCATGCTCGAAGCTGACGTAGATCGCGGGCAGCTGGTACTGGATCGCCGCCTGGTCCACCGACTCGAGGAATGAAGTGATCGCCCTGTCGTCGAGGCCGGCCGCGATGGCGGAGTAGCTGGTCCCGTTGCTGTCCAGGCTCACCAGCGCGGTGCTGCCCGCGGCCAGGAAGTGCCGGTTCGCGCCGGGGAAGGTGTCACCGATGTGGGCGTAGATGCGGATGATCGCCAGACTGCGGCCCAATCTCGGCGCTTCGCGGATCAGTGGGACATTGCCGCCGAACAGGGCGCCGCCAGCGACCGCGGACTGGTTGCCCGCCGCGGCGGCCTCGCCGGGCACGCTGCTGGGGTATCTGGCTGGGCTGTTCTTACTGGCGTTGCTCGTGGCCAGGGTCGGCTGCGCGGCGACTAAGAGCCCGGCGGCCGCCGGCAGAATCATGGCAGGGAACCACCACCTCATATGGATCGGGCGATGGGTTCCCCGCTTACACAGCGGTGTGTGGACCATAACCGTCTGCCCTCCGACGATGGAATTTCGCCCGCGCGGTGGGGGCGAAACATGTGGTACTTCGGATCATCGGTGGTCCTGACCTCGGCTTCTGTTCGGAAGCCGGGCGGAAACGACGCACAGTTTGGGGGTAAAGGACGCATCTGCTGATGCCGAACGACGCATCGCCTGGCGCCGTCACGCCGCGCAGAGCCGGGAGTTTCGCCGTTCCGTTCAGAGACCTGATGGGTTCTGGCGCGCCCCGGGCGGTCACCGGATTGCCCGGCGCACCCGGGGTCTACCGGTTCAGGGATGCCCGCGGGGGTGTGCTGTACATCGGGCGGGCCACCTCACTGCGCAGCAGGGTGGCGTCGTACTGGTCGGATCTGGGCGACCGGGGTCACCTGGTGCGGATGGTCGCCAGGGTCGCCCGAGACGCTCGACTTCGAGGCGGCTGGCCAGATACAGGCCGAGATCCAGGCGCTGGACTGGGTGACCAGCCCGCAGCGCGTCACTTCCATGGAAGCCGCCGAATTCGACGTGTACGGGTGGTCGGGGGGGTACTGGTGTGCTTTGGCGTCCGTGGCGGGCGGCTGTGCCAGTGGTCGCAGCGAAGGTGCGGCCGGTCCCGCGCCGCGCCGCTGCTGGCCGCCACACCGGCGGCCTGAGCCGGGTTCGCCCAGCGCAACGCCGGGCTGGCCGCCCGGCTCGTTGCGAACCAGGGGTAGCCGGCCGCCTGGTCAGAGCCGGACCGGGGGCCACAGGTCGTGCTGGGACGCGATGGGGTCGCCTGGCCATTCGGCCATCGTGTCCAGGTTGTCCTCGGCCGGGTGCTTCGCCGCGGCGGGGCCGCCGGCGAAGGCGCGCAGCACGTTGGCCGTGACCTGGCTGGTGAAGGCGGCCGTGTGAGCGTTCAGCCCAAACGGGGGCAACGGATAGGCCATGGCGGCCACCCAGCGCATCGTGCCCGTGTTGAAGACGCCGGCGCCGCTGCTGTGGGTGTAGTACGCCGAGTCGGCATAGCTGTTCACACCACGGCAGGTGAGCGGCGAGTGGGACAGGATCTGGATCGGGCGCTCGACGGGCGAGTCCGGGTTGACCCGGTCGTACTCGATGCCGACCAGGCCGGTGAACCTGGTGCCCTTCCGCACGCCGGTGCCCGCGAACAGCCAGCAGCCCGGGGTGGCGACGACGTAGCTCGCGTTCGCCGGGTTCGACTCGTACAGCGTGCCGGTCAGCGATGACTCGGGGTCGGGGCTGGGCGGTTCCCGCCAGTCGCTGGTGACCAGGGCGTTGTCCTTGCCGTACATCGGGTCCTGGGTGTAGCTGGTCTTGTAGCAGATGACCTGGCGGCGTTCGCCCAGCCTGGTGCTGGCCAGGCGGGTCCGCCGGAACATGCAGTTCGCCCCCAGGAAGGCCAGGTTGACCCCCGCGTCTCTGGCGGCTGTGACGTTCGCCCGCTCCGGTGGCGACCAGTATTCGTCATGTCCCAAAGAAAGAAGGGCGCTGGCCCCGTGCAGAAGGCCGGGGTCGGCGGCGATGTCCAGGTTGGTGGTGTAGGCGACCGGGATGCCGAGGCGTTCGGCCAGCGCGATGACCTTCCGCTCGTGGTAGAGGAACATGTACGCGCCGCTCGCGTCGTAGGGGCGGTCCAAACTGACCGACAGCGCGCGGTTGCTGTAGTCGGCGATCCCGCCCGGGCCGTGGTACAGGTCGTAGCCGCCCCAGGTGTTGTAGGCCTGCCAGGTGGACACCGAGTTCTTGATGACCACCTTGCCCGCCGTGGCGGCCGAGCGGACGGTCACCGGGACGTAGCGCTGGCCGCCCGACTCCCCATCCATCCGGAGCAGGTAGCAGCCCTCCGGCCAGTCGTCGGTGGGGATGGTGAGTGACGGGCCCCAGCCGGCTTCCACGGTGTTGGCCGGCGCGGCCACATCCGCCGTGCGCTGCCGCAGGCCGCGCACGGTGCCGGAATGCCAGACCAGCCTGGCCTGGTCGCCCTTGTACCAGCCCATCCGGAACGCGTTCACGGTGAACGACCGGGCGGTAGTCGAGGCGTACAGCGTGATCGGCTCGCCGGGCAGCACGCTGGCCTGTCCCGCGTAGCCGATCATCGCGTCGGGCGCGCCGAGGTGGTTGATCGGCCAGCCGGGGTCACCGGCGAGGGAGTTCTCGCTCACCGTCCGGGGATGCGGCACGCTGCGCGGCTTCCTGCTGCCCGATGAGCTGCCCGGCCGGGACAGTTCCGCCGCAGTGACGTATCCCGCAGGGACGGCTACTGCGGCGGCGGCAGCCGCCAAGCCGAGAAAGGCCCGCCGGGACGGATGCCGGCGGGATGCCGGGTGGCTCATCTCTTTCATAGTGCATCGTCACGTGCCTTAACCGGCTATCGGTGGTGAGGTCTGTTACACCGCTTTAACAGGATTTTGCGCGGACCGGGCCCGGGTGAGACACAGTGTCAGTGCCGGACCCACAGGGTGAGCCACATCCCCCGGTAGCCGTGCACGAATGTCTCGGCGAAATCGCGCAGCAGCAGCGTGCGCTCCTCCCGCATCTGCCTGCCGGTAATCTGGGCCGTCGGCCGCCTTCCGATCACCCAGATGCGGTTGGTGCTGAGCATCAATGGAGCGATGGCCGTGAATGGCTTATCGATGCCTTTGAACGGGTTTGCGACCGCCGGAGATACCGCCAATGCCAGGTCACTGACATCGTGGAATTGGCTCGGATAGCCAAGTTCCCCCTTGCGGTAGAAATCGTCGAAGAACAGCACCCCATCGCCCGGCCTGGCGTGCGCCCCGATGAAGAAGGCCGGCCCGCCGAAGTTGTACTGGCGGCTGCCGGGCTGGCGGGTCTGCTGCTGGGCGCCGAGCTGCAGCACCAGCGCGAGCACGCAGACGACCACGCCGGGGATCCAGACGAACGCCCGCCAGCTGAACCGGCCGGCCAGCCACTGGCCGATCTTGCAGATCCCCGCCCCGGCCAGCAGGGCCGCCCCGGCCTCGCCGTAGAGGACGTAGCGGTCCACATACAGCGGCGCCCCGATCAGCGACTCGACCAGCAGCACAGCGGCGGGGACGAACAGCAGCGGCGCCGCCACCGAGGCCACCGAGACCCCACCGCTGCGCCACCAGGCAGCCTCAGCCACGGCCCGGGCGCCGGTGCCCGCGCCGCCCCCGGAGCCACGGCCCCGCTCGGGAAGCAGGGCGACGACGGCGCACGCGGCGACCAGCACGGGCGCCCAGATCGTCGCGCCGAAGTAGTCGTGGTACAGGATCCAGACGTCCCGCAGGCCCGGCCGGGAGATCCAGACCAGGGCGCGGTCCTGCCGGATGCTGATCGCCAGCAACGGCGCGACCAGCACCACGGAGATCGCCGAGGTCACCGCCCAGTGCTTGACGGTCTGCCGTCCCTGCCTGGCCAGCAGGATCGTGACTAGGTGCGCCGCCAGCACCAGCAGCGACATCTCGTTGAGGTAGCCGGCCAGCACCATCAGCGCGCCGTAGGCCAGCCACCGGCGCCTGAGCTGCCCGCGCGGTGCCCCGGCCGCCTCGGCCCGCAGGGCGCGCAGCAGCACCAGCGTCTGCGCCACGACGCAGACGAACACGAACGCGTAGGAACGCGCGGTCTGCGCGTAGGTGCTGATGCTCGGCGTCAGGGCCGTGATCAGGCCGGCGAACAGGGCCACCCAGCCGGATCCGGTGAGCCGCCTGGCCAGGATCGCCACCAGCGCGACGGCGCCGGCCATGCTGATCACCGACGGGACGCGCATGGCCGCCGGGCTGGTGCCGACGGCCATCCAGCCGTGCAGCAGCAGGTAGTACAGGCCGTGCACGGCGTCCACGTGCCGGACCAGGTGGGCAAGCTGGCGCAGGCTGAGCAGTGCGGCCCAGCGGCTGACCACCTCGTCGTTGCCCATGGCCGAGTCGCGGGCCAGCCCCCACAGCCCGATCCCGGTCATCGCGGCAGCCGCCACGATCACCGGCGCGTACCTGGCCGCGAGCCCGCGCCACCCTCCACCCGCAGACCCCTGGCTGGCTGGAGATACGTCAGGGGCTGCCGTTGAACCCGGAACCGAACCCGGGACCGGTGCCGACGCTGGCGTGCCGTCCGGCTCGGTGGCTGGCGGCTGCGTGGGGTGGTCCGTTGGGGTGGAGCTCACGGCCTGCCCGGCGGGTCTTGCGGCGATATCTGGAACGACTCGCGCCACTTCTCCGGGGAGGTGAACTCGGCGGAAGCGGCACGGTACTCCGCCGCCAGCCGTGGCCATTCCCGCCACAGCTTGGCATGCAGCCCAATGGTCCGGCGGCCGAGCGACTGGAACAGCTTGCGGTCGCGCTGGTACCAGGCCGCGGTAGCCCCGTCGGCCGCCGACACCAGGGCGCTGTCCAGCTTGACCAGCACCCACCAGCCGGCGTCCTGGAACGGCAGGGCCATCTGCGGCCGCTGCCTGGCCCCCTTGCGCGGCGCCCTGAACTGCCGCATCGTCCCGGCGCCTGCCTTGGTCAGCAGGTTGAACTTGTTGGTCGGCGTGGTGTTCGCCTTGACGTTGTCCGGGGCCTTCCGCCGCGCCGGCGGGTAGCTCTCCAGATCCGCCTCGCCCTGGGCGTCGGGGTAGGACCGGCGGGACTCCTGCAGCTCCTTCAGCCTGGTCGCCAGGTCACGGTGCAGGTGATCCGGGCCGGTCAGCACGTCCTCGATGGCCAGCAGGCGCAGCTCGGCCGTCGAGTACTGCATCGACAGCAGGCTCTGCAACTGCCGCTCCGCGCTCTCGGCGACCAGGCGGCCGCCGCGCTTGTGCGGCGAGTGCAGCAGCGCCGAGATGATCCGGTTGCGAACGTGATAGTAAGCCTGCCAGTCCAGCGCGTCGGTCTTGTCCTGCCAGGTCACATGCCAGGTAGCCATGCCGGGCAGCGACACCGTGGGGTAGCCGTGCTCGCGGGCGCGGATCGAGTACTCGGCGTCGTCCCACTTGATGAACACCGGCAGCGCCAGGCCGATCTCGGCGATGATCTTCGTCGGGATCAGGCACATCCACCAGCCGTTGTAGTCGGCGTCGGCGCGCCGGTGCAGCCACGGGGTGTTGCGCAGGTTGCGCCGGCCGAAGTCGTGGCCGCCCCTGGTGTTCGGCGACAATCCCCACCACCACGTGGCCGGGGTGATGGACTCGGCGAACGCGTGCAGCACCGAACGGTCGAACAGGCTGAACATGTGCCCGCCGACGATCGTCGGGCGCCGGGTGAGGTCGGCGAACGTGGCCGCGCGCCGGATGGACTCGGGCTCGATCTTGATGTCGTCGTCCAGGATGAGCAGGTAGTCGCTCTGGCCGGCCCGCACCGTCTCGTCCATGGACCGGGAGAAGCCGCCCGAGCCGCCGAGGTTGCGCTGCTCGATGATGCGCAGCTTGTCGCCGACCTTCTTGGCCGCGTCGGCGAAGTCCGGGTGGTCGGTCACATGGCGGGTGCCCTGGTCGACGATGAAGAAGCTGTCCAGCAGCTCCAGCACCTCCGGCGCCTCACCCAGGGTGCGCAGGTGATCGAGGATGAACTCGGTGCGGTTGATCGTGGTCATGCCGATGCTCACCCGGCCGGGCCGGGCCCGCTCGCCGGCCTCCGGCCGCTCACCAGCGTCAGCCGGGGCCGGCCCGGCCAGCGCGGCCCAGTCCGCCTCGATGAGCGTGGTCCCGCGGCCGCCGGCCACGATGTCGAACCAGTACCAGCCGCCGTCGATGAACGGCGCGAGGGACAGCGTGCGCTCGATCGTCTCCGGCTGGTCGGTCTCCACCCTGATGGTGTCGACCGGATAGCTGTGCCCCCTGGCCGAGGACCGGTACACGATGATCGTGCATTCGCCAGCCACCCGGATCCGCAGCGTCACCGCGTCGATCGTGGTCCACCGGCGCCAGTAGCTGGCCGGGAACGCGTTGAAGTAGGTCGAGAACGAGACCCGCCGTCCCTCGGCGATCACCGCGGTCTGCCGCGGCACGGCGTCGACCGCGGTCAGCGCGGGCAGCCCGGGGCCGAACCGGATGCTCGACTGGGTTTCGGCCGCGGCCGCGTTGCTGACCGGGGCGGCCAATGTCGTCTCAACCTTCTGGCCGAGCGCCGCGGCCCGGTTATCGGCGCCCAGCTCGGCGGCGCCGCGGTCCGGGTTGATCTCCACGTACAGCGGGACCACGTCGAGGTCCTCGCCGGGGAACACGACCCGCTGCAGGACACGCAGGCTGCGGCTGGCGGGGCTGTCGTCAGTCATCGATGGCACCTCGGCGGGTGAGCGGCGCGCCTTCGGCGAAGAAGGGGCGCAGGCGGTTGTCGTACATGCTGAGTGCTGACCCGATGGCCATGTGCATGTCCAGGTATTTGTACGTGCCCAGGCGCCCGCCGAAGAGCACCTTGTCCTCGCCGTCCGTCATCTCCCGGTAGGCCAGCAGCTTGGCCCTGTCCTCGGCCCGGTTGATCGGGTAGTAAGGCTCGTCGCCCCGGTCGGCGAATCGCGAGAACTCGCGCATGATCACTGTCTTGTCCTCCGGGTACCAGGCACGTTCGGGATGAAAATGCCTGAACTCGTGAATACGGGTGAACGGTACGTCCTCGTCGGCGTAGTTCATGACGGGCGTGCCCTGGAAGTCTCCGGTCGGGAGCACTTCCGTCTCGAAGTCTAGGGTCCGCCAGCCCAGGGCACCGGCACTGTAGCCGAAGTACTCGTCCAGCGGCCCTGTATATACGACCGGCACATTCCCTGCCAAGTCGGCCCGCACGTCGGAGAACTCCGTGTTCAGCCGCAGCTCGATGTTCGGATGGTCGGCCATCCGTTCCAGCCAGGCGGTATATCCGTCGACCGGAAGTCCCTCGAATGTGTCGCTGAAGTAACGGTTGTTGAAGGTGTAGCGCACCGGCAGGCGCGCGATGATCTCGGCGGGAAGCTCCACCGGATCGGTCTGCCACTGTTTGGCCGTGTAGCCGCGGATGAACGCCTCGTAGAGCGGCCGCCCGATCAGCGACACGGCCTGCTGTTCGAGGTTGGCCACCTCGCCCGCCGTCACCTCGGCGGCCTGCTCGGCGACCAGCGCCCTGGCCTCGTCCGGGGACATGGCCTTGCCGAAGTACTCGCAGATCGTGCCCAGGTTGATGGGCATCGGGTAGACCCGGCCCTTGTAGATGGAGAACACCCGGTGCTGGTAGCCGGTGAAGGCGGTGAACTGGTTGGCGTACTCCCAGATACGGGCGTTGGAGGTGTGGAACAGGTGCGCACCGTACCGGTGGATCTCTATCCCGGTCTCCGGCTCCCGCTCGCTGTAGGCGTTCCCGCCGATGTGGTGGCGGCGCTCCACGATGAGCACCCGCAGCCCCAGATCGCGGGTGCACCGCTCGGCGATGGTGAGCCCGAAGAAGCCGGATCCGACGATGGCCAAGTCGATGTTCATAAGCTCATTTCACTGGCGGGTCCCTGCGGCTGCGAGGGCTCCGGGGCGGACGGCAGACCGGTCTCCCGGTCTAGCCGTTCGGTGTACTTGGTGACGATCGGCCGGTAGACCGCCCGGCGGGCCCACCAAGGGACGAGCCGGTAGCCGCCCCTGATGGCCACGTTGCGCGCGTACTGCGCCAGCGAGGTGAACCCCCGCTGGCGGAATTCGCGCTGCAACCGCAGCTCGGAGCGCAGCAACTGCATCCCGCCCCTCCGCTTGAAGGCCTTCGCGCCGACCCGGTAGAAGACCAGCGGCTCCGGCACGTTGACCGGCCGGGCCCCATTGGCCAGCATACGAGCGAACAGGGAGTAGTCCTCCATCAGCGGGATATCGCCGTAACCGCCCGCCGCGAGAACGGCGCTGCGCCGGTACACGACAGTCGGGTGATTGAACGGGTCGTGAATGCGCGCATAGCGATTAATGTGCTCCGGCCCCAGCGGCGGAACGCGCTGCCCGACGATGTGATCGGTGTCGGTGACGAACTCCAGAAGGCCGGACCCGACGATGTCGGCATTCTCGATCAGCGGCAGTTGCACCTCGAAGCGATAAGGCATCGCCACATCGTCGGCGTCCATCCGGGCGATCACGTCATGCCGGCTTGCGGTAAGGCCGTGGTCAAGGGCCGGGCCGAGGCCGCCATTTCGCTCCAATGGCACGAACGTCACAGGTACCGGGCTGTTAACCTGAAGCTCGTCGAGGCAGGTGGCCAGTTCGTCGCGAACCGGCCCGTCCCGGACGATGATCACCTGACCCGGGCGCACGGTCTGGCCGTCGACCGCGCTGCGGAACGCCCGCCGGAGGTAGTCCGGCCGGTCACCGTCGTATACCGGCATCAGCAGGGAGAAGGGCTCATGCATATGCAGGCACACCTTCCGTTCCGGGCGTAAATGCGCGGTACCCCTCGCAGCTACGGGCGAGCAACGGTCCCAGCCGATCCGGCTCAACCTAGCCCGGCCCCCCGCTGGCTCGCAGCGATTTGGCTTTACCGACTGAAGGCTATTAGATGAACCTGCTTTGTGAGGGCCCGGAGCGCGGACCGGCCTGCTGGGCAGGGCTCCAGCGCACGCGGCCTGGCCTGCTCTGGCCGCCACAGCCACCATCAACGACCGTGAGGTATTCGGATGGCAGCGAACTCCCACAGCGCGCCTGACCCGCTCCAGGGCGCAGCCGGCGACCGGGACCGCAGCAAGCCGCAGCCGAAGGTGTTCCTGCACATCGGCGAGCCCAAGACCGGCACGACCTTCCTCCAGCAGATCATGTGGCGCAACCGCGCCGAGCTGACCACCCAGGGAGTCGTGCTGCCGGGGCACCACCCGCAGGACCACTACCGCGCCAGCCAGGATCTGCGTGGCATCCGCAAGCTCGCCAGCGATCCGGCAGGCTCCTGGACCGGCGAGTGGGAGATCCTGGCCAGCCAGGCCAAGCAGGCCGCGAGGGTCGCGGTCATCTCGCATGAACTGTTCTCGGCGGCCGACGCCGGGCAGGCCGAGCGGGCGGTGACATCACTGCAGCCCGCCGAGGTGCATGTCGTCCTCACCGTGCGGGACATGGGGACGCTGCTGCCCGCCGAGTGGCAGGAGACGGTCAAGCACCGCAACGCACGGTCCTGGGAGGACTGGCTCGGCGACGTGATCGACCGGGAGTCCATCTCCGGCGACCGTCGGCAATGGTGGTTCTGGCGGGTGCACGACACGCTGGCGATCCTGGACATCTGGTCCCGCTACGTGCCCGCCGAGCGGATCCACGTGATCATCACGCCGCCGCGCGGCTCGTCCAGCGGATTGCTCTGGGAGCGGTTCGCGTCCCTGCTCGGCGTCGCCCCGGCCAGCGTCGACCTCACCCGGGCCCGGCCGAACTCCTCGCTGGGCATGCCGGAGATCGAGTTCCTTCGCCGGCTGAACATGGCACTCCCAGCCGAAGTCCCCGACTGGTACTACATGTGGAACGTCAAGGAAGCGGTCGCGCACAAGCTGGAAAGCCCGCAGGCCCAGGCCGAGCGGCTCGTCCTGCCAGCGCAGCGGGCAGCCTGGGCGGAAGAGCAGGGCGAAGCCCTGGCCGCCGGCCTCGGCGAGACCAAGTACGACCTGGTCGGTGACCTCACCGAGTTGCTGCCCCGGCCGTCCGGCAACCCAGCCACCAGCCCGTCCGACCAGCCGGCCGACCGGGTGCTCGCCGCCGCCGTGCAGGCCGCGGTCGCCATGGTGGTGAACCAGTACCACCAGGCCTTTCCCGCGGCCAAGCCACAGACCGGCCGGGCCCGCGGCCTTGTCGGCCGGGTCGAGTCGGTGGTCGCAGCCTCGCCGCGGCTCAAGCGGACGGTGCGTGAGATGAGCAGCCGGTATCCGGCCGTGCGCCGGCTGCGCATCCTGATCTGGCAGGCCCTCGAACGCTCCCGCGCCCGGAAGGGCGCCTAGCATGAGCGGGGCCGCGCCGCCGGGCGTGACCGCCGTCGTGGTCACCTACAACCGCCGGGACCTGCTGCTCGAAGCCCTCGCCGCGGTGCACGCGCAAAGCCGTGCTCCGGACGCCGTCATCGTGGTGGACAACGCCTCCACCGACGGCAGCGCGGCGGCCGTCCGGGACAGCTTCCCCGGCGTCCAGCTCGCCCAGCTCGACCGCAACACCGGCGGCGCCGGCGGGTTCGCCTACGGCATGAAGCTCGCCCTGGACAGCGGCGCGGACCTCATCTGGCTGATGGACGACGACACGGTGCCCGAGCCGGACGCGCTGCGCGCCCTGATCGAGGCGCGCGGCCGCCGTCCCAGCCAGCCGCCCGCGCTGGTCGCCAGCCGCGTGCTATGGACCGACGGCCGCGAGCACCCGATGAACACGCCCCGGGTCAAGCCGCTGGCCACCAAGGCGGACAAGACCGAGGCCAGCGCCGCCGGATGCCTCCCGATCCGGTCGGCCTCCTTCGTCTCGGTCCTGATCGACGCCGGTCAGGCCCGCCGCCGCGGGCTGCCGCAGGCCGACTACTTCCTGTGGAACGACGACTTCGAGTTCACCACCCGGCTGCTGCGCGGCAACACCGGCTGGCTGTGCCCGGACAGCGTCGTCGTGCACAAGACCAAGACGTTCGGCTCGACCGACAACGACCCGGGCGAGCGGTTCTTCTACGAGGTCCGCAACAAGATCTGGATGCTCAGGTCCAGCGCGCCGCTGGCCCCGCTGGAGCGGCTCATCTACGGTGGCTCGACGCTGCGCCGCTGGGCGCTCACGTTCGCCGGCTCGCGCGACCGCGCCGTCCTGCGCTCGTCCCTGGTCAAGGGCATCTCCGCCGGGGTTCGCACCAGCCCGAGGCCGACCGAGAAGGTCCTGGCCGACGTGCGGCCTGCCGGCTCCGGCCGCTAACCAATCAAGCCGCGGTCGCCTGGGCCGGGCCGGACTTCCGCGAACGCCGCCAGCTCAGCAGCGCGTTGATCCCCAGCACGCCCGCCATCGGCAGCACGATCACCGCTGGCAGTTCGTAACGCCAGGAGAACTCGAACACGTCCGGCACCAGCAGCAGCACCGAGGCGCACCCGGTGAACAGCAGGCAGCCCAGCGCGAACCCCCGTGTCCGCGGGTCCGTCCGCCACTTGATCAGCGAGAACAGCGACCCGGCCAGGCCCACCAGCAGGCAGATCAGGAACAACGGCCCCGGCGTGTAGCCGCCGTCGAGCTGATAAGCCCGCAGGAACGACGCGACCGGCTTGATCACGTGCGTTTTGCCACCGTAGGACGGGTTGAACCGGACGAAACGGAACGGCCCGAACGCGACCGGCTGCTTGCCGACCACGACGTAACCGTTCCGCAGGTTCACGAACGGCGGGTACGACGGGTAGAACGCCTGGAACTGCCAGCGCGAGATCGGCGTGACCGACTCGGCCCCGTCTCTGGTCAGCGCGAACAGCCGGACCGAGTCACGCAGGATGGCGGCCCCGACCCTGGGGAGCTGCTGGTGCTTGATCGCCGAGTTCAGATCTTCGAGCAGGAACGGCCGGTGCGTCCCCACCGGGATCGGCGTGCTGTACAGCGGGGACTTGCCGGAGTGCTCGAGGAAGTCCGGGCCGTGCGCCTGCGCGGCCGGTGACGGGCACAGCGATCGCACGTCCGCGGGCACCTTCAGGGTGGCGCAGTCGGCGGCCGCCGTCGTGCGGCCGATGCTCGACTGGCCGCGGGCGAGCCAGAAGTGGTGCGTCCGGACGTAGGAGACGCTGCTGTAGCCGAGGATCGGTATCAGGAAGGCCACCACCAGGGCGGCCGACCGCTTGACCGCCACCCGCCACCCGCCGCCGGCGGTGAGCAGGAACAGCAGCACCGGCAGGGCGAGCAGTTCGCCCATTTGCCTGAACGTCGCCGAGGAGCCGAGGATCAGGCCCGCGACGACCGCGAACGGTATGGACACCACTGGCCGCCAGAGCAGTACGGCCAGCCCGGCCACGACCAGCGCCTCGAACCAGACGTCGGGCATGATCGTCTGCTCCATCTGGAGCTGGTAGGCGTCAAGGAGTACCGGCGCGACGGC
Source organism: Streptosporangiaceae bacterium (assembly GCA_036495485.1). Taxonomy (GTDB): domain Bacteria; phylum Actinomycetota; class Actinomycetes; order Streptosporangiales; family Streptosporangiaceae; genus PALSA-505. The sequence goes on from DASXMU010000269.1 coordinate 15,438, forward strand.
CAGGGCGGCCAGCCACTTGGCCGTGCCACGGCGCACCAGCACCAGGTAGAGGGTGATCGCCATGGCCAGCCCGAGCAGATGCTGGACCGCGGCCACCGTCGTCACGTTGCCGGCCACCAGGAAGGCCTTCAGCAGATACCTGTAGCCGAGCGGATCGGAGCCCGGCGCGTTGTTGTACAGGTACTTGAAGGTATCGACGTAGATCAGCGCAGGCAGGTAGGCGATCTGGGCCAGGACGCGCAGCACCAGCCCGGCCGCGACCAGGATGGACAGCAGCTTGTGCTCGCGCACGGCCGTGATCGCGCGGCTCCGCCAGCGCCTGGCCGGGGTGGCCTTGACGGCCGGTGCGGCGGGCGGGGTGCCGTCCGGCGGCTGCGTTCCCTCGTCTGCCCGGGTGGCGACAGGTGGCTCGGTCATAGCGTGCCCGAGCATACCCAGAGCCATCTGTTCCGGTATCCGATTCGCTCTGCCTATTGACGTACAGTTCCTGCGCGAGGGGGGGACAGATGGAGCTGCTGCATTCCGGCAAGGTGCGGGACGTCTATCTCGATCGCGGCGACGTGATCCTGGTGGCCTCGGACCGGGTATCGGTGTACGACGTGGTGCTGCCAACGCCCATCCCGGGCAAGGGCGACCTGCTCACCGGGCTGTCGCTGTGGTGGTTCGGCCAGCTGGCTGACGTCGTGCCCAATCACGTCATCTCGGCCACGGACGTTCCGGCGGAGTTCGCCGGCCGGGCGATCCGGTGCAAGCGGCTGGAGATGCTGCCGGTCGAGTGCATCGCCCGCGGCTACCTGGCCGGGCTCGGGCTGAACTCCTACCGGGAGACCGGGACCATCTCCGGCGTCCGGCTGCCCGATGGGCTCACCGAGGGCTCCCGGCTGCCCGAGCCGGTGTTCACCCCGACCACCAAGGCGCCGGCCGGCCAGCACGACGAGTTCATGACCTTCGGCGAGGTGGTGGCCGAGGTCGGTCAGCAGACCGCGGCCGAGCTGCGCCGGATCACGCTCGAGATTTACCGGCGCGGCCACGAGCTGGCCGCCACCCAAGGGATCATCATCGCCGACACCAAGCTGGAGTTCGGCTACGCCGCCGACGGCACGCTCACCCTGGGCGACGAGCTGCTGACCCCGGACTCATCCCGGTTCTGGGCGGTGGCCGACTGGACGCCGGGCCGCCCGCAGCACTCGTTCGACAAGCAGTTCGTCCGCGACTGGTCGGCCACCCTCGACTGGGACCACACCGCCCCCGGCCCGGAGATCCCGCCCAAGATCGTGGCCGCGACCAGGGAACGTTACGCCCAGGCCCAGGCCCGCATCACCGGAGCCCGCTGAACCGGTGCAGCTTCTCATCGCGTCATTCAAATGACCGCGCACCCCGGCCCCCGGCCGGCCTGCCACCGCTCGGCTGAGGTCCGTGACCAGGGTTCATAGCTAAGTTTCCGTTTCCCAAAATCTTTATATGAAACCGAACAGCCTCACCGTAAAGACGGACGGTCACCTCAGACTCAGCGGGGAGCGCACGACACGCGGGATAACACTTTCTTTGTCAATCTAGGGCCGACGCTAGATCAAGCCATAGAGTCCAATGATATGGACCCGGTGCGAAACCCCTATGCGCCAGGCGCGGGGCAGCGGCCGCCCGAGCTGGCCGGGCGGGACAGGGAAATTGGCCAGTTCAACGTCGTGCTCGAGCGGGTCGCGCGGGGCCGCCCTGAGCGGAGCATCGTGCTCACCGGGCTGCGCGGCGTCGGCAAGACCGTGCTGCTCAACTCGTTCCGTTCGATGGCCATTCAGGCGCTGTGGGGAACCGGGAAGATCGAGGCCAGGCCCGAGCAGTCCATCAGGCGGCCGGTCGCCGGCGCGCTGCACATGGCTGTCCGCGAGCTGGCGCCGCGGCACCGGGCGCCGGACCGGATCGAGCATTTCCTCGGCGTGCTCAAGGCGTTCGCCGCCCGCGATCCGCACCAGCCCAAGGGCGCGGCGGCGCAGAGCCAGCTCGGCATCAGCACTCCCGCGGTGCGCGGCCGGGCCGATTCGGGCGACCTGGAGATCGACCTGACCGAGCTGCTCACCGACGCGGCGTCGGTCGCGACCGACCTCGGCGTCGGGATCGCGCTGTTCGTCGATGAGATGCAGGACGTTCCCGCCGTGGACGTGTCGGCGCTGTGCGCGGCCTGCCACGAGCTGTCCCAGAACGGCGGGCCGCTGATCGTGGTCGGGGCCGGGCTGCCGCACCTGCCGTCGGTGCTTTCGGCCAGCAAGAGCTACTCGGAGCGGCTGTTCAGCTACGTGCGCATCGACCGGCTGGAACGGGAGGCGGCCGACCTGGCGCTGATCGCCCCGGCCCGGCGGGAGGGCGTGGAGTTCAAGCCGGCCGCGCTCGACGCGCTGTACGAGGCGGCCGACGGGTACCCCTACTTCGTTCAGGCCTACGGCAAGGTGACCTGGGATGTGGCGACGCAGAGCCCGGTCACAGCCGAGGACGTGACGGTGGCCGCGCCGGAGGCCGAGGGCGAGCTGGCCGTTGGTTTCTTCGGCAGCAGGTATGAGCGGGCCACCCCAGCCGAACGGGAGTACATGCGGGCCATGGCGACGCTCGGCGACGAGCCGGTCCTGACCTCGCGGGTGGCCGACGAGCTGAGCCGCAAGCCGTCCAGCGTGTCGCCGGCCAGGGACGCGCTGATCAAGAAGGGCCTGATCTACAGCTCGGAGCGAGGGCTGATCGGGTTCACGGTCCCGCATTTCGGCCGGTTCCTGCGTTCACAGCCCGCTTAGCCGGGATTGGCGGTGCGGCCTTGCGGGCGCACGTCCTGAGGGGAGTTCAAAGACCCGCGCAGGCGGGCGTTCGCGACGGCCTCTGCGGAAGTATTCAATTCTCTAGTAACTGACGTAGAAAGCGCTAGAAGCTTATAGAGGCTGTCGGGCAGCGCCGACTCGAAGTCCGGCAATTCCGGCGCGTCGAAAACGGTCGGGGCTGGCAGGAGCCGTGGCGTACCGGGCTGCATTCCAGGCTGGGCCGGTCCGGACGGCGGCTGGAGCGCGCTTGAAGCCGGCTGGCTGGCCGTGGCTGGGCGGGTGATGGTCGGCCACATGCCCACCGCGTGCGGCGGCAGCGGCCTGGCCACCAGGTGCGGGCCGGGCGGCGGCAGGGTGTGCGGTGACGGCAGGGCTTCGCCGGTCACCGCGTCCACTACGGCGGCGCGCACGTGCGGCCGGCGCGTGCGCAGGTAGACCGCGAACACCACCTCGACCTCGCGGCCGCCGTAGCTGCCCGGGTAGACCAGGTAGCGCCAGCACAGCTCGCGCCACATGTCGACCGGGTGGCTGCCGGTCAGCACCGGCGCGTGCCGGCGCCAGGTGCGGCTGGCGTGCAGTGCCGCCAGGGTCCGCTCGACCGGGATGATCCGCAGCTCACAGGGCTCGGAGTAGCCGAGCCTGACCAGCGCCTCGCTGAGTTCGGGGGATAAGGTGGCGATCACGAGGAACTCGGCCCCCAGCAGCCCCAGGCGGAGGGTGAGCGCCCCCCCGGGCGGGGGCAGCCGCACCGGGGGAACGCCGATCGTGGCGGCTGCGGCCAGGGCGAGCAGCACTGCCCTGGCGATCGTGCGGGCGTTCACCGGAGTGGAACTCAGGTCGCCGAAGCACCCGCAGCCGACGTCTGGCCTGCGCTGGCGCACCTCGATGAGCGCGCCGACCGCGGTCACGAACAGCAGCACCGCCCCGGTCCGCACCGCCGTCGCGACCATGCCGGAGCCCAGCCGTCCCGCCGTGCCGAGCAGGGCTATCCCCAGCGACATCTCCGCCGCGCACATGACCTTGGCCACGGTGCGCTGGAGCCTGAGTGGAAACAGTGCGGTGGGGCCCAGCGCCATGGCCACCGACCGCGCCCGCAGCACCCGGATCAGCTTGGCGGCGCAGGCGCCGAGCAGCAGGAGCGCCAGGACCGGGATCTGCACTTCTCTGGCCGCTGCTAACACGCTCAGCCCTCGATCTCGATGGTCGCGTTGAAACAGCCTTCGTGCAGCTCGCCGCCGAGCTCGACGAAGCTGGCCAGGGTCAGGTCGGCGATCCGGCCCCGGGGCGAGGGGCCGCAGGTCACACTGCGGTCGCAGAACAGCGTGGCCAGGGCCGCCGAGCCGGTCACCGGCAGCACGCGGCATGCCTCCGTGCAGTCGTTGCGCACCCGCAGCAGGCTGCCGATCGACAGGTAGGGCAGGCTGACGCAGCCTGATGCCTGGCCGGCCGGCGCGGGCGAGGCGGTTGTGGCGTCGCTGTGCGGGTCGACGGCGGGGTAGGCCAGCCCGGTCAGGCCGCGCGGTTCGCCGCCCGGCTCGTGCCAGACGGCCGAGCCCTGGATGGACACCGGCAGGTGACCGTTGATCAGCGGCGGCGCCGGCACGTGGTCCGCACGATAGGGCGGCTGGTAGGTGGCCGGGACGAGCCCTTCGAGGTAGCCGTCGCGGCGCACCCCGATGATGTCGATGAGGTAGCCGGGCTCGAGGCGGGGGAACCTGACCTGGATCTTGCCGGTGGCGGTGTGGGGCATGACCAGCGCCTGCTGCCCCCGGCTGCCGCAGTCGACCAGGAACGTGTCCCGGTTCCGTTCGATGATCGTCCCGCTGACCCGTCCGATATTCGCCCAGATGCGGTCGGCGACCTCGCGGCTCGCGTTGTGCCGGCGCACGACAGCCTGGTCGCCGGCCCTGATCGCCGCCGGGTCGGTCTTCGCACCCCGCCAGGCACTTGCGTCGGCTGTCAATGCAAAGCGTTCCTCGGTGCCGCCGTTCCCGATCACAAGGATCTGCGGGCTGGCGTCGAGAACCACGCCGGTAACCGCTCTGGGGAGCGGCGCCAGCAGCCCGGTGGTCACGGTGTGGCTGGCCAATGGGTCCTTGTCACCCCCCTCGTTCCAGGGTGGCCTGCCAAATACGGCCGACTTGAGCAGGTACCGCCTGGCGATCCGCGCCCCCGAGACGATTTGTGCCGGGCTGATGACGGCGGGAGTGACGGCCCCGCCGTCGGCCCGGCCTTCCGGGGGATCACGCACTTGCCCTCCATGAAATTGCACGGCTTCTACGACGATGTGTAGATGTGGTGGTCTACGTCAAGGGGTTCGGCGACCTAACTCTCCGTGGTCACACATGTACCTCTTTAGGGTTATACCGAAATTACGGCTCGGGCATCGCCGAAACCCGTCACGTGGCCGATTGCGAACGTGTGCAGTCTGGTACGGCTCTCGTGCGGGGCCCAAAATCTGGGTACGGTTGCGCTGTGAGTGCCGGGGGCGACCACGCGATACCAAAGATGCGGAATCCCGCATGCGTTGTGCAAGATGCTAAAGGAGACGAATCCGGCTTTCGCGACTATGTGTTGTCAAGGCGTGCAGCGCTGTTGCGAACGGCCTGTCTGCTGACCGGAAACCAGGCCGACGCCGAGGATCTGCTGCAGGCCGCCCTGGCCAAGACCTATACGGCCTGGCGCCGGATCGAGGACCGCAGCGCGCTCGACGGCTACGTCCGCCGGGCCATGGTGAACACGCACATCTCCTGGTGGCGGCGGCGCAGGCTGGAGGAGTATCCCACCGACGACATCCCCGATCGGCCGGTTCAGGACCACGCCGGGGAGAGCGACGAGCTGCACGACTCGCTGAGCCGCGCCCTGCGCCGCCTGCCGGAGCGGATGCGCGCGGCGGTCGTGCTCCGCTATTACGAGGACATGAGCGAGGCTGAGATCGCCGGGGTGCTCGGCATCAGCCTGGGGACCGTGAAGAGCACGGTATCCAGGGCAGTAGCGAAGCTGCGGACCGACGCGGAGTTGCTGGGGCTGTTCGGCGTGCCGGAGCAGCCCGGTGCCGTGGAGCCGGTTCCCGTGGCAGAGCAAGGGGCGGCCGTTCCGGTGCCGGGGCAGGCGATGGCGGTTGCGGTGCCGGGGCAGCGGCGGAGCTGACCGAGTGACGTTCCACTTTCGCGGCCGGCGTGGCAGTATCCCCCCAAGACGGTTCGGTGGCGCATTCCGGCCAGAAACCTTGGCGCTGCGGCCGTGGAGCGGCCAGCATTACCGCCAGGGAGGTGGGCTCGATGCGCAGCACCATGATGGACGTGCCGCTGACCGTGAGCAGCATCATGCGGTACGGCACCAGCGTGTTCGGCGAGCGGGTGGTCGTCTCGGCCACCGAGGACGGCACCAGGCGCCGGGCTTACGCCGAGATCGGCCGCCGGGCCGGGCAACTGGCCGGCGCGCTGCGCCGCCTGGGCGTCGATGGCGATCAGCGCGTCGCCACGCTCATGTGGAACAACGCCGAGCACCTGGAGGCCTACCTCGCGATCCCGTCCATGGGCGCGGTGCTGCACACCCTGAACCTCCGGCTCGACCCCAGCCAGCTCGGTTACATCGCCTCGCACGCCGAAGACCACGTGATCATCGTGGACGGCACCCTGGTCCCGCTGCTGGCCAAGGTCCTGCCAGGGATCGCCGGAGTCCGGCACATCCTGGTCACCCCGTCCTCCGGCGGGACAGTGGACACCACCGAGCTCGAAGGCCCCGGCCACAGTGTGCACTCCTATGAGGATCTGCTGGCCGCCGAGCCGGAAGACTTCACCTGGCCGGAGCTGGACGAGCGGTCCGCCGCCGCCATGTGCTACACCAGCGGCACCACCGGCAACCCCAAGGGCGTCGTCTACAGCCACCGGTCCACCTACCTGCACTCGATGGGCGTATGCATGGGCAACACGTTCGCCCTGTCCGAGCGGGATCGCGTCCTCCCGGTCGTCCCGATGTTCCACGCCAACGCCTGGGGCCTGGCCTACGCTGCGGTCCTGGCCGGTGCAGACCTGATCATGCCCGACCGTTTCCTGCAGGCAGCCCCCCTGGTGCGCCTGATCGAGGCCGAGCGCCCCACCCTGGCCGGCGCCGTCCCCACGATCTGGAACGACGTGCTGCGCCACGTCCGCGCCAACGGCGGCGACCTATCCTCGTTGCGTCTCGTGCCCTGCGGCGGCTCAGCCGTCCCGCACGCCCTCCAGGAGGCCTACGAAACAGAACTGGGCGTCCGAATCCTGCACGCCTGGGGCATGACCGAAACCTCACCGCTGGGCAGCGTGGCGCACCCGCCCGCCAACGTCACGGGCGAGGAAGCCTGGGTCTACCGGGACAGCCAGGGCAGGGTGAGCTGCATGGTCGAAGCCAGGCTGACCGGCGACAGCGGCACCATCCTGCCCCACGACGGTGTGGCGGTCGGCGAGATCGAGGTGCGCGGCCCCTGGGTCACCGGCGCCTACCACAAGGACGACGACCCCGAGAAGTTCCGCGACGGCTGGCTGCGCACCGGCGACGTCGGCACCATAGACCCGCGCGGCTTCATCCGCCTCACCGACCGCGCTAAGGACGTGATCAAATCCGGCGGCGAGTGGATCTCCTCCATGGAGCTGGAAAACCGCCTGATGGCCCACCCGGACGTGGCGGAGGCTGCCGTCATCGGGGTGAGCGACGAGAAGTGGGGCGAGCGTCCGCTGGCCGCCGTGGTATTGCGCCCCGGTGCCGAGGTGGCTGCCGCTGAGCTGCGAGAATTCCTCCGCGACCAGGTGCCCCGCTGGCAGCTCCCCGAGCGCTGGTCCTTCATCGCCGAGGTGCCCAAGACGAGCGTCGGGAAGTTCGCGAAGACCCGGATGCGCGAGTCCTACGCCGCCGGCGAATACGAGATCGTAGAGGTCCGCTGACCGGCACAACGTTCCGGTTGGCGCGACGTGGGCCGGCCGGTACCCTAGGTCAGACACCAGGAGGCTTCGCCTAGTCCGGTCTATGGCGCCGCACTGCTAATGCGGTTTGGGTCCTGCCCATCCGGGGTTCAAATCCCCGAGCCTCCGC
>DASXMU010000270.1:0-5178 GCA_036495485.1 Streptosporangiaceae bacterium
GACCTCGGCGGTCAGCACCGGAACCGGGCTTTCGACGTCGGCTTCTCCTGGGCTCGAGGGCTGCCTGGCCCGAGACAGGCTGGACCGGTTACGTTCACAGCAGACATGCCGACCGTCCTGTGGCGGGCCGCCGAAGAACTCGAAGCGCTAGCCAAGTCAGGCCGGGCGCATATTACTGGCCGGGTCGAGGATCTTCGTCACCGTCCCGGCGATACCCCCAGGGCGAAGATCGTAGGCCGACTCGAAATAATGCGCGGAACTATCCTTCAGAGGCGGACATTGTGGGTCGTGCTAAGTCAAGAACAGAACGAGCAGGCGATTCAGGCTTACCGCGAGAACCTAATACTCGACATTGAGGGACGGCTAACCACCAGCCAGCGGCGTTTGGAATTGCTCGTGGATCACTTCCGGGTGCTGCCCTGACTCTCACATCTGATGTATCGCAGCGCGTGGAGTGACGGGAACGGTGTGCCGTCACCGCTGTAGAACGGGGTAGTCCGCGTGTCGTTCGGCCAGCAGGGTCAAGGCCAACCTCGGGCCTCCGAAGTGCTGGGCATGATCGAGGGCTCGGTATGGGTCGTGGCTCAAGAGCAGGATCTCGCCTTGCGCCGAGATGATTAGCTCGATCACCGCCGAGGTGAGGCGCGACGACACGCGGGTGCCGAGTGGGATGGCCGGTAGTCGCTGGTCGCCTCCTCGGTCCCCGAGAACCACCGCGCCGTCCGCGACGACCTGAGCGAGGTGCTGTGCTAGCTCGGCTTCGAGCCGCCATACGACGGCCTGTGGGTGACGCCACGCGACCAAGCGGGCGCGGTCGTCGCGCGGCTTCGCGATCGGGGGGTTGGGACCGCCGCGACGTTCCGCACGACCGTGGTCCCCGGCGGCGAGGTCGCCGAGATCTCCGCCCGCGTCTGGGACGGCCTCCGCACCCGGCACGAGTCGTCCATCATGTTCGCCGGGCAACTGCTCGACCAGGTCGCTGCCGCGATCTATCGTCGACGGACGCCTCGGTGGCCCGCACCTGCATGATGAACGAGTGGCGGGCGCTCCCCGTTATGGACTCGGACTCGCCCGCCCGAACTACTCCCCGCGGCCTGGCCCCGCGCCGTGGCCCGCGAGGTGTTCTGTCATTTGCCAGGAGCATGGGACCAGGGTCTTGCCACGACCTAGGGACCACCGGGCGGCTGCGGAGTTATCTTGGGGGACTTGCGGGTGGTTCGTCAAGCCGGGGGCGCTGGCGGCGGCGGTAGGACTCGCCTTCGACGATGAGCTCGTGGCTGGCGGAGGTGAGCCGGTCGATGGCGGACTGGGCCAGGAGGGTGTCGCTCATGAGGGTGATCCATTCATCCGGGGTGCGGTTGGATGTGATGATGGTGGCTTTCTTGCCGTGCCTGTTGACGGTGAGCTCGTAGAAGTCGGTGGTGGCGGTTTCGTCGAGGGGCTGGAGGGCGAAGTCGTCGAGGATGACGATGTCGGTGGCGGCCAGGCGGCGGTGCTCGGCTTCGGTGCTGTTGTCCAGCCGGGCGGCTTTGAGGCGTTTGAACAGCACGCTGGCGCGGGCCATGTGGACGGTGAGGCGGCGGCGGACCGCGATGTGGCCCAGGGCGGTGGCCAGGTGCGTCTTCCCGGTCCCGACGGGTCCCAGGACCAAAGCGCCGTGGCCGGCTTCGGCGAACCGCAGGCTGACCAGCTCGTTCCATAGCTGCTGGTCGTAGCGGACGGCGGCGGTGCCGTCCCAGGTGTCCAGGCGCATCTGGGGGTCCAGGCCGGCGGCGCGGGCGCGGCGGGCGGCGGAGCCGTTCTCGCGGCGGGTGACCTCGTCCGATAGCAGCAGCTCGAGGAAGTCGGCGTGCGGGAGTTTCTGCTGCCGGGCGAGGACGAGCCGGTCGGGGAGGGTGGCCATGAGCTGGCCGAGCTTGAGGGTGCTCAGGTGCCGGCGGAGCTCGGGGCTGATGGGGTCGGTGAGGGTCATCGGCTTTCCTTCGGTGCGCTGCCGGCACGGGCGCGGCCGGCTGGGGCGGATGCTGGCAGCGGCTGGCCGCTGGCGATGAGGTCGTGCAGGGAGCTGGCGAGCCGGTGCTGCTCGGCGCGTTCGCGGTCCAGGGCGGTCTCGGCGCGGGAGAGCTGCTCGCGGAGCATGGAGATGGTGTCGTCCGCGGCGGCGTGGTGAGCGTTCGCGGCGGCGAGCGCGGTGTCGTGCCGCTGCTGGTCCTGCTCGCGCTGGCGCGCGGCGTCGCGGCGGGCTGCCTGGGCGGTGCCCAGTGCTGCGTCGTGTCCGGCACGGGCAGCGGCGGCGGCAGCGTCGGCTTCGGCGACACGGGCTGCGGCTGCCTCACGTTCGCCGTGCAGGGCCTGGACGGCATCGCGGGCGGCGGCCTGGGCTTGCTCGCGGGCCAGGGCCTCGGCTTCCATCGCCGTGATGGCCTGGGCGGCAGCGGCGCGCGCCTCGGCATCGTCCAGCTCGGCGGCGTGCCGGGCGCATGCCGCGGCGGCGGCATCGGCGCGGGCCTGCTCGATCTGCGCGGCTGCCTCGGCCCGCACTGCCTCGGCCTGCGCATCGGCGGCCTCTGGGTCGCCGGCTGCGGCGAGCTGCTCGCCCAGGACGGCGAGTTGGTCCAGCGCGGCGGCCAGCTGCGCGCCGAGGCGGGTCATCGCGGTGAGCGCATCATCGCGGATCGCCGCCGCCCTGCTGATCGCGGCGGTGACCGGCCGGTCCTGGCCTGGCTGCCCGGCGAGCTGCTGGCGGCGCCGGAACGCGGTCAGCGCGGTATGGCGGACCAGGACTGCCGTGCCGTCACCGCGGTCCTCGGCGGTTTCCTGCTCGCAGTAGCCGGGCCGGGGACCCGGCGCGGCCCGGTCCTTGACCCGGGCCGGGCTCGCGCATCCGGGGTAGCGGCACGAGCCGCCCGTCTCGGCAGCGGCTGGCGTGTGCGTGGTGATCGTCATCTGCTGTCCTCTCCCGCGCATGCCAGCGCACGGCGGAACGAAATGAAATGAGATGGGTCAGGAATGAAATGAAATGGATTGATATGAGCTGCGCGGCGGCGTGATGGCGACGCGGCGGGTTCAGGCGCCGTCCGCGGCGCCGCCATGGCCGCCGGGCAGGACCTGCATGCGGACGCCGGTCGCGGTGGCGAACTCGCGGGGGTCGCGGGCGAACCGGGCCGCGGTCACCTTGCCGGCCGCGTCCGCGGCCTGACGGGCGCGGGCCGCGGCGCGCGCCGCCTGCTTGCCGGTGCCTTTCTCCACGATCGACCTGATCTTGGCGACGCTGATCACGTCCAGCTCCAGCGCCGCGGCGCAGGCCTGCTCCACCACGTCATCGCCGTAAGTGCGGGCCAGGCCGATCAGCGTGTAGACGGCGCGCATCCGGGTCCACGGCAGCGGGTCATCCAGGACCCGGGCGGCGTAGATCCCGATCGCGGTCCCGTGCGCGGCGGCCATCCGCGCGAGCTTGTCCACGTCCCGGCGCGCGTAAACATCGGTGCCCGGCGGGAAGTCCGCCGGGTCGCTGGACCGCCCGCCCGGCGGCTGCTGCGGGTGGGTCTTGATCACCTGGCTGCGGTGGTAGATCTTCACCAGCGCCCCGTCCGCCCGGACGCTAACCTGCTGCCCGATCAGCCCGCACGGCACGCTGTAGAACGCGTGCTGGGCGCGGACATGGAAATCGCGCTGCACCTTGGCCTCGCTCCACGCCGGGACCCGGTACGGCTCGGCCGGGGCGGGCAGCAGCGCCGCCGCCTCCAGCTCGGCGAAGACCTCAGCGGGCCGCTGGCGGGTGGTGCCGTGCACCCGCATCCCCGCCCGGACCCGGCACCACTGCTCCGCGCGGCGCTGCGCGTCGGCCAGGTCCGTGAACTGCTCCCCGGCGAAAAAGCTGCGCTGGGCGAATTTCACGCCGTTTTCCACCCGCCCCTTATCTTGCGGCGAGGCGACCCTGGCCGGGTCCACGACCAGGCCTCGGGCCTGCGCGTACTCCAGCCATTCCCGGTTCCACCCCGGATCGAGCCGGTCCGCCCTCGCCACCACCGGGGTCAGGTTGTCGGGGACGAGGACCTTGAATATTCCGCCATAAAACACCCAGGCCGCCTCGCAGCCCGCGATCACCGCCTGCGTCGTCTGCGAGAACGTCAGGAACACGAAGCAGTACCGGGACAGCACCGCGGTGAACACCAGCGCGTGCAGCTTGCGCCGCCGGTCCCCGTCCGCGATCATCCCCAGGTAGCCGAAATCGGCCTGGACCTCTTCCCCTGGCTTCCCGTCCGCCACCGGCACCGTCACCCGTGACCGGGCCGGGGACCAGCCGCACTCCGCCGCCGCGAACCGCGCCAGCGTCCGGTACGGCACCGCCGTCCCGGACCGTTCCAGCAGCTCCCAGATCTTCATCAGCGTCAGGCCGTCCTTCACCTGCGCGGTGATCTGCTCCGTGCGCGGCACCAGCGCCTCCCATGCCGCGCCGTGCCCGGCCGGGCGAGCCGGGCGGACCGCCGCGACCACCGCCGCCAGCAGCTCATCAGTCAGCTGCGCCTCGCCGCCCTCACGATCAAGGCCGGCATCCCGCGCCGCGGCGATATACCGGGCCGCTGTCTTCACATCCACTCCCGCCCGGCTCGCGGCAGGGCGCTTACCCGACCCGCCCAGCCACGCTCTCAGCACTTCCTTGACCTGTGTCACCAGAACCTCCCGGAACGCCATGCCCCGCCGTCTCTCCAAGTCCGAAATGAACCCGGAGATCACAGCAGGGTGGTCCATCAACTGGCAAACCAGGTGGTCCCATCCCCGTGGCAAGAACTCTCAGCAGGTGGTCCCATGCTCATGGCAGACGACACCCGGCCACAGCTCAGGGATGGCGAGCCGCGAGGCCGGCAGTGAACAGCGGCGGCCCGGCGGCGGGGCCGTATTCGGCGTAGCCGAGGACCCTGCCGTCAGCGAGACGGACGGCTTGATCGAGACGGGCGGACTGGGTATGCATGCTCTGCTCCCTTGCTCGGTGTGCTGGGGGACTGCTGCGGGCGGCCGGATGCCGGGACCACCGGCCAGGCTCACCTTCCGGCCGGGCGGTGCCCCGGTGCACTGATGCGCTGGTGAGGGCCCAGCCTTTACCGTAATCTCGTTATTCTAATAACCAGATTACGGTAAGGGCGGCCGGTGAAGCCGTCAACCAGTGAAGGAGGCCAG
>DASXMU010000271.1:0-33551 GCA_036495485.1 Streptosporangiaceae bacterium
GCATGTTCGCACGCTGCGGGCAGCACGATGAGGTCCTATCCCCAGAAGATGGCGGTCGGGTCACGATCGATTTCCTGCAGGAGGTCATCTATGTGCTCCGACGGCGCCAGGCGATCGTAGGCATGGAAGCGGAGATTACGATCCCGCCAGTACAGCGACCAGCGCCTGGCCGCCTTGACGTAGCGGAGCCGGGCGATGGGAAAGCGTGTCCACTCCGAACCCATGCCCGCGCGCCAGGGCGGCCGGCACTCAACGATCGTCACAGACCTGGGCCCGATGTCGCACTCCACGCGGACCTGGTCACGGACATGCTCAGGCACACGCTGCTGGCACCACCGCCGGACCCGCGCCACGTCCAGCTCTGGCAATCCTGCTCCTGCCACCAGAACAGTCTTTCAAAGCGCATCCGGGGATGAGCCGGCCGACGACCGCTCATGCCGCCCCGGGTGCCTTGAGGCGGGTGTGTCCGGGTGCCGCCACTGTGGCTCGTACTGCCGGGCTTCGCAGGCTGCTGTTTCCGGCTGTGACGCTAATGACGGTCGTCAGCGTCGTGTCATTGGCGCCCTGGCCGGTTAGGCTGGTGGCGATGGCCACTATGGCAGCGGCGACGTCCAGCGGGCAGGACGTGGCACGGCGGCTGACCAGCGACGGCTACGTGATCGTCTCCGGTTTGATGAGCCAGGACGATGCCGGGGCCGCCCGGGCGGACCTGGGCCGTGTCCTGGAGAGGACCCGGGCCGGCCGTAACGCGTTCGAGGGGTTCGCCACCCAGCGGGTGTATGCCCTGTTCGCCAAGACCCGGACGTTCGACCGGGTGGCCGTTCACCCGCTCCTGCTCCAGGTGCTCGATCATGTTCTCGGGCACTATCAGCTCAGCGCCCCGGTGGGCATCCGCATCGGGCCCGGAGAGCAGGCCCAGATGCTGCACCGCGACGACGCGATCTACCCGCTCCCGCAGCCGCACCCGCCGGTCGTCGTCAACACCATGTGGCCGCTGGATGAGTTCACCCCCGGCAACGGCGCTACCCGGTTCATCCCGGGCAGCCACTGCTGGGAACCCGGGCGCCAGCCAGGCGCCGATGACCCTATCCTGACCGCCGCCATGACACCGGGCTCGGTCATGTTCTACCTGGGCAGTCTCTGGCACGGCGGCGGGGCCAACCGCACCAGTCAGCCCCGCCTGGGCGTGATCTTGGAGTACGTGGCCGCCTGGCTGCGGCCGCAGGAAAATCACTGCCTCGCTGTGCCCCGCGCAATCGCCCGGCAGCTACCCGAACGGCTCCAGGAACTGCTCGGCTACAACATCTACCCGCCATTCCTGGGCTACGTCGACGGGATGCACCCTCGCAAAGTACTACGGGCCGGTGAATGACTATCGGACGTCGGTAAACGGGCGCGTTACCGCATCGCGTGCAGCCAGTGGCGGTGTTCTTTGTTCGTCAGATAGCTCATCGCGGCCGACCGTTTTCGGCGCGGGCGGGCTAGAGGTCCGCCAGCGCGTCGCGGAACTCTCTGCGGGAGCTGATGCCGAGCTTTGTGAACATCTGGCGAAGGTGCCATTCAACGGTGCGGGGGCTGATGAACAGCTCGACGCCGATCTCCGTGTTGGTGTGGCCGTCGCCGGCGAGCCTGGCAATCTGAGCCTGCTGGGGGGTGAGTTCGCTGAACGTCTCGCCGGTGCGCTTGCGCACCGTTTCGCCGGTGGCCGCGAGCTCGCTGGAAGCTACGGCGGGCCAGTCTGGCCACTCAGCCCGGTGCGGCCGCCGCACTCTCCGCCCTCCGCAGGCCCGGCAGGATCAGGCACAGCGCGGCCGCCACGGCCATCGTGGCCGCGAAAGCGCCCACCGCCCAGGCATCGGAGACGTGCTGGAGGAGCAGGCCGGCGACCAGCGGCGCCAGCGCCGACAGGCCGGTGGCAACCATGGCCACGGTATTGGTGACCCGGCCGCGCATCTCCTCTGGGGTGCTGCGGAGCATCACGGCAAACAGCGCGGCGTTCACGGTCGGTGAGAGCAGCAGCGCCAAGGCGACCGGCGCCGCCACCAGCGGTGACGGGATGAGCAGGGCCGCGGCGCCGAACAGCAGGGCCCCGGCCAGGGTGATTGAGATGGCCAGCGTGCCTATGCGCATGCGCCCTTGCAGCCGGGGCGCCACCACGGCGCCGAGCAGCCCGCCGGCCGCGATGGCCGCCTGCACCAAGCCGATCACCGTGGTGGAGGTGCCGTGCTGGCGCAGGGAAAGCGTGATGGTGAAGATCACGCCGGTGAAAGCAAAGTTCACCAGCGGGGCCTGAATCACCACCGCGCGCAGGATCGGCACCCGCCAGACGAGCTGCAGGCCATCGGCCACCTCACGCCACAACGCCTTGCGGCCGGCCGCATTCCGCGGGCGGAACCGCCCGCGGAGCCGGCTCACCGTGCCGAACGAGACCATATAGGAGACGGCGTCAGCCAGAAACGGGACCGCCCGGCCCAGCCCGAACAGCACCCCGCCAAGGGCCGGGCCGGCCAGGCCGGCGGCGTATGACCGCCCCTCGGTAGCGGCCCACGCCTGCTCGAGCTGCCCGCCGGGCACGATCACCGGCAGCGCGGCGGTGGCTGCCGGGTCGAAGATGGTGCTGGCACCCTCCTCGATCAGGCTCACGATCAGGACGACCGGCCAGGAGGCGAGATGCAGCACGATCAGGATGCCGAGCAGGACCAGCAGGACGGCGCGCACCGTGTCGCAGACGATCATCGTCAGCCGCCGGTCGAACCGGTCCGACAGCGCCCCGGCGGGCAGCCGCAGGCATAGCTGGACGATGAGACCCGCCGTCCCCACCACCCCGGCGAGCACTGCCGAGTGGGTCAGCGCCAGGATCAGCAGCGGATAAGCGAGCGAGCCGATCTCGGTGCCGGTATTGGACAGCAGCTGGCCGATCCACAGCATCCGGAAGCCATTGTTGCGCCGGAGCGGAACCGGCTCGGGAACACCGGCGGCCGTTTCGGTCTCGCTAGCGCCGCTCATCACCGAAACGGTACACCGCCGACATATACCGCACGCCAAATCAGCCGAGGCAGCGTTTAAGCCGGGACGGCGCATAACGAGACGATAGATGCGCGGGCCGCGGAACCGCATACAGGCGCTGCGCAGCCACGCGGAACATAGCGTTCCGCGTGGGCTGCGAAAGCCGGTGGCGGCAGGAACGAATGCCGGGCTGACGGTGACCAGACCCGGGCGGGCGGCTGAAGCCAGCCAGATGCATGCCCGGACGTTACCGGCATCCGGCCCTGCCGAATTTACGCATATCCCCTTGAAGCCGGCCGGTCAGCCGACTGCCCCTGGCCAGCGGGCCGGGGGATAGCGCGGGGTGTTATGTGTCAGAGTGGACGGACGTTCTCCGCCTGTGGTCCCTTCTGCCCCTGGGTCGTGTCGAACTCGACCTTCTGGTTCTCATCCAGCGACCTGTAGCCGGAACTCGCGATCGCGGAGAAGTGCACGAACACGTCCGCCGTCCCGTCATCGGGAGCGATGAAACCGAAGCCCTTGTCGGCGTTGAACCACTTCACTGTTCCTGTTGCCATCAGTTCAAGTCCTCTATCCGCTATCTACGACGCGACCTCGCCGCGCCGACCGCGAGCCTACCGGCTCAGCACCCCCGTCCGCACCAGGGGGCGGGTTCTGGGCACGAATACCCAGGACGGCAGGCAGAACTGATCCGGCCATCTGGCCTTGTGCTGCAGGCTTTTGCCGCCGCCGGGTACGCCCGCCATGATGATCTCATGAAACCAGATCGCGACCCGGCTCCCGCCCGCGCCCGGCCGCCACGCGCGGACCACAGCCCGGCGCCAGGCGATCAGGCGCCAGATGATCCAGTCGTGCCCCAGCGCAGCCGCGACGATAGCGACCTCGGCTGGGGCGGGCATCCCGAGCCAGACGATGACGAGCGCCTCCGCCAGGACCGGCCGCCGCACTGGGACAGCCCATAGCTGCCCGCCCCAGAGCGGAGAGCCCTCCCCTGAGCCGGGCCCGGCTCAGGGGCTGATCTCCCGCACCCGGTAGTAGTCGGCAACGTAGAGGTTGCCGTGGCTGTCAACAGCCACACCGGTTGGGGAGAAGAGCATGGCCTTGGTGGCCGGGCCGCCGTCGCCGGAGTAGCCGGCCAGGCCGTTGCCTGCGACCGTGTAGATGTTCCCGGCGGTCATGGGCACGCCGTAGAACGTCCCGGCGACGGCGGCGACGACGCGGATCCGGTTGCTGCCCTGGTCGGTGATCATCAGGTTGCCGTGTGGGCCGATGGCCAGATCGGTGGGAGTGTCAAGGGCGGCGCTGGTGGCCGGCCCGCCGTCCCCTGAGGATCCCTTGGTGCCGTTCCCGGCCACGGTGTAGATGTGGTCAGCGGTCATCGGCACGCCGTAGAACGTTCCGGTGGTGGCGGCGACGACGCGGATCCGGCGGCTGCCCCCGTCCGCGATGACCAGGTTGCGGTGCTGATCGATGGTGACGTCCTTGGGGGCGTTCAGCGTGGCGCTGGTGGCCGGCCCGCCGTCCCATGAGGATCCCTTGGTGCCGTTCCCGGCCACGGTGTAGATGTCGCCGGCGGTCATCGGGATGCCGTAGAAGGTCCCGGTGGCGACGGCGACCACGCGGATCCGGTTGTTGCCCTCGTCGGCGAACACCACGTTGCCCGCGGCGTCTACGGCCAGGCCGCTGACCATGCTGAGCGTTGCCTGTGGGGCGGGCCCGCCGTCACCGGAGTACCCCCGGCTGCCGTTCCCGGCCACGCAGTAGATGTGGCCGGCGGTCATCGGCATGCCGTAGAAGCTCCCGCTGCTCTGAGGGGCCACGAGAACTGTGTTGTTGCCCTGGTCGGCGATGACCAGATTGCCGTGCGCATCGACCACCACCCCGTCCGGGAAGTTCATTCCTGCTTTATCCGCTGGCCCGCCGCACCCGAGGTGGTAAAAGCCGCCGCCGCCCACGACGGTGTAGATGTGATGCGCGGTCATGTGCTGGCCGTAGAAAGTTCCGGTCTTCGCGGCAACCACCCGCACTTTGTTGTTCTGGCCGGCCGGCAGTAGCAGGTTGCCCGCGCTGTCCACCATGACCCGGTCCGACCACACGTCGATCACAGCCGCCTTCGCCGGGCCGCCGTCACCGGAGTACCCGCGGGTACCATCGCCGGCGACCGTGTAGATGTCCCTGGCGGTCATGTGCTGGCCGTAGAAAGTGCCGTCGCCAGCGGCTACCGCCTGCACCCTGCGGTCGTCCGAGATTCGCCCGGCGCCGTGCTCGGACACGATCACATTGCCCGCGTGGTCGATGGCGATCCCGTCCGGCGCCATCAGCCGGCCATGGATGGCGGGGCCGCCGTCGCCGAGCGCGCACTTGGTACCGCAGCCCGCGATCGCGTAGATGTCGCCCGCGGTCACCTGGATGCCGTACGCCTCGCCGGTCCTGGCGGCTCTCATCCGCACCCTGTTGTTGCCAGTGTCGGCGATCAGCAGGTTCCCCGCGCCGTCAACCGCGACCCCGGCGGGAGAGTCGAGCTCAGCGTGGGTGGCCAGCCCGCCGTCACCGGAGAACCCGCGGGTACCATCACCGGCGACGGTGTAGATGTCCCCGGCGGTCATCTGCCGCCCGTAGAAGGTCCCGCTGTGCGCCGCGATCACCCTGATGCCATCCGCCGAGCCATCGGCCAGGATCAGGTTGCCCGCCGCGTCGCGCCGGACCTGGCCGATCGACGTGCCGAGCCCGGCGCGGGTCGCGGGGCCGCCACCCCCTGAGACCCGCAGTCCGGCCGCTCCGCCGGCGATCGCGTAGATGTCCCCGGCGGTCATCTGCTGGCCGTAGAAGGTCCCGCTGCTAGCCGCGACGACCTGCACCTCGGCGGGAACGTGGGCTCGGCCGCTGTCGGCTATCACCAGGTTGCCAGCGCGGTCCACGGCTACCGCGACCGGATCGGCCAGTGTGGCGCTGACGGCGGGACCGCCGTTGCCCGCAATGCCCTGCCCGCTGCCACCCCCCGCGACGTGATAGATGTCCCCGGCGGTCATCACCTGCCCGTAGAACGTGCCTGAGCTCGCCGCGACCAGCCGGACAAGGCCGTCGCCGCCATCGGCCAGGACCAGGTTGCCATGCTTGTCGATCGCGGTCCCGCAGGCGTTCGTGGCCGCCTCCGTGGCAGGGCCGCCGTCGCCGACCGGAACGTGCACGGTGGCCTGGACAGACTCACGGCGAACGCCCCCGGCAGGCGTGGTCAGCACCCCGGTGGCCTCATCCAGCCGCTGCACCAGCCCATCGCCGACATACACAAAATGCCCGGCCGAGGTCACGCTGCAGGCGTAGTCGAGAGCCACGTTCGTCCCCAGGCCGGGGCCGCCGACGCCGCCGGCGACCGTGGAGATGACCCCAGCGCGAGCGGCACCGGTGTCCTGCACCGCCCCGGCGCGGGCGGAGACGCCCGCAAGAGCCAGAGCCACTGCCGCCATAACCGCCCAGAGGGCTCGCGTTCCTGCCGCCGCTGACATTATTTGAATCCCTTGGTCCGGAAACTGCACTGCGGAGTCCTTCGCGCATTAAATACCAGAATGAGCGTCTCGCGGCAGAGTTCCCCGATTGTGCGGTACTGACCTGCCGCCCGAAAGGCAGGCGGCCTCTCGCTGGTCCTGCTTCGCCGGGCCGAGCCTGGCGGCGGGCTACCCCACGGACGCCGCCAGCAACTGCAATGGCGCCGGTGGCCAAGGTGGGTCCAGCAGCCCAACGGCTGCCTGCTCAGCTCCCAGTCCGGGCTGTGCCTCGACGACCCAAGCGGCAGCACCACCGACGGCACGCAGTTGCAGATCTGGACCTGCAGCGGCACCCCGGCCCAGCAGTTCGCACTGAGCTAGCCGAGCCGGATCGTGTTTCAGCCCGCGTGCAGCGCACCTGCCTTCTGCAGGGTCTTGTAGACCGTCACCGCCAGGTTGAGTAGGTGGTCGGCTGAGGGGGTGGGGTCGGTCGCGCTGTTGACGGCGAGCGCGATGAGCAGGCCCGAGCGGGGGAAGTAGAAGTGCAGCACCCGGAAGCCGAGTGCGGAGCCTTCGTACCACCAGACCGTTCCGGTGGGCGGGCTGCTGAGCTGGCTGACGCCGAGTCCGTAGCCAACCGGATCGGTGAGTGTGGTGGTGCTGATGGGCTTGCCGGTGGCGATGGAGACGAGGCTTTCGAGCTGGACCTGCTGGGCGGGCGGCAGTTCCTGGCTCTGGTAGAGAGCCCGGTCCCAGGTGGTCATGTCGGCCAGTGAGCTCACGATCGCGCCGGCGGACCGGGCCCAGGTTTCGGCGAGCGGGGGCATGGCCTTGCCCAGCAGCTTCGGCACCAGGGTTTCGAAGAAGTACCCGGCCGGCATCCGGGCGGCGTCGGCCGCGGTGCAGGTGAAGGGCGCATAGCACAGGCTGTGCAGGTGCAGCGGGGTGATGATCCGTTTGGTGAGCTGACCGGCATAGGTGCCGTGGGTGACCCGCCGGATGATCATCTGGGCCAGGATGTAGCCGGTGTTGGAGTAGGTGTAGCCCTTCGGGGCGAGCGGGGCGCCGACAGCGTAGGAGACGAGCTGGGCCGCGGTGAAGCGCCTGGCCGGATCCTTCGCGAGCGTCGTGACGAAGGCGGGCAGGGTGGCGTAGTCCGGGATGCGGCTGGTCATGTTGAGCAGCTGCTTGATCGTGATGTCGCGCCAGGCCGGGTACTGGGGGAGGAACTTGCCGACCGGGTCGTTGATCGACAGCTTGCCCTCGGCCTCGAGCTGCAGCAGGATCACCGAGGTGAAGGCCTTGGTGTTGCTGCCGATCTGCCACAGCGCGCTGGTGGATACCGGCGGCCCGCCGGTGTAACGGGTCGTGCCGGTGGCCAGGCTGATAGCTGGTTTCGTTCCGGGGTAGGTGATCCGCAGTGAGACCGCG
The DNA here is from genome assembly GCA_036495485.1 of Streptosporangiaceae bacterium. Lineage (GTDB taxonomy): Bacteria > Actinomycetota > Actinomycetes > Streptosporangiales > Streptosporangiaceae > PALSA-505. The sequence goes on from DASXMU010000271.1 coordinate 7,920, forward strand.
GAGATATGCTCCGCCTTCCGCCGGGCCGCCAGGTAGTGGCTGAGCTCGCCGCGCAGCGCCGCCCGCAGCGTGGCCCCGCTCCCGCCCGGCGGGCCGGTCGAGGCGCTGGCCGCGCCGCCGGGGAACATCCCGGTCGCGCCCAGCAGGGCACAGCCGGCCGCTGCGGCCGTCAATGTATTTCGTAACTTGTGCGAGTTTGTGGGTCTCATGTCAGCTCCTGGGTGTGTATTGCAGTGATGTAGTCGTGGGGCCGCGTTACCCCGGTGCTGCCGTCGTCCAAAAATTTCTTTTTTATCCAAAGAAAGAAACTCCCGGACGGCGGCCGGGACACATGACAGAGGGCCGGACGGGCAGGAGGGAACGCATTGGCCACGTCTGCGTTGCGTGTCATTCGTTGTGAATGCCGAACGTGAACCCCGGATGCCGCTTCATCGTCGGCGCCGGCTAGAAGTGCGAGGAGTTCGCCGGTGGTGTGTTCCCGGCCACCACCACAAATTACCACAAATCGTTTCTGGAAATATATTGCCAGCTTTACGCTGCGAACGTAACTTGGACGCGGGGATGGGCGTTTTCCCGCGTCCGGCCGGTCCGCTAGGAGACCGAGATGTCAGAGTCATGAGCGCAAACACAGATCCGGCCGGCCAGCCTGCGGTGCCCGCAGGGAACGGCAGCCGAACGGCGTCGCCGGCGCCGCAGCGGCAGACGATGCAGGCGATCGTGCAAGACGCCTACGGCGCCGCCGGCGTATGGCGGGTGGAAGAGATCACCCAGCCGCAGATCGCAGCCAACGAGGTGCTCGTGCAGGTCCGCGCGGCGGGCATGGACCGGGGCGTCTGGCACGTGATGACCGGCCTGCCCTACCTGGCCCGCCTGGCCTTCGGCTTCCGCAAGCCGAAGAGCCCGGTGCCCGGCTTCGACCTGGCCGGCACGGTGGTGGCCACCGGCGCAGCGGTCACCAGGTTCACGGCCGGCGATCCGGTCTTCGGCATCGGCCGGGGCTCGTTTGCCGAGTACGCGGCCGCCCGCGAGAGCAAGCTCGCCCGCAAGCCCGCGAACCTGACCTTCGAGCAGGCCGCAGCCGTCCCGGTGTCTGGCCTGACCGCGCTGCGGGGCCTGCTCGACGTCGGCCACCTGCAGGCAGGCCAGCACGTGCTGATCATCGGCGCGTCCGGCGGCGTCGGCACGTTCGCCGTGCAGATTGCAAAGGCCAGCGGGGCGGACGTCACCGGCGTGTCCAGCACGGCGAAGACGGACCTGGTCCGGTCTCTCGGCGCTGACCACGTGCTCGACTACACCCGGGACGACTTCGCCGACGGCTCCCGGCGCTACGACCTGATCCTCGATACCGGCGGCAACTCGCCGCTGTCACGGCTGCGCCGTGCCCTGGCGCCGGGAGGAAGGCTGGTCATTGTCGGCGGTGAAGGCGCCGGGAATCTGACCGGGATGGGCAGGCCGGTGCGGGCTCTTGCTGTCTCGCCGTTCGTGAGCCAGCGGCTGACCATGCTCGTCCCCAAGGAGCACTACGCCGACCTCGAACGGCTGACCGAGCTCATCGAGGCCGGCGCCATCGCGCCGAGCATCGACCGGGCCTACCCGCTGCACCAGGCGCCCGAAGCCATGCGTCACCTCGAAGCCGGGCACGCCCGGGGGAAGCTCGTCATAGCGGTGACCGACCCCGGTAAGCCGCCGCGACCTGTGCCCGCAGAACCGGACCCGCCACCCACCCCGTGACAGTTCGTCTGCGGGATCGGTAACCGGATCGGCCCGGTTTTCTGTCTTTTTACCGGCTGCTAAAGCTGCGAAGGTGGGGGGAGCAGCGCAGTGCGTGGACGCCATACCGGCGGACCGCGGGAACGGAGATGCCGATGTCGGGAAAAGGGATGGCTGGCTGGCGGGCTCGCGCTCGGCTGAGCGCGGCAGTTGCCGTCGTCGGCGCGGTGGTGGCCGGTGGCACCGCCGGTGCCAGCGCGGCTGCGGTCGGGCACCACAGCCCGGGCCAGGGACTGGTCGCCGCCACTGCGGATGGGGCAGTTCGCGGCATGACCGCAGGCACGGCTGATGAGTTTCTCGGTATCCCTTACGCGGCCCCGCCGGTTGGCCCGCTGCGCTGGCGTGCGCCGCAGCCGGCCGCCCGCTGGCACGGGGTGCGCGACGCCATGCACTTCGCGCCGCATTGCGCGCAGCCGGCGTCGCCGTTCGGGATGGCCAGCACCAGTGAAAACTGTCTGTACCTGAACGTCTTCCGCCCTGCGGGCTCCCACCGGGGCGGTTCGCGGGGCCTGCCCGTCATGGTGTGGATCCACGGCGGCGCGCTGGTCGTCGGCGAAAGCAATGACTATGACCCCACCGCGCTGGTGCGCCATGGCGTGATCGTGGTGACGATCAACTACCGTCTGGGCGTGTTCGGTTTCCTTGCCCACCCGGCGCTGGCCAGCCGCCCAGGCGGGCCAGCGGGCAACTACGGGCTGATGGACCAGCAGGCGGCGCTGCGCTGGGTGCAGCGCAACATCGCTCACTTCGGCGGCGACCCGCGCAACGTGACCATCTTCGGTGAGTCCGCCGGCGGGCTCAGCGTGCTGTCGCAGCTGGCCTCGCCCGGTGCCCGCGGGCTGTTCGCCCGCGCCATCGCCGAAAGCGGGTCCTACGACCTCACCCAGGCGCCGCTGGCCACGGCCGAGGCCGCGGGCAAGGCCTTCGCCGCCACGGCGGGCTGCCCCAGCCAGACCGCGGCGTGCCTGCGCCACCTGCCGGTCACGGCCATTCTGGACAACGAGAACCCATCGGGCTATCAGCCTGACATCGACGGGCAGGTGCTCACCCAATCGATCGGGACTGCCCTGGCCAGCGGGCAGTTCAACCGGGTGCCGGTCATCAACGGGACCAACCGCAACGAGTGGCGGCTGTTCGTAGCCGAATCCGAGCTGGCCGGCAACCCGGTCACCGCGGCGAACTACCAGGCCATGATCGCCTCGACGCTCGGCGTCTCCGCGGCTGCCGCGGCGGTCATCGCGGCGAAGTACCCGCTCAGCGCCTACCCCAGTCCCGCCGTGGCGCTCGGCGCGGTGGGCACCGACGCGATCTTCGCCTGCCCGGCGCTCACCGCCGATAAATCGCTGTCCGCTCACGTGCCAACGTACGCGTATGAGTTCAACGACCAGAACGCGCCCGAACTCTTCCTGCCCCCGGTCAGCTTCCCCTACGGCGCTGCCCACGCCTCCGAACTGCAGTACCTGTTCAGCTTGCCCACCGTCGCGTTCCCCAGCCCACTCTCACCACAGCAACAGCATCTGGCGGCGGCGATGAGGCAGTACTGGACGAACTTCGCCAGCCACGGAGCCCCCTCCTCATTCACCGAGCCCAGCTGGCCGCAGTTCCACACCACCAGCCATCAGATGCTGTCGCTGGCCCCTGCCCAGCCTCGGGTCGGGACCGGCTTCGCCGCCGAGCATCACTGCACCTTCTGGGCGCTTGCCGAGTAACCCTGACAGGGCAAGGGGGGCCTATTTCTCGCTGACCACGAACGCCCCGGCACCTGGTCCTTACCGGACGACAGTGCGGGAGTAACTCCCCGGCGGTCCTTGGACCAGGCCAAGGGGCAGCAGCGCCGGTGTTGGCGGTGAGGATGGAGAAGGCGATACGGCCGTAGAGTTCGTGGAGGTCGGCTTGGGGGTGGCTGGAGTGGCGTTCGATCACGTCGGCTATTTCCAGGTAGCTGTGCTGTTCCCCGTCTGCGGCTTCGAGCATGGTGAGTGCGCTGGCGAATCCGGTCCGGCGTCCGTTGTCCCGGTCGAACCGGTTCACGATAAGGACGTGCCGCCTGTCAACGAGGACAAGCTCGGATTCTTCGACGTTCAGTCCCGCCCGCCGGGCCAGGGTGAGTTCCAGTTTTTCCCAGCCGGCGACATCCCAGTCGTCGCTGCCCGCGCGCGGGAACTTCGCGATGGCCAGGCGCCCGGAGTCGGTGATGATGGCGGCCTTGGGCCGGGCACCGCCCAGGGAGCTGCCCGCGTCGATGAGATCGGTGAGGTCACGGTTGGCTGGGTGCCCGGTGTTGAGCTGGTCGGCGGCGCTCAGCAGCCGGGGCATCGCGATCAGGCGGGGGACCGCTTGACGGTGAGCTGAGTAGTAGGTGCCGGTGCCTGGTTCCCGGAACCGGATGGCGCCTTGGCGCGTGTCGTCTCGTGCTCCGAGCAGGAAATCGGCTGGCAGCAGTGTGCGGGGTGTGGTCTGGGCCGTGCGGGCGCGCTCGCGTTCTTCGCGGCGCATCAGGTTCTCCCCCCACCGGTCGGGTGCGCTGTCGGCGAAGGCACTGAACATCGGTTTGCCGGGGGAGGTATGGAACAGGCCAGATGACTTGGGCAGCGCCGGGTCAAGGTCGTAAGAGTACGGGTTGGCCAGGTACTGGTCGGTGTAGCGGAAGGTGGCGCTGTGCCCGCTGCGTTCGTGCACCCACAAGGTGCCCGCCACGAGTTCGTGCCCGCCGGTCTGCACGGTGACTTCGATGGGGTCACGGGGGGGGTGGGCTGGGCATCAGCGGTCACCCCGGACCCGCTGGGGCAGGATTTCATCGGCTCGCAGCCGGCCGACATCGGTCTGGTAGGGGTCGGCCGCCGTGACGATCTTGTCGAGGATGCCGGTGATGCGCAGGACACGGAACAGGTTCTCGGTGCTGGCGGTGCCTTTGCCTTGTTCGATGGAGCGGAGCGTGTCTTTGGAGATGCCTGCCCGCTCGGCGAGCTGGGCGGTGGTGATCCGCTGCAGCTTGCGCCAGGTCGCGATGTGGGTTCCCATCTGCCGCAGCGAGCGGGTCACGGCGAGCGGGGTCACGGTCGTCTTGCGGAACGGCTTTACGCTGTCCATAGCCATCATTGTATAGGTTTACACAGCTTATAGTCGCTGTTAAAGGCTTAGCCTTATTTGCTGGCTGCAGCGATCGCACGGCATAGGCAGGCCCTGGCCAGTCCTTCGCGGCTTATCCCCAGGAACGCTATGGGCGCCGTGCTGAACAGGTCGATCTGTACGTCGATCGTGTTGAATATGGTTCGGGCAATGCACTGGTCTGCCGACTGGACATCGACGTTTCATGGCGAGAGGGTTTTACGGTGTCCCCTGCTCGGTTTGGCGAGGGCGGAGCCAGGGGGCGGCTCGGTGTGCACGGTGAGCGCTGGGCAGATGCTCAGCGGCTCGTTCGGCATGACCGTGCAGCAAGCTTCCGGCGCCGGGAGAGGTAGCCAGTCCGTCGGCCTCGCTGTCGAGGGCGCCGGCGCGGCCAGGGACGCCTTCCTGGAAACAGGCGGCCGGTCTTGGGTGGGCGCTGAGCACCGGTACATGGGAGTGTGCAGGCAGGAGGCCGTCGTTCATGACCGAGACCGCGCAGCTGGCCCGGCTGCTGGCGTCGCGCCTGCAGGAGCTGTGGGGTGCGCCCGTCGAGATCAGCGGGTTCCGGCAGTTGCCGGGCGGCGCGAGCCGGGAGAGCTGGGGCGTTCGGGCACAGAGGGACGGCGGCGCGGAGCGTCACCTCATCTTGCTCCGTGACCCGGACGGGTCAGATCGGCGCCGGGAAGTGGCCGTCGAAGCGGCGGCCATGGCCGCCGCGCGAGCGGCCGGCGTCCCGGCGCCCGAGCTGTATGACCACGGGCAGGAAGCCCTCGGCCCCGGCCGGGCCTACCTGCTAATGGAGCGCCTGGACGGGGAGACGATCCCGCGCCGGCTGCTGCGGGACGAGGCGTACGCTGCGGTGCGGCCCGGGCTGGCACGCCGTCTTGGCGAGGTCCTGGCCCGGATCCACCAGGTGGATCCGGGTTCTGTCCCTGGCCTGCCCCGTGTGGACGCGCTCGGCGAGGCCATGGAGTTGTACGCGCAGTTCGCCGAGCCGCGGCCGGCGATCGAGATCGGCCTGCGGTGGCTGGGCAGGCACCGGCCCCCCGCGTCGGCGGACGGCCTGGTGCACGGCGACTTCCGGACCGGCAACCTCATCGTGGGCCGGGACGGTCTGCGGGGGGTGCTGGACTGGGAGCTCGCCCACTGCGGTGACCCCCTGCACGACCTGGGCTGGCTGTGCACCAAGGCGTGGCGGTTCGGCTCGGCGGAGCCCGCCGGGGGGTTCGGTACGCGCGCCGACCTGATGGCGGGCTACGCCGCAGGCGGCGGCGTCCCTCCGGACGAGGCCACCCAACGGTGGTGGGAGCTGTATGGCACCGTGCGGTGGGCCCTGCTGTGCCGCCGGCAGGCCGAGCGATATCTGTCGGGCGCCGAGCCGTCGATCGAGCTCGCGGTGCTTGGCCGCCGGGTCTGCGAGCAGGAATGGGATGTCCTGCTCGCGCTGGGCTACGCCGAGCCGCTGACGATCACGGATCCGCTGGAGGACGCCGCACCGCACGGCCTGGCGGGGGCACCGCACGACCGGCCGGCTGGTCCTGGCCTGCTGCGTGCCGTCCGCGGCTTCCTGACCACCGAGGTCGCCGGGACCGAGCCGCAGCTAGCGTTCCATGCCCGGGTGGCGGTGAACGCGCTGCGCATCGCCGAGCGCGAGGCCATGCTCGCCGCCCGGCACGCGCGTGACCACCGGGCCAGGCTCGCCGCCCTCGGCTGCGCCGGCGACGCCGAGCTGTGCGCGGCCATCCGCGAAGGCACGCTGGATCACCGCTTCGGCGACGTCATCGCGGCGGTCCGCGCCATGGCCATCGATAAGCTCACTGTCGCTAACCCCGGCCACCTGACCCGGCCCGGATGAGCCGCTAAAGGAGGCCGAGGCAATGGACTTCAATCTCCCCGGGGACCTGCAGCACTACCTGGAGGAACTGGACGAGTTCATCGAGCGCGAGATCAAGCCGCTCGAGCAGCAGGACGGCAACATCCGCTTCTTCGACCACCGCCGGGAGGACGCCAGAACCGACTGGGAGCGCGGCGGCCTGCCCAGCAGCGACTGGGAGGCGCTGCTGGCGGAGGCCCGGCGACGGGCCGACGCGGCTGGCCACTACCGTTATGCGTTCCCGAAGGAATATGGCGGCCGGGACGGGACCAACCTCGGCATGGCGGTCATCCGCGAGCATCTGGCCAGCAAGGGACTCGGCCTGCACTGCGATCTGCAGAACGAGCACGCGATCGTGGGCAACAACGTCGCGCTGCTGCTGATGCTGTATTACGGCACTGCGGAGCAGAAGGAGCAGTGGGCCGGCGATCTGGCCAGCGGCCGGCGCCACTTCGCGTTCGGCATTACCGAATCTGCGCACGGCAGCGACGCGACGTTCATGGAAACCAGGGCGGAGCGCGACGGCGACGGCTGGGTGATCAACGGCGAGAAGACCTGGAACACCGGCGTCCATACCGCCTCTCACGACCTCATCTTCGCCCGGACCAGCGGGACGCCGGGCAGCGGCGAGGGGATCACCGCGTTCCTCATACCAGCCGGCGCTCCCGGCTTCACGGTCCAGGAGTACCTCTGGACCTTCAACATGCCCACCGACCACGCGCACGTCTCGCTCGTCGACGTCCGCGTCCCCGGCACCGCCGTACTCGGCGGCGAGGGCCGGGGGCTGCACGTGGTCCAGCATTTCTTCAACGAGAACCGCATCCGCCAGGCGGCGTCGAGCCTGGGTGCCGCGCAGTTCTGCATCGACCGGTCGGTGCAGTACGCCAAGGCCAGGGCCCCGTTCGGCAAGCCGCTGGCGAGCAACCAGGCGATCCAGTTCCCGCTGGCCGAGCTGCAGACGCAGTGCGAGATGCTCAGGGCGCTGATCCACAAGACGGCCTGGGGGATGGATCAGTACGGACCGCTGTCGCAGTCCGCCAAGGTCTCCATGTGCAACTTCGCCGCCAACCGGCTGTGCTGCGAGGCCGCCGATCGTGCCATGCAGGTGCACGGCGGCCTGGGCTACTCGCGGCATCAGCCCTTCGAGCACATCTACCGTCACCACCGCCGGTACCGCATCACCGAGGGGTCCGAGGAAATCCAGCTCCGGCGGGTGGCGGGCTACATGTTCGGCTACATGAAACAGCAGGCGCCCAAAGGCGTGCGCGAGACGCCGCGCTGAGTCAGACGCTGCTGGCGATGCCGGGGAAGACCACTAAAAGATCATTAATGGTGGGGGTTACAGAAGGGTGTGAGGTCGAGCCCGGCTGTCAGTCGCGTGCCCGGTTTCACCTCCCAGGGCGCTATGGGTGCCCGGCCTGCGCGGTTCGACCATGTTTCGGGAATGCATGGGACAGGGTCCTGCCGAGCCGGCAAGATGAGGATCATGGAAGGGCTCGATCTGCCGTCTGACTCGCCGGTCTTCCCTTTGATCCATGGCTGCGGGTTCACGCCCGGCTGGGCGCAGTCACGATCAGGCCCGAACCCCAGTCCCTCAGGATCGAGGCAGCGGTCGCTGAGTGGGAACGCTGGACGGCGATGGTGTTCCCAGAAGATGGCGCCTATGTCTTCCCTTCCGGTCTTGCACCGCTGCTGGTTCGAGGGCGATCGCCACTAGGTGCTCGGGGAAGCGCCCGTTCATCCCGGCCCCGAACTGGGCTTGGGCGGCGGCGAGCCGGCGGTGGCCATCGAGCAGGAGTTCCTGGTCTTTGGCGTGCCGGTTCTGGTGGCCGACCAGGACGCCCTGCAGGGCGATGTCGGGGGAGGCGGGCCGCAGCCAGGCAGGGTCAGCCGGGCTCGGCGGCCGGACGTGCGCCATGCCCAGGCTGGCGAGGGCCGACACCAGCTCGGGAGCGCCGACCAGTTCCCCGGCCTGGTCTTTGGGGCATCCGTCGGATTCCACCAGCTGGTCAACCGCCACGACCCAGGGGCGTGGCGGTGGTGGTGATCAACGCTGGGTCCTTGTTGCCGCCGCACCGCTCCGGCTACCTCAATGTAGAGGAGCAAGCAGTGAAGCAGTGTTTGGCGGCTGCTGCTCAACGTAGCGCGGAGGGAGCCCCGTCAGAGGCAGGTGTACTGGCCAGCGAGCACCAGCTGCGTGTCGCGGCGGACGGGACGACAGGTACTGTACTACCCTCTGGGTGTGGATGATCTTAGTGTTACACATGGTACGAAACTGGACATCGGGCAAGATGACCCACATTGGCGGAAAAGTTCGAAGAGCAACTTCAATGGCAACTGTGTGGATGTTGCCACAGTAGCCCTGTGTGTACTTGTTCGTGACTCGAAGGATCCGGTCCCTATACTCCAATTTAACCCTAATGTTTGGTCGACGTTTATTGAGTCTGTGAAATAAGAGAGCCTTTGAGATGTTACTGCTCTCTACGGCGTCTTTGGCTAAGCTTTCGTCCCGCCAGTACGCCAGTTGTTAACGTCGCGCCAACCAGCGCAAGGTGTCGAAGTTCTACTTTTCGATGAGTGGCTGGATTGTCGGTATGGTTAGTAATTCTTACTGGGTCAGCTGGCGGCATCTTACTCGCTATTACCTTCTGATATTCATCATCGACAATGCGGGCAAAGCGCCAGTACTTGCCCTCATTGGTACTTAGCACATTTTCTCTGACCGCCGTCCAGTATGTTCGCCCTGCCTTGCTGTTCAGCAGTTCGCCTCTAGCCAACCCTCTCACGGCTGCCGCATTTAGCTCTCCAACTACATAATTTCCCGCCCAAAAAGTAGCCCACATATGGATGTATAGGTAATCACGAATTGCCGTACTCTCAGCGGGAATGGGCAGGCCCCAGGGTGCTCCTATAGCGGTCATTAAGGCAGGATCTTCCATCTGCATCTTTATCAGTTGTTGTTGCAGGGTTCGGGTTGCTTGTTCTCTAGCAGTATGCCCAGCGCGTGCTTGATAAAGGAGAGAAATGGCGACTCCAACTAGAGCAAAGGAGCTAACTAATGCTGAGATTACCATGTATGATTTACTTATATTGAAAAGTCTCGCAGACGCGAGAAGTGAAAAGATTATGAAGCTTATAGCTATCAGGCACATGAAAACCATAATGGTGAGCAGAAACCCGCGGCGAATGTATAACCTCTGGTTCATTGTTATTCAACAGCCTCCGGTTGCTGTACTTAGCTGCTATGCCAGCGGGCATCGCGCCGCCTACCGAAACCTGTGAATGCCCAGGTCATAGGCCAACTCGATGCGTTGTGGGTAACCGTGTTTGGGCACGGGTGGTGAAGTGGTGTGGCACGTGCCCGGCTCGGGAAGCGTGGGCGTCATGATTACAGGATAATGCCAGCTAGCCTCTCATAGCGACGCGCCGACGTGGCCTTATGCGCGGCGAGTCCGCGATCTCCCGGCACACCCCGATCACTGCCTTTCCGGCCCAAGCTGCCCAGGTCTGATCCCTTGGCAGACGCCACCAGCACCGTTAGTTCGCCTGCGGCCTCTCGGCGGTAGCCTTCCCGGTAAGCGGATTTCACCAATGCCCCACAGTCCATGTTCGCACCAGGCGCGCTTGTGGGTACCGAAACCTATGCCACCAGGCGATAAACTATGTCCGTTAGGGAACCCCACAGGCCACGCGGTCAGCCTGCCGGGTCAGACAACCCGAAGTGCTGTACCCGCACCACGAGAACGACATCGTCTCGGTAGTCCTCCAGGAACCAGATCATCACGGGACCCTCGCCGTAGCTCTTCACGCTGGACACCGATTCGCGGACGTTAAATGGCACGCCTATCCTGCGCACCGCTACCGCGTCGGCAATCCGGGATGCGAGGCTTTCCGCCTCATGGATCTGAGCCGACGTGAGCCCGCCCACGACATTGGCCGCGTCCGGGACGTACTCCCACATCCAGTCGCTCATGCAGTAGCTATCTCGGCCTGCCTCAAGATCTGGCTGATCTCGGCCGCAGCCGCGCGGCGCTCCGCGCGGTCCTGCGACTCGGCGACGATGCGCTCACAGGCACGCAAGCGGGCCGCCAGCTGAGGCCAGCGTTCAACAGCAACCCAGCTGAACCAGTGCTCAACGAAGTACCGCGCCGGAAGCAGACTGTACTCATCCCGCGCACGGGCAGTCGCAGCCGTCCAGTCAGCCTCGAATCTCGCGAGAGCCACTGGGTCAAGACGCGCCACGGCCGCACGCAGCGCCCCAGGCTCGCGCTCCGGCAGCGGCACAACCGGCTGCTGCCCTTCCACCAGCATGTGGCCCATGGACACTGATGCTACTCGTCACCTGCGGAAGATCACCATGACAAGCAATCTTGACGGTCATGTTCCGTACTGCCCTGGTTTGCGCCAGGCCGGGATTACCGTTCGCGATCGCGTGTGCCGTGCCAAGACTCGTGCACTGGCTCTGAGCTGGCGGTTCCGTTGCCCGTAAGGGCGCTTTCCGGTACTCGCTGATCAATGATCAGGCGTGGACGACGTGGTCTGCCTGATGCGGGCGGTGACATCGACCACGTGACCGGGCTCGTGCAGCGGAGGTCGTTGTTCCCGCGGCTGGCGGGGACAATGCTCGTTGTAATGTCACGCGTACCCGGCTGGAGCACGTCCAGGACGCACTGGCCCAGACCGGGGACAGCGACACTGCCGCCGAGCTGCTGGCCGCTGTCCTGGCGCGGGGCACCGGCGCCGCCTTCCAGCGCAATGCCTATCGCCGCTCCAGCAGTCTGCCCGCCGTGGTCGCCAGCGCCGTCACCGCCATCGCATCCTAGGACCCGCTGAGCGGCACACGAAGCACTCCCGCACAGCCCGGCGGCTGGATGTTCGATCCACTGGAAATGGGTAGTTCGAACTCATGAACGATAACAACGCGGCGATCAAGGACCCTGGTGAGTGGAAGAGCGGCGGTGAGCCGGAGACTGCCGCGCAGCGGTCATACCTGGAAACTCTGTCCCAGGAAGCAGGCGAGCAGCCGCCGGAACCGCTGTCGAAGGCCGAGGCGGCTAAGCACATCGAACAACTCCAAGAACGCACCGGACGCGGCCAGTGAACCACCCCTGCCCAGGGTTCGATCGCGACTGTCTCGCGGGGTGGTCAATGGCCACGCGGATGTGTCGGCGGCGGCTCGCCTTCTGGTAGGTGCTGCTCACGGCGGGCCCTCTCCCCGGGTGTTTCCTGCAGGACGTTAGGTCGCCAAGTGGCCGGGTAGTACAGCCGCTCTGATGAACGGAGGGGGATTTGCTGGCGGCCAGCGCGGTTGTGGTGCTGCGGGGGAAGGGACGGCTGCAAAAGGCCACGCCGCCAGTTCCTGAGCAGGCGGTCGGCAACGTCAAGGCCGATGTCGAGGAGATCAAGGAAAGGGCGCACCGATGACCCCTGAGGAGACAGCCGGAAGTTCGCCGGCAAGACACCGGTCCCGGTCGGCGGAAACCGTTGCCGAAGCCGGTGGCTCACCCGAGACCGAGCCAGTTGAGGCAGCGCCCACCGCTGACGTGGGCCGGAAGAAGTTCGTCCGCGACCGGTGCAGCATGTCCAGCGGGACACCCGTCCTCTCGGGGCCGCGGTCGACACCCTCCTCCCACCGCCCGCAACGGATCCTGAGCCGATTCCCCACCCGGGCCGGACGGAAGGGTCGGCTGCTAGATCCGTCCGCACAGGAAACCAGGCGAGCGGCCTACTCCCGGACTGCCTGGGGTGCCAGGCGTGGCGACCAGGCTCGCGCGCGCATCTGCAAGGTCCTTATGCTGCGACCGTGGGACAGGTCAGGGTGGGCACGGCATCGTGGACAGACCGGACATTGATCGCGTCGGGCTGGTACCCGCCGGAGGCAAACACACCGGAGAAGCGGCTGCGCTATTACGCTAGCCAGTTCTCCCTGGTCGAAGTGGACGCCACGTACTACGCGCTGCCCGCCGAGCGGACCGCCGCCGCATGGGCCGCGCGCACCCCAGCCGGGTTCACCTTCAATGTCAAGGCGTTCAGCCTGTTCACCGGCCACCCCACCCGCGTCGCGGCGCTGCCTGCCGACCTGCGGCCGGCCGCGGAGAAGGCCGGTAAAGACCGGGTGTACCTCAAGGACGTAGACCCCGGGGTAACTGATCAGGCGTGGGACCGGTTCCTGGACGCGCTGGAGCCACTGCACCGGGCCGGCAAGCTGGGCGCGATTTTGCTGCAGTTCCCGCCATGGTTCCCCATTTCCCGCACGAATAAGGACTACATTCTGGCCTGCGCGCTGCGGGTCGCGCCGCACCAGGTGTGCGTGGAGTTCCGGAACCGGACCTGGATGACGCCGGACAACCAGCAAGAAACGCTGGACTTCCTGTCCAGCCATCACCTGACCTACGTATGCGTCGACATGCCGCAAGGCCACCGGGACTCCATCCCGCCGGTGCTGGTCGCAACCACGGGCCTAGCGGTAGTCCGGATGCACGGCCAGTCGGCGAAATGGGACAGCAAAGACATTCAGGAGCGGTTTGGCTACCGCTACACCGACGAGGAGCTGAAGCTCTGGGCAGCCAAAGTCGCCACCCTGGCCCAAGACGCCGAGAACACTCACGTGGTGTTCAACAACTGCTACCGCGACGACGCCCACGCCAACGCCCAGCAGCTCGCCGCCCTGCTCAAACTCTGACCACCAGCTCGCGCGGGCGCGCCCGTTAGATGCTCATCGAAGACATCCTGAACTTCTGCTGGGCCGATCCATCTGTGTCATCCAGTCCGCCGGTCGCAGAGCGTAGCTGGTACTCCTGTGGCGGGTGCGCGAAGAGCCGCCCGATTGTCGCTGTTCCCAGAGGCCGCCCGCTGGGATGCGGCCCTCGGGGAGCGCATCCTCCGGGGGGGGGCCCTGGTAAGGGCAGCACCGGTTCACCTGCGATATGCACAGCCGTGTTATGAACGCGAATGGCTGGGTAGCGCATGGCTTCGTTCGGATGAAGGGGGCAGATGAGTCAGAGCGCGGGCGGGGGGTGGACGCTCCTTTCCGAAGGATGCTCCACCGCCGGGCTTGTCAAGCAGCTATCGGAGCAGATCTCCACGCAGGAACCGCTCACGGCGACAGATGCCGCCCCCAGCGGTTCGGTTCCGGGCAGCGAGCAGGGGCTGCGAGAGGGCATCGAGCGGATACGCGAGCAGCTTGGCGGCACTGTGGAGCAGTTGGCCGCCAAGGTCGACGTGAAGACCAGGCCGCCGAGGGCATCCGCAAGCTGACCGGTTTTGGCCGGCGAGGACGGCGAGCAGACAGAGAAGGCGGCATGACCATGGCTGTACCGCAGGACCGCACCAATACGCGCGGGGAAGACATTCCCCCGCAGACCAAGGAGGCGCCGGGCCCGGATAACCCACTGGAGCTCGGCAAGGCCGGCTGGCGTGACACCCTCAAGCGCAGCGCCAAGGAGTTCAAGAACGACCGCGCCGCGATGACCGCTGGCACCCTGGCCTACCACTGGTTCCTGTCCCTGTTCCCGGCCATCATCGCGCTGCTGGGCATCGCCAGCCTGGCTGGGCTGAGTGCTGGTACCGTGCACCATCTGCAGCGCGGCGTGGACACCTCGCTGCCGGGCGGGGTAGCGAACGTGTTCAACACCGCGATCACCACGGCGCTGCACCGGACTTCCAGCGGCTCGCTTACCGCGGTGATCCTCGGCGTGCTGATCGCGCTGTGGAGCGCTTCGTCCGGAATGGCCGCGCTGCAGACCGGCCTGGACGTTGCCTACGATGTGCCCACCGACCGCAAGTTCGTGGCCAAGCGGCTCTATGCGATCCCGCTGATGCTGGCCACCGCGGTACTGGGCGGGCTTGCCTCTGCCCTCATTGTGTTCGGCGCGCCGCTGGGCTCGGCGATCGAAGGGCATGTCGCGCTCACCGGGACCGCCTTCACCGTGGTGTGGACGATCGTCCGCTGGGTGCTCACCCTGATCGTTGTCACGATTCTGTTCTCGGTCTTTTACTATCTGGGGCCCAAGCGGGAGTCCCCGCACTGGCGGTGGGTCAGCCCCGGCGGCCTCCTCGGCTCGGCCATCTTCCTGGCCGCCTCGCTGGGCTTCTCGTTCTACGTGACCAAGTTCGGCAGCTACGGCAAGACCTACGGCACGTTCGCTGGCGTGGTCATCCTCATCTTCTGGCTCTACCTCACCGGCATTGCCGTCATGCTCGGCGCTGAGGTCAACGCCGAAGCTGAACGGCAAGCAGCCGCCGAAGCTGGCTACCCGCAGGCTCAGGCCAGCGCACAGCAGGTGCAAAGCGCCACCTGACGCCACGGCGCGCCACCGCGGGCAGGCCAGCCCTCACCCTGCCCCGGCTGCGGGCGGAACTGGCCACGCTGCTGGCCAGCCTGTCTGACGGTGACTGGATGCATCCGAGGACGAGCATCAGCGGTGTGCTGGGGACTCTGGACAGAGGTCATGATCGCCTGGGGGGAACCTCAGACGTAGTCGGCCGTGAGCCGTGCAGGCTAGATGACGTCGTCGACGGTGACGTTGACGACAACGTCCTGGAGCCCGACTTTGGTGCGTAGTTCGGCGATGGCTCGCTGCTGGACCCGGTGGGCGACTGCGTCGAGCTGGTCGCCGTATTGGACGGCGATGGCGAGGTCGACCACGGCGGTGCGGCCGAGGACGCCGACGGCGGCGTGGGGGTGGCGGTGCCTGAGGGTTGCTTTTTCGGCGAGGTCTGCGGTCCTGCTGTGGGTGCTGCGGCCGAAGGCGACCCGGACTCCGGGGACGGTGCGGGCGGCGTCGCGCGCGATCCTGGCTACCACGCGGGCGGCGATGCGGATTGCTCCGCTGTCGCTTAGCTGGAGGGTGTACCAGACGTCGGCGATGAGCTTGCGGATTTGGCTGGCTACCGCGGTTTTCAAGGCTGCCGGAACGGCAACGTGTTCAGCGGCCAGGCGGCGCACGGGCTCCCAGATCTGGCTGAATTCCTGCAGTGCGGCTTGGCAGTGGAGGCAGTGGCGCTGGTGCTCGGTGAACTGGCCCGCGTGCCCATCAGCGGCTTGCTCGAGCAGTTCATCGACGTCGGCGCCGCAGGCGAGGTGGCGGATAGTGCCGCTGAGCAGCTGGCGGGCATCGCGGGCCGGCTGGCCGGGATCCGTCACTGCCCGTTCACCTCCACTGCTCAAGCGTCTGACTTAGTGTGCGCCTTCCGCGGAACAAGTGGCTACGGACGGCCGGGATGCTGCTTCCGGTGATGCGGGCGATCTCAGCGTTGGACAGTCCCTCGAAATGGTGCAAGACAATCGCCACGCGCTGCGGCGGCGGCAGGGCGGTGATGGCGTCAGTGACGGCATCGACGGTCAGGTCCCGTTCCACGTGCTGGCCGGGCTCGTCGCCCGCATCGCTGACGTCTCCGAGCAGATCGAGGGATTCGCTGGCCCGCGTCCGGTTGATCCGGTTCAGCGCCCTGCGGGTGACGATACGGTACAGCCAGGTGGAGAAGCTGGAGTTCGCCTTGAACCGGGGTAGCTGCTGCCATGCGGTGACGAGCGCTTCCTGGGCGACGTCCTCAGCGTCGTGATGGTTGCCGAGCAGCCGCAACGCGACGCGGTAGGCCAGCCCGCTGTGACGGTCGACGAGTTCGGCGTAGGCGTCGACGTAGCCTTCCTGGGCACGCCGAACGAGGTAGCCGTCATCGATATCTGCTCCCACCGTCGCTCCCCGTGCGTGCCTGGGGGGCTTGCTTGTCACGGCTCAGCGAGGTCACCGGAGTGCCAGGTACCGGCTGCCCTGGCGCCCCAGACCGGAGCCCGTGAGCATTCCCCCGGTCGTGCTGGTGGTCTTCTGCCCCGGGATCGGCAAATGATGTGCGACGTTTCCGGCCGGGGTGTGTCTAACAGTGCAGAGCCGGTCAGGAAGCGCGCCGGCTGACGGCGGCCGATACCCTCGCCGCGCCCCGACAGAGAGTTCTTCATGATGACCCAGACAAACTCCGCACCGCCGGCACAGCCGGCCGGAAGGATAAGCGACGCTAGCCCGGTCCCCGCCGACCGCATGTCCACTGATGATGGCAAGATCAGCGTGGCGCAGGGCGTCGTGCAGAAGATTGCCGGGATTGCGTGCCGTGAGATCAGCGGCGTGCACGCCATGGGGGTTTCGACCAGCCGCGCGTTCGGCGCGGTCCGTGAGCGGATCCCCGGCAGCTCAGGCCCGAATGTCGCCCAGGGCGTGGGCGTGGAGGTCGGGGAGACCCAGGCCGCGGTCGATCTGGACATCGTCGTGGAGTACGGCGTCAGCATCGCTGATCTGGGCAGGAGCATCCAGCGCAATGTCAAGCAGGCTGTTGAGCGGATGACTGGCCTGGATGTCGTGGAAGTCAACATCAACGTCGATGACCTCTACCTGCCGGACAGCGACGACCAGCATGACGCGGCCTCGCGTGTGTCATGACCGAGCTCATCACTCCCGCGGCCAGCCTTGCGGCGCCGGCTGTGGTCGACGGCGTCGACCTTGACGCCGTCGGCGTGGCCGTCCGCGGCTGCGTCGCCGTCGATGATCTCTGCGCGGGCCTTTGGGGCGGTGTCGTGTCCTACCTGCCCGGACGGCAGGTAGCGGGGGTGCGGGTGGCCTCCGATCATGTGGTGATCTCGGTCCGCGGCCGGTGGGGCGTTCCGGTCAACGAGCTGGCCAGCCAGGTCCGCGCGGCCGTCAGGCCGCTGGCCGCGCCGCGGCGGGTAGACATCGTCGTAGCCGATCTGACCGAACCCGCTGCCGCAACTCCGGATCGCGGTGGCCTTCCAGCCGCTTGCGCGCCCGGCGTTGAGGTGAGTTCGTGGACGACGACCAGTCCGTGCGCCGGCGGGCCCGGCGCGAGTTCATCCGTGCCCATCACCCCGACAACGGCGGCGATCCCGTCGCGTTCGTGACCGGCCTGGCCGCTCTCGACCAGCTCCCGCTCGGCACGCCGCGCGCGCGGGTGGTGGTGGTCGCGGACACGCCGCTGCTGGCGCGCCTGCTGACGACACTGATGCACCGGATCGGCTGGCGGCGGCCGCCACCGCGAGTGAAGTAAGACCAACAAGTTGAGTTGTGAGATGACATGACACGTACCGTCCTCGGGACCCTAATCGGGCTCGCGCTTGGCCTTGCGCTGGCGTTCGGCAGCTTTGGGCAGATGCTCATCGTGGCGCTGTTCGCCGCGGTCGGCTTCGTCGTCGCGAAGGTGCTGGACGGCGACCTGGACCTGAGCCCGTACCTGTCGCGCCGGCCCAACAGCCGATGACGGCAGCCACTGCCCTCCGCCCCGGCGCACCCGGCTCCCGGGCCGGGCGCACCGAGCTGGGCATGATCAGCATCGACGACCGGGTCGTGGAGAAGATGGCCAGCTGCGCGGTGGCCGAGATCCCGGATGCTGGCGGGGCAGCGCCCCGGATCCTGGGCCGCTCAATGCCCGGAGCGGGCGTTTTCGGGACACGCCGGACAAGCCTGACCGCGCTGCCGAAAGTCTCGGCCGACGTCGACGGCTCGATTGTGGTCCTGGAACTGTCCATCAGTGTCCGCTGGCCCGCGTCAGTGCCTGAGGTCAGCAGCGCGGTCCGCGAGCACGTCCGCAGCCGGGTCAGCGACCTGACCGGCCTGACGGTGACAGAGATCGCCATCTCGGTCACCGACCTGGTCACCCGGCTCCCCGGACCTCCCCGAGTGCGCTGACCGCAGAAGGGATCGACATATGAGACACGCGAATCGTGTCCTCGCCGCCCTGCTGAGCCTGGCGCTGATCGTGGCAGGAGTGCTGCTGATCATCGAAGTCATCGCCGGCCGGGTGAACCACCGCGCGTCGGTCGTGGACTGGCACCCGGCCTACGACTGGGCCAGGCGCACGACCTGGAACGAGGGCAGCATCCGCGTGACCTGCGTCGTATTGATACTGCTCGGGCTGGCGCTGCTGATCGCCGAGCTGAAGCCAGCCCGGGTGTCCCGCCTGGCCGCAGATCCCGCTCAGGCCGGCGCAGCCGGCATCGACTCCGCCTACACCCGGCGCGGCCTGGCCGCCGCCATCCGGTCAGCGGTCACCGGAGTCGACGGCGTCCGGAGCACATCGGTGAAGGTGAGACGGCGCAAGGTCACCATCGCAGCCACCGCCGCAGCCACCGGCAAGGCGGCCGCCCGGAGCCTGCGCGATCCGATCTCGGCCGCCGCCCGCCAGCGCCTGACGGCGCTGAAGCTCCGCCGGGCACCCGCTGTGTCGGTGCGAGTCACGCCCCGGAGCCGCTGATGCACGCCGACCGCTCCAACCGCATCATGCTGCTGCTGCTGGCGTTGCTGCTGATCGCCGCCGGCCTCGGCGCTGGGGCCGCATCTATCGGTGTGTTCGGGTTCGCCACCCGGCACAGCCGCCTGATCGCCAACCCGACCGGGAACTTCATCGGCGCTCAGGGTGGCTGGCTCTGGCCGGTCGCCGCTGTGGCCGCCGCGATTGTCGTGCTGCTCGCGTTGCGCTGGCTGCTGGCGCTGCTGTTCTCCACCGATCGTTCCGGTGACCTGCTGATCCACCCGGGCAGCCCGGCGGGGCGCACCACCCTGGCCACCGGTGCCCTGACCGAAGCGGTAGCGGGGGAGATCGAAAGCTACCGGGGTGTCAATTCTGCACGCGCCCGGCTCCTCGGCGAGCCCGGCGACCCTGAACTTGTCGTCACCGCGACGCTGGAAGAAACCGCCGACCTCGCCGCGCTGCGCCAGCGCATCGAAACCGGGGCACTCACCCACGCCCGCTCCGCGGTCGGCAACCCGTTGCTGCCCGCCCGGCTGGACCTGACCGTCACCACAAAACGTTCCGCCCGGGTCGCCTAAACCGAGGCGGACGGGACCGCCGCCGATAAGAAGGAGATAGCACGATGAGTGCAGAGGACAAGGCTAAGAAGCCGCCGAGAAGGCGGCCGGCAACGTCAAGGAAACCGTTGGCAAGGCGACCGGCGACAAGTCCCTCGAGGCCGAGGGCCAGGCCGACCAGGCCGAGGCCAACCTCAAAGACGCCGGCGAGAAGGTAAAGGACGCCTTCAAGAAGTAATGCCCGGATCCTGCATTACTGGTTGCGGACCCATACCGGGGCTGGGTCCGCAGCCAGTTCTGGCGCATCCGCCGACTAGCGGACCCTGTATCACGAGGCCGGCATCACTGCCTGCGCCGTCACGGCGGGGCGCGCCCGGCAGCTTCTATGACACCGACTACGGCGCGCGGCGGGCCGGACTTCCCGCGGCGTTCGCTCCAGCCAGCGGCGGCACCATCGACCGCCCCGCATGAGCATCTATCAGCGTTTTCATTTCCCAGATCTGGAGGCATGAACGTGAGCCCTGAGCCGCGCCGCGATCCGCTTGCCGACCTCTCCGCCCAGGGCGTGGCGGTGTGGCTGGATGATCTTTCCCGGGAGCTGCTGGCCAGCGGTGACCTCCAGAAGCTCGTCACCGGCCGGCACGTTGTCGGGGTCACCACCAATCCGACGATTTTCGCCTCGGCCCTGTCCAAGGGCGACCGGTACAACGACCAGTTGCATGACCTCGCCGGGCAGGGCTGCGACGTGGAGACCGCGGTGTTCACCATCACCACCGACGACGTCCGGGCGGGCTGTGACGTCCTCGCCCCAGTCTATGACCAGACCGCTGGCATGGACGGGTGTGTCTCCATCGAGGTCGATCCGCGGCTGGCCCGCGACGCGGCCGCGACCGTCGACATGGCGCGGACGCTGCGGAAGACAGTGGACCGGGCCAACTTGTTCATCAAGATCCCCGGAACCCGGGAGGGACTGACCGCGATCACCCAGGCGATCAGCGAAGGAATCAGCGTCAACGTGACACTGATCTTCTCCCTCGACCGGTATCGCGCCGTCATGGACGCCTATCTCAGCGGCCTGGAACAAGCCCACGCGGCCGGCCGGAACCTCACCGCGATCCGGTCAGTCGCGTCTTTCTTCGTTTCCCGCGTCGATACCGAAGTCGATACCCGTCTCGACCGGATCACTGCCGGGGAGGCCACGGGGTTGAAAGGCAAAGCGGCGATCGCGAACGCCCGCCTGGCATACCAGGCGCACGAGGAGCTCATGGCCAGTCAGCGATGGCAGCAGCTGGCACGCCTCGGCGCCCGTCCGCAACGGCCGCTCTGGGCCTCCACCGGCGTCAAGAACCGTGCCTATCCCGACATCATGTACGTGACCGAGCTGATTGCCCCGGGCACGGTCAACACCATGCCGGGGACGACCCTTACGGCGTTCGCCGACCACGGCCGAGTCCAAGGCAACACCATCGGCGGCCGCTACGATGAGGCCCGGCTCCTCTTCGACCGGCTCGCGGCCGTCGGTATCGACCTAGACGACGTCACAAAGCAACTGGAACGCGAAGGCCTGGCCAAGTTCGAGAAAAGCTGGGACGAGCTCAGCAGCACCATTGCCACCGAGTTGCGCCGCCACCGCCCCGCCACACGTTCCTAACGCACGCACACCTCGATGCGGCGACGCTGCTCATGAGCCATCGGGCGCGCGGACCAGGCCGATAATCTGATCTGCGGCGCGCACGCGGAGTTCTTCGAGAAGATCTGCCTGACGTCGTGCCCTTGAGATGAGTTCCTCCAGCCTGCCGGGGTCGAGCCGCTTGTCCGTCTCCGCCAGAACCCGCAGCGTGCGCCACCCGGCGGCCTTGCCCTCCACACCCAGCCGCAGCATTTCCAGCTCTTCCAGGCTGCTGAGGGGCGAACGGGCGAGCAGGTAGCCGTTGAGCTTCAGCCGTGCGGCCTTCTCGCCGATCCATGCGACGTAGACCTTGTAGGCGCGGACCGGGATGCCGAGCGCGGCCATGATGTCCTGCAGGGCGGCGCGATCCTCCGCGACTTCAGCGGCCAAGCGCTGCAGGATGCTGTCGGCCCCAGGGCCCCGGTGTGATCCTGCCACCCGGCGTGCCAGTTCCAGACCGCCGGTCGCGCCCGCGAGATGATCATTGAGATAGACGCCGAGCAGATTGTGCCCGGATCGCCTGGTGCCGGTCGCGGTGCCTGTTCCTGTCATGATCCCTCCTCGCCGAAAGCTGGGCGTATTTTCCCCTTCCTGCCACCTGAGCGCAGCCCCATGCATTGATCGCGGCACTGGAGTACCCACTAGCTGACGGACTAGGCATTGAGTAGACGGGAAGGCGCGGACGTGTGGCGGACGACGACCGGATTGGATGACCCGCCTGATCATGACCCTGGCCCAGGAGAAAAGAGCAGGTCAACGGCATGACAGGATTTCTGGCAGCCACGGGCCCAGCGGGTGCCGCGCACCCGCTGGGCCCCTGCGGCCTGTAGCTGCGGTTACCTGATTGAGTAGGTGTACTGGAGGCCGGTCAGCTCATCCGAGCCTTGCTGACCGTAGGGCGGCACGTTGGTCATGAAGTCGTCCACGTACAGGGTGCCTTTCACCACCGAGCCCGACGCTCCTGACGGGGTGATGGTCACATTGACGACGGCCGACTGACCTGGGTTGATGACGATCGGCGAGAAGGTGGTCGCCGGGTTGACCGAAGCCAGCTCGAGGTCTCCGGTGCCGGAGGTCACCGCCGGGTCGAACGCCTTCGCGGTAGCCGACATGGACATGCTCACTGTGCCGGCCGGTGCCCCGGATGGGTAGGGCCCGATCTCGCTCGGGGTAGCAAACCAGAAGCCGTTGTTCAGGTTCCCCACTGGTGAGACGTAGTGGCCAGTGGGATTAGTGCCGATGCTGCTGACCAGGTCAGGGTCTCCCTGGTTGGCGCCGTAGTCGAACTCAACCGGCAGGCTGGCCGTCGCGGCCACCGACACTGCGGTGGCCTGGGTCGGCATGAACCATTGCGGCGAGCCGACCGTCAGGGGCAGGGAAAGCCCGGAGGCCTGGCTGAATGGGGCCAGAGCGAGGGTCGTATAGGAGTTGAGCCTTGGGTCGATGAAGAAGTCCTCCCCCTGGTTGCCGTTGTTGGTGATCGTGACGGGAACCGTAACGGGGGTGCCTGCTATTAGCTTGTGGGAGACGCCGTGCGGCAGGCCTGATGCCGTCACGTTCACGTTATTGAACGCGACGCTCCCGGTGAACGGCTGCGATATTTCATCACCGGCGACTGGTTCGGCGAACTCGATGACCAGCGTCCAGACGCCGGGAATCGGCTGGTTCGAGTACGCCGTGAGCGACGTGCCCTGAGTGCCATTGATGGAGTTCTGGCCGTAGCCGCCGACCTCGCCGTTCGGATCGACCAGGTAGGCGCCGACCGGGTCGCGGGTGTCGTTGGTGAGGTTCACGTTGGCGGTGATGTTGTGGTCGCTGCTGTTGACTTTGAACTGGTAGTAGTCAACCTGGCCTTCGCCGGGTGACCTGCCGTTACCGCCGGTCAGCACGCCGCTGAACGAGCCGTCCGACCCCACGTTGATCATGGACCGCAAAGTGACCGGGATCGAGGTGACGTCGCCGGATGAGGAAGTGAACACGATCGAGCCGTCGCTGTCACCAGGTGAGCTCGCAGTCGTCTCGTGCACGTTGACTGTGCGGCTAGCGCCTGGCGCCAGGATCACGCCCGATGGCTGTACCCGTCCGAACGTGGTGTACTGCTGGGTGGCTATCTGCCAGGGCACGGTCCCGTTGGTGCCATTGGACGAGGCCACGTCGCTGAAGATCACGCCGGTCCAGGTACCCGGGGCCGGGTTGACCACATCAGCGTTGCCGAAGTTGCCGACGCCCTGCGGCAGCGAGTGTGCGGCGAACCGTCCGAGCGGGTCGATCAGGATGAGCCGGACCCTTTGGTTGTTTCCCTTGGCCGGGTTACCCGGGTAGGCGATGGAGCCGTCAAGCCGGTCCATGCCCGGCGCGACCTGGAAGGTGAAGGTCCCGTAGTTGTTCGTCACGCCCTGGTAGCTGGCGAACTGCGGGCTGGAGCTGTCGTTCAGTGTGACGCTGCCGGTCTGCACGTCCTGGTCGGGCCCCAGAGCGCGGCCGCTGATGCTAACCGTCTGGGTGCTGCTACCGGTATTGGTGACGGTCACAGGGAAGTCGACCCCTCGGCCCGGCTCCCTCACCGCATTGAGCTGGCCGGTCGACTTGAGCAAGGTCGAACCGGTCGCCGCCGGTGAGCCGTCCGCGGTCGGGATCGACTCGGCGAGCTGGACCGCGCGGTAGGTGTTCAGCAGCCCGGCACCCTGCTCGACCGCCGGAGCGCCGAGGTCGGTCGCCGTGCTGACCAAGATCTGCTTGACCAGGGCCGGCGTAGGCGTGGCGCCACCGTGGGCCTGCCGGTACGCCTGGATGACCAGCGCTGCGGCACCGGACACGAACGGCGCTGACTCGCTGGTACCGCCGCTCTCCTCAATGGGGGAGGACTGCCCCTTGAAGTTCACGCAGCCCGCGAAGATGGGGCTGGCGTCGCAGGAGGCGAAGCTCAGGTCACCGGGCGCGACCAGATCGACGGTGCTGCCGGTCGCGCTGTACCCACCTGAGCTCAGCGAACTGATGTTGTTGTTCAGCCAGCCCGTGGTGGCGAAGTAGTCCGCCGCCGCGTAGTTGGTCTGGGCGTAGAACCTGAAGGCTGTCGACGCGCCGACCGAGATGACGTTCGGGTCGGTGGCCGGAGAGCCGATGGTGTTGGTCGACCCAGCGTCCCCGCTGGACACGCTGACCACAACGCCGGCCGCGACGGCCGCGTCATTGAACATCTTGGTCGCGTTCAGGGAGGTGGTGTCCGGGAACGGGTTGGAGCCGAACGACTCGTTGATCACGTTGACGTTGTCGGTCTCGACCGCGTAGTTGATGGCCTGCAGGAAGTTGGACTGGGTGGTGTCCTCGAACGTGCCGAACACGTCGAGCCCGACCATACTGGCACCCGGCGCGACACCCTCGATGCGGATGTTGCAGGCCGTGGGGTCAGGCTGGGCGGAGAAGCCGTTCACGTCGTAGGTGTGCAGACCCTGGCCGCCGATCGCGTTGGCGTCGATGAACGACTCGTCGCCGTTGGTGGGCTGGCCCGGCCCGTCACCGGTGAAGTCCTGGTAGTCCACGAAGGCCGAGGTGTTGTTGGAGCGGATGAAGTTGATGTTGTTCGGGTCGGTTCCGTCCGCAATCCAGGCGACCTTCACGCCCGCGCCGGTGATCCCGAGCGAGCGGGCAGTCGGCTGACTCGGATTGTCCGAGTCGGTGTTGGTCAGCGATAGGCCCTCGGGGTCGAGTTGCGGAGTGGTGCTCGAACACGCGCCAGGGAGCGAGTTGGTCGTCAGAGCAGGACTAGCGGAATGCGGCCGGTGGGTAGATGCAGTGCTTGCCGCAGGGGCACTGGCCAGCGGGTTGAGGCCATGAATGGTGACGTCAGGGATGACTTCCCTGACGGCCGGGTCGGCCTTGAGCCGGGCGGCCTCGCCCTTCGACACGGTGGCCGCGAGCGAGTTGACCAGACTGTAAGTCTTGAGATGCGTGGCGTGCACCTTGCGCAGCTCGCTCACCAGCGGCCCCTGGACGTTCTCCACCATGGCGGATCGCATCCGCGCCGCCTGGCTGCCCTCGTGTGCCGCAGCGAACTGCGACTTCAGGATCACGATCACGTGCTGGTTAACGTTCTTGGACAACTGCGCAGCGAGGGCGCTGGTCATCGGTGCGAACCCGGAGAGCCTGGTGTGCGGGGCGGTTGTCGCCGCCACGGCCGTACCCGATGTGCCCGCTACCAGGGCGAGCGCCGAGCCAGCCGCCCATAGGGGAACGTTCCTGATCCTGACGTTCGCGCGCCGCATGCCGCGAGTGTGTTTTGCCATACTTGCCCCGCCCTTGAGGGGTGGCCAGGCTGGCCACCGTGATGATCCGTCGAACACCGCTCATATTGCCTCGTTATTACCGAAATAGGCAATACACGATGAAAAGTGAGCCACTCC
>DASXMU010000272.1:0-91609 GCA_036495485.1 Streptosporangiaceae bacterium
GGCATCCGCCCGGACGGGCGGGACAGTGCCGGGGAGATCAAGACCGGCGCGTTCGAGACCTTCGGGGCCGGGCGCGACGGCGCCAACGTCAGCTGTGCGTGCCATTGGGCCACCAATGCTGCCGCGAGCCAGCGGGCTGGCCAGCTCGTGACGGCGGCCTACTCGGTAGCGCCGTGCGCCATCGTCGTCCCGCCCGAGTCACCCGTCCGCCGTCCCGAGGAGCTTGCCGGGGTGCCCGTCGCAGTGGGGTACCACTCGGGGAGCCATTTTGCTGCCCTCCAGGCTCTGGAGGCGGTGCTGCCTACGGACCAGGTCAAGATTACTTTTCAAGGGCCGCCCAACGAGCGGCTGGATGCCCTGCTGGAGCGGCAGGTGCCGGCCGCCGCCGCGTGGGGAGTGCCGCTCTACATTGCCGAGGCCTTCGGGTTCCGCAGGATTCTGGACGCTACCTTCATGATCGGGTTCCTGGTGACCGGAGACCAGGTCAGCAAGGGTGACGTCGACAAGTACCTGGCCGCACTGCGGCGTGCTCAGATGGACATCGACCTGCACCCGGAGGCCTGCAAGCACCATCATCTGCGGGCCGTCCCGCCCAAGTACCGCGACCAGGTGGACGTCCGGGCCTTCGGCACCGGCGAGCGCATTGTCTTCCTGCCCTACACCCAGGAAGTCTTCACCGCGACCCAGCACTGGACCGAGGCCCACCAGCTGTTCTCCGAGCCGCCCCAGCCCGCCCTCGGCTACGACGAGGCCGCCCTGGCCTGAACCCCAGCAGGCATCCCGATGATTGCCGCACCTGTGGGTTCTGGTTTCCCGCCCCTCATGCAGGTGGCGGTCTCTCGCCGCTCACTTTTGATCAGGCCAAACCTGCCTGCCTCGCTATGTTGAAACGGTCAGTTCTGGCTGTCATCTGGGAGAACGGCATGGAGCAGATCACTGAAGGTACGATGAAAAGCAAGGCAGAAGTGCGGGATGGCAACGCTGCCGAGGGCGAAAAGGCTGCGGATGTGCGCAGCTCCTGGATGAAGCGGGTGCTGGCCTATGAAATCGACAACGCGCTGATGGTGCCATTTCTCGTGGTCAGCTATCTACTCGTGGTCAAAGGAGTGGCCCGCGATACGACTTCCGAGTACATTCGCGCTCTGTACATATTCGGCGGGATCAATCTAACTGCATACGGGATAGTGGTCGGCTTCTACAACCGCTGCATCATGATGGGTGTTACGGGTCAATCGTATGGCAAGAAATTCGTTGGCATCCGGCTCGTATCGGAGGCAACCGGGCAGCCAATAGGGGTTGGAAATGCAATTGTCCGGGAAATGGCTCATATGATCGACATCGTACCTGTCGGGCTTGGCTTCCTCCTTCCGATCAAGGATCGTAAGAATCAGACCGGGGCTGATAAGATAGCCGGTTCTGTCGTTCTTGACGTACCTCGCCGCGCCGCCTTCCAGGGGCTTCACGATATCACCCGGTAAGATTACGTTCCGTGCTGAAGTTGACTCACGAATGGTCTAGCTGAGACTCAATGGCGGTAGCGGTAGAGGATGTCGGCTCGCTTTCCTTCGGCGAGCAGAGCTTGACGGATACCGAAGTTACGGTGATAGATGCTCCCATTGTCACTGTGGGCGGTGGTCTGGGCTCTTTCGCCGTCGCTGACTTTCTGCGAATCTCCGGAGTACCTAAGTCAGACATTCGTGTGATCGCCCCGCTATCTATCCCTTACGCGACATTTGCCGAGCGGGCAGCGGCATCCCAGCTGGGGGCGCTGGATCGATTGCGATCCGATTCGATGTCGAGAATCGATAACATTTGGGGATGGCCTAGCTACGCTCTATCCGAGGCATTGGCGGAGCGCACCGTCGCACCGCTGCTCAAAGTTCTCACCGAACCGCTGATGAGTGAGTTCTTTACCCCTCATGTCCAGACCGTCTTGGCTGGCATTGATCGCGAGGCGCGCAGGATCGGCTGGGATGACATGGTCGTCACAGCCTGGGCACAGGTCGTGCGGCGGCGAACCGAAGGCGGATATTTCGTCCTGACGCGCCCCATTGTTCCCGGCGGGCAACCGGTTGTATATCGCACGAACTACGTGCATCTTGCGTTGGGTTATCCATCAATGCGGTCACTCCCTGACTTTACGGAATTCCGGAGGTGCTGCGATGCCCCTGGACGGATGATCAACGCCTACGAAGTGCATGAGGAGGTCTACGACCAGCTCGTTCAGTCACCCGGCCGGGTACTCCTCAGGGGGTCTGGGATCGCTGCCTGCCGTATCCTCGAGCGACTCATTGACGACCGCGAGCGGCGCGGTGCCTCGACCGAGATCGTTCACCTCTTCCGGCACTATGTAGATGGGGCGGCCGGTTCCCTTTTCTTCCGGCGACGTGGTGGCCACGGCTTCGCCTACCAGCCGTTCAGCTTCCCGAAAGCTGCCGGGGGAGGCCAGCTGAGAGCCCGCATGCTCGCCTTGCCGGCCGATGAGAGAGCACGGCTGGTCATGCGGATGGGGGGGACCACGACTCCCAGGCGGCGCCGATGGCAACGCCAGCTGGCCGGGGGCAGGCGAGAAGGCTGGTATCAAGCCAGGTCAGGCGCGCTACTTGACGTCAAGCTATCTCCCGGCCAGCGGCTGGCAGCCAAACTCCGAACGGACGATGGAACTGATCTCGAGTTCGATGTGGACTTCATGATCGACGCCACCGGGCTGGAGGATGATATCCGGCTGCATACGCTGCTGGTCGACCTCCTGCTGAGCGGGGGGGCCCGGATCAATGCCCTTGGCAAGCTCGACGTGGCAGCCACCTTTGAAGTGTGTGGAACTCGGAGCGGGTCCAGCCGTCTCTATGCATCCGGCGCAGCTACGCTGGGTGGGCAGCTGGCACCGGTCGACTCGTTCTGGGGCCTCACCCACGCCGCCCTTGAGATCTGCGACGACCTCGCAAGCCAGGGGGTCTGTGAGTTCCTCGGGGGGATGCGCTCGATTTCGCAGTGGTGGCGCTGGATCCGAAACTTAGAGCCGTGACATTTACGCTGGCCGGCCGCCTTCAGACCCGCCTTGCACTGCTCTCCAGCGTCGGTGTGCTATGGACTCTCATCGTGTCTCTACCGCTGGCCTGGGTCAGTGGTGTCTCCCCGCGCCTGGCATACCGGGTCACTCTCGAGACGGCGATTGCGGTCATCTTGTTCGGATTGGTGTGGGAACTCGTTTATCACGGCCTCCAGCAGTTGCGGTGGGACAAGGACTGGCCCGCTCTGCTGGGACTGGTCACCTTCTTCAATGAGGCAGTACCGATCTGGGTTGTCCTCCACGCGCTGCGCCTGATACCAGGAAGATGGGGAATTTCGTCTCCCATCCTGCCACTCTTTGCGACGTACCTGGGCACCACCTGGGTGCTGGTTTGGCTTGTCCTGCAGGGTCCGCTCCGCATGGTGGTACCCCGCTGGCGCTTTGAGGGCGGCACGTTCAGCAGACGCGGTGCCTCAGACCTCACCGTTTTCTTTGTCGTGACAAATATTGGGATGATCCTTGCACTTGCCACTTTGTGGGTTGCCTGGAACTGATCCGCGGCCGGATTATGCGGGCAGCACTAATCGTGGCCACCACGCGATCCAGTGGAGCCTTCACCGGCTCCGGTGGTCACGTGGTGGCCAGGTCGTTCTGCTAGCCCGCACGACAGGGCAGTGAAATCTGGCAGGTACTAGTTTCCCCTCTCCAGGATCTGCTGAAGGGTGGCCAGGTCGTTCTGCAGCATGAGCTGGCAGGCGTGGCTGAAGGCGGCGGGGGACATGTTCATCTCTCCCAGGTCGCCGCCACCGTCGCCGACAAGGAAGGTTCCGCCGTCGACCGGCTCGGTTGTGAAGGTCATCTTCCAGTACACCGGAGAGTTCTCGACGACCTCCATCGTGATCTTCCTGGCCGGCTCGTAGTCGATCACCTGCCATTGGGCCTGAACGGTCTTACCGAGGATGTTCCGGGCATCGCTGACCTTCGCCTGGGCCTGAAGGTGGCCAGTGCCGCTGACGGCCGTCTTTTCATGCACGTTGAAGAGCGTCGCCTGCCATTTCGGCGAGTTGTCGACGTCGGCCACGAAGTCAAAGACCTCTTGCGGGGGCTTCGCTACGAAGGTTCCGTGCACGACTCTAGTCCTCATACTCCTGGTTGCCTGTTGCGGCATTCTGGCGCTCCTTTCGGCCTGACGAGCCTTGATATTGCTCAAATCTCCGGCTGTCGTTGCCGGAACGGAATACGGCTACGGTAGTGCTGCTGAGTGCCAGGTAGCGCTCAATGTTGAGCGGGCAGCGTGTGCGGAGAACTTCTACCGTTGCCACACGAAACAAGCCCGGGCATCGCTCCATGGGGGACTAAATGGACCTCCAGATGCCGGTGGCTTAGTCGCACGACTCGAGGTACACGTGTGCGCGCTACCTTAGTTCACGACATCCTTGACCGGCGGGCGCGGCGATCGCCACACGCGGTTGCCGTACGGAAGGGCGACATCGCCTGGACCTACTGTGAGCTGCGACAGCTCACACTGGCATATGCGGCTTGGCTGGCCCGGCAGGGCGTGACACGGGGGGACCGCATCCTCGCCGTCGGCTCTCACGCGGCAGCCGCGGTCCCGGCGGTGTATGCGGCGTCGCGCCTGGGCGCGATGTACGTCGTGGTGAGTGATCAGTTGCGACCCTACATTCTCGACCATATTGTTGCGGATTCTGAGCCCCGCATCGTGCTTGTCGACGGCGATCCCGACCGGAACGTAGCCAAGGGCCTGGGCCACGTCCCGGTCCACTCGTTCGCCGAGATCCCTGCCGCTACGACTGCGCGGCCCCCGGGCGGAACGCCATGCCTGTCGGTGGACCCGGTCAGTCTCATCTACACATCAGGCAGCACCGCGATGCCTAAGGCTGTGGTGTCGACTCACCAGCAGGTGCTGTTCGCCGCCCATGCCATTCAGTCGCAGCTTCAATACCAGCACGACGACGTCGTGTTCTGCTGCCTGCCGCTGTCATTCGACTATGGGCTGTACCAGGTCTTCCTGGCGGCCATGGCCGGAGCGGAGCTGGTGCTGGGCGATGCGTCAGACGCTGGACCGCCGTTGCTCTGGTGTCTGCGTAAGCACAGCGTGACGGTCTTGCCGGTAGTCCCTTCGATGGCTGCCGCCCTCGTCATGCTGCTGGCAAGGGCCGGGCCGCCACCCGAGCGGCTGCGGATGGTGACGAACACCGGTGCCGCGCTTCCCGATCAGGTAGCCGGCCGGCTGGAGGCGCTCGTTCCCGGTGTGGCGGTCTTCCGGATGTTCGGGCTGACCGAGTGCAAGCGTGTTTCGATCTTGCAGCCACACGAGAACGCGGTGCGGCCCGGATCGGTCGGAAGGGCGCTGCCCGGCACCGAGGTGTTCATCGTCGGCGACCGCGGTCAGCGGCTACCTCCGGGTGAGGTCGGCGAACTCGTGGTCCGCGGACAGCACGTCATGTCCGGGTACTGGCGCGCGCCGGACCTCACATCGGCCAGGTTCCGGCGCGACGACCTGGGTGGCGTTGCGCTGTATACAGGCGACCTATGCCGCCTCGACACCGAAGGCTACCTGTACTTCGCCGGCCGGCGAGATGAGCTGTACAAGCAGCGAGGATTCCGGATCAGCGCAGTAGAGGTGGAAGCTGCCGCGATGGATATCCCGGGAGTCGAGCTTGCGGCGGTTCTGCCTCCGGCTGGGGATCGCGGGGCCATCCTCGTCGCTGGTGGTGAGATCACGGTGGCGGAGTTGCACGAGCAGCTGGCGCAGCGCCTCGAGAACGTCCGGCTGCCCAGTGGGTATCACGTGCTGACCGCGCTGCCGCTGCAGCCGGGCGGCAAGGTCGACAAGAAGGCGCTGGCCAGCATCCTGGCGAGCCCGCTGACAGAGTGTGTGGCCCGGTGAACGTCCAGCGGGCGGCGGGCATGTTCGGAACTCCCGTCTACCTGTACGACTGCTCCGAAGTGCGGTCCGCACACGCCGGCCTCCGTCGCGCACTCCCTGGCGCGAGCGTCCTGTACTACTCGCTCAAGGCGAATCCCCATCCCGACCTCGCGGCCGTACTAGCCCGGCTTGGCTGCCGGGTGGAGGTGAGCTCGGTGGGGGAGATCGAGACTGCGCTGCGAGCCGGTTTCGCCGCATCGGACGTGCTGATGACAGGACCAGGAAAGACGTGCCCCGATATCGGGTACGCGCTGCGCTGCGGAGTGCGCCGGTTCTCCGTCGACTCCCCGGGCGACCTGGAACGCGTCGGCACCCTCGCGCGCGAGCACGGCTGCGAGGTGGAATGCCTGCTTCGGGTCAATGCCGGGCAGCCTGTTGCCGGCCTGGGGCTGACGATGACGGGAACCGCCTCGCAGTTTGGTGCCGACGCCTCGTGGGTGCTCGCGGAGCCGGAACGTTTCCGGGCCGCCCATGGGGCGCGTGCGACCGGGCTGCATCTCTATATGGGCACCAACATCGAAGAGCCCAGCGTGCTCGCGGCCGCGTTGTCCGCAAGCATCGAACTCGCCGGCCGGCTCAGCCCCGTGCTCGGCTCCAACCTGAGGGAGGTCGACCTTGGTGGCGGCTTCGGCCTCCCTTATGCCCGCCGTGGCCGGCGCCCGGACTATGCGGGCCTCGCAGCGGAACTCGAGCCGGCGCTCGACGCCAACCTGCCCGGATGGCGCCACGCCGAGCCGCTCGTATCGTTCGAGTCGGGCCGCTACCTCGTCGGCGGCTGCGGCACGCTGGTGTGCCGTGTCATCGATGTGAAACGCTCCAAGGGCCGTACGTTCATCATCTTGGACTCGGGTGTGCATCATCTCGGCGGGATGTCCGGCCTGCGGCGCTTGCCGCGCGTGGTGCCGGAGCTCGTGGCAGACGGCAACAGCGCGGGGCCGCTGATGCACGACTGTGTGGTCACCGGACCGCTGTGCACGCCGCTCGATACGTGGAGCGACGGCGTCGACCTGCCCCGGCTGCGGCCCGGTGACGTCGTCGCCGTGCCAAACGTGGGCGCCTATGGGCTAACGGCCAGCCTGATCGCATTCCTCGGTCATCCGGCGGCCGTGGAAGTGACGCTGGACGGTGACCAAGTGATCTCCGCTTCCCGGGTAGCGCTGGAACGCGTCCCCGTCGCCCTCGTACAGCAGGCACCTGCTGTCAATGAGCGCTGATCTAGGAGGAACGCTGAACGAGAACTTCGCCGCGATTCTGCGGCGCCACCTCAGTCAGGCCGGACGCGGCCAGGAGCTCACCCCCGACGTTCCGCTCAAAGGGCTGGGCCTAGACTCCCTGCAAGCCGTCACGCTCATGCTCGAACTCGAGGACGAATTCGGCATAACGCTGCCGGACAGCAGCCTCACCGCCGGTACGTTCGACACCGCGGCCACCCTGTGGGCGGCGATCGAGATCGCGGGTGGGGCGCTGGTTCGGGAGAACGTGCTGTAGAACCTGTCAGGCCCCGGCGTGGCACACGAAGTCCCCGATCAGCATGGCCACGAGATCCGCTTGCTCAAAAAGGGCGTAGTGCGATGCGCCCGCGATCTCCTGGTAGCACGCGGCTGGAAATCGCTGTGCCGCGTCCCTGATGGCCGCTGGGGAGACAATCTCGTCGTGTTCTGCGGCTATGAAAAGGGCCGGCACCGTCACATTGGCGGCGTTACCGGTGGGGTCGTGCTCCCAGAAGTCCAAGTGCTGGCGAGCGTACGCAATGAGGCTTGAATCCGAAAGAAATGGCCTGCGGACAGCGGCGGCAAGGGAGGCTGGCGGCACTCCTGCGACCGCGCCGTTCGCTCCTGCCGCACCAGCTGGCACTTCGCCGAACCCGCCGGAGTCGAACAATCGCCTGAGGCGGGCCGCGGCTGCTGGCTGCCGGTCCACGGCCCGGCAGATCGCCTCGAGATTGCGCTCGTACGGTGTATCCAGGTCTCGCCGGCCACCCGTGTGCTTAAAGGCACCGTTGAGAAACACCATGGACGAGACCGGACCCGCGTTGCGGTGATAATAGCTCAGCGCCACCTTTGGGCCGGTGCACCACCCAATCAGATGACACGCCGCGATGACTTCATGGCTGAGTATCGCAGCGAGGTCACCGGCGTGCTCATCGACCGACCATCCGCCATAGGGCGGCGTGGTCCCACGCATCTCCCAGATCAGGATGCGCCGCGGCAGCAGCCGGTCGATGAGACGAGACCATGGCTCCAGCCCTTGCCCCAGCGCATTGAGCAGTACCAGCGGCTGACCGTGTGAGCCACCGCGATAGTAGGTCAGCGCCGGCGACACGGACTCGATGGTGACCTGCTCGAGCACTAGTTTCCTTTCAGGACAGGCAGGCGATGGTGAAACGGCGAAGGCCCGGTGGCACCCTGATCGGCAGGCCCTTACCTGTGGGCCTCCCAGGGATAGCGCCGTTCCCGTGTGTACCGGCCGAGTGCTTCGCGAAAGTCGGGTGAAGCTGCCAGCGTCTCGAACTCATCGACCGCCCGCTGCCTGGTGGTCGCGTGGATCGGCCCGAACTCGGCCACGTACCGCTTCAGCGCGGCTACCGTCGCGGGCCGCAGCTTCGTGACACGCGCCAGCAACCGCCGCAGAGGTATCTCCAGGCTTTCGCCGATCTCGTCGACGAGGCCGATCTCCGCAGCGCGGGCCGCGGCAACCGGCACAGTGCTCAGCGCCATCGAGTACGCCCGCTGGAAGCCGATACGCCTCATGAGAAATGGCAGAACACAGCATGGCAGCAACCCCCAGAGCGCCTCTGGCAGCGAGAACTGCGAGCGCGGCGTCGCCAGGACGAAGTCGCTCGCAGCGACCAGCCCGACGCCCCCTCCGGCTGCGCGCCCGTCGACCACTGCCACCACGGTGAGCGTGCTCGTGGTAAAGCGCACCAGGAGATCGAAGAAAGGCTCGGCCGCCCCAGCGAATGAATGGTCCCCGCGGCCGGGCCCGGGCTCGTTGAGGTCCATTCCCGTGCAGAAGATCCCCGCCGCCCCACAGAGCATCACCACCCTGCATTCGGCGTCGGCCTCCGCGGCGTCGATCGCACAGTGAAGACCTTCGAGCAGGTCGTCGGTGATGGCATTATGCGATTGCGGCCGGTCCAGCGTCAGCTTCGTGACTGCTTCAGCAATCTCTACCCGCACCGCGCTCGAGGAAGTCATGATCTCCCGTGCGTCCATCTTCCGCGGAAGCGGCCTCGTGAAGACAGCCGTGCGCTGGTCAGTAGGCCGTGGTGAGGTCGAAGGGATGCCCGGCCGGGTCAAGCATTACATGCCAGCTATCCCCGCCAGGCTGCTCCGGAGCGCTCCTGGCACCGAGTTCGATGACCTTCTGCCTGGCTGCCTCGACGTTCTCCACCGCGATGTCGAGGTGCATCTGCTGGGGGATGTCCTGGCCCGGCCACTGAGGTGCCGTGTAGTTCTCCACCCGCTGGAAACCCAGTCGCATTCCGCTGCCCGAGAGGTAGACGGCATTCTCATCACTGTAAGTGATCTCCCAGCCAAGCAGGTTTTTATAGAATTCTGCGAGATGTGCTGGATCTGAGCAGTCAATGGTCACAGCGACCAGGTTGCCTATCGAGGGCACGTTGGTATTCCTCCGTTCACCGTTCACGCCGTTGGTTTGACGCGCTTTTCTCGTGCCTACGTATATGACCACAGATCTGTGATCCAGATCTGCTCATGACGAAGCTCGATCCAAGCCCGCAAACCTTGCATCAACTCTGGGCCGCTGCGGCCAGGCAGCCTGCTCAATGTTGAACAGGCATGCCTTGGCCACTGACATAGCCTCCCATCGCCCCTGCCCCCGGAATCAGGGGACTGGGCAGGCCCCGGCACACATCCTTCAGCGCACGACTTCCGATCCGGTCGTTATGAGGTCAGATGGATCAGCGAGATGTCAGGCAAGCACTGCAGCGCGTGCTGTCAGGGATCTTACTGCCAGCGGCGCAAGCCGACCCTGAGATCCCGCTGGGCGCCACCGGTATGAGCTCAATGGCGGCGGCCCGGTTCTGGCTGGAGATCCAGGATGAACTCGGCGTCGACGTGCCTTTCCTGTGGCTCTCGGCGCAGACAACGCTGTCCGGCCTGGCAGCGAGGATCGCTGGCGAATCAGTGGCCAGCGGCAATCGCCCCGGCATCACGGTGGAGCACGACCCGGTGTCGCTCCTTGATCCTTTCCCGCTGACGCCAATCCAGGAGTCTTATCTCACCGGCTCCTGCCCAGAGCTCACCCCGGACCCGGTGGGATGTCATCAATATCAGGAGTTCCCGCTCGCCAACGTTGATCTTGAACGCCTCAGGAGGGCCTGGCAGCGGCTGATCGACCACCACGACATGCTGCGGGCAGCCGTGACGCAGGATGGCCGTCAGCAGGTGAGCACCGAGGCTGCGGACTGGCCGCTGCCGGTCCACGACCTGACCCGGGCGCGGCCGGAACAAGCGGCGGCATCCGTGGCCGGTGTGCGCAGGCGGCTGTCCCACCCCTCTCATCGACCAGGCACGTGGCCGGCGTTCCGCATCGAGGTATGCCTGCTCCCGGATGGCGGCGGCCTGGTGCACCTCAGCATGGACGCGTTGTTCGCTGACGGGCACGGGATGGCGCTGTTGCTCGCGCAGTGGGCGGACCTGTATCACAATCCGGGCAAGCCACTCGCCGGCCCGGGGCTGAGCGCCCGCGACTGCGTGGTAGCGATGACCCGGCGCCGCAGTGGCGAAGAGTACCAGCGTGACCTGGCCTACTGGCTCGGCCGCCTGCCCACTGTGCCGCCAGGCCCCAGGTTCGGGCCGCCACGCGGTGAGAACCGGGGTGGGGCTGGCTTCGCCCGTCAGCCGTTGACCGGCCGCCTCGGCCAGGCACAATGGTCGGCCGTCAGGGAACGCGCCGCGGAATCCGGGGTGTCACCGTCCTCGCTCGTACTGACCGTGTTCGCCGACGCGCTCGCGCGGGCCGGTGCACGGCCACCGTTCTCGCTCGTCGTCACAACGAACGCGCGAAGCTGGCTGCCTGCCGCAGCCGACAACGTCGTCGGGCCCTTTACGTCGTCGGCGGTCGTTGTCCCGGACGTTTCCGGCCGCGAGATGGTAACCGCGGCGGCATCGGCGATCCACGAGCAGGTATGGGCAGCGCTCGCCCACTCCGCTGTATCGGGCATCGATGCGGTGCGCGAGGTGCGCTCTCGCGGGCATGCTGTGCCGGGCGCACTGCCTGTAGTCTTCACCAGCCTGCTCGGCCTGGGGCCCGGTGGCCGTATCGGCACGGGATTCGCAGCGGATGTCAGCTACGCGGTGAGCCAGACATCGGACGTCCTGCTCGACAGCCAGATCTGGGAGCAGGGGGCCGAACTGCGCTTTCGATGGGACTGCGCGCTGGGCCAGTTTCCCGCCGGGGCCATGGAGACCGCATTCGCCCTGTTCGTCAACGGCCTCCATACCCTGTGTGCCTTGTCCGGCGAACTGGAGAGCCGCCCGCTCAACGCCCTGCAGCAGGCGTATTTCGTGGCCCGCAACGGCGGCAACGCCAGCCACCCGTGGAACGGGTGCCAGATCTACAAGAGCTTCCACCTGCGGGAGGTCGACCCGGTCAGGCTCGCCAGCACGGTGCTGATGCTTACCAGGGAACACGACGCCATGCGCTCCTTTCTCGACCCCAACGGCGCGGTGCGGATACTGGCTGAGGCACCGGCGGAGTGGCAGGTTCCGGTGGTCGACCTCACTGGCCGCGTCGACCCGGCCACTGTGCTGACCGCAATACGTGAAGAACTCACCGGGCGAGCGTTCCCGCTCGCCCGGTGGCCTCACTTCGACGTTCGCGTCACGGTCGGGGCCGGGCCGCCGACCGTCCACTGTGCGTTCGACGTCGCGCTTTTCGACGCGCCGAGTGTCCACTTCCTCTGCCGTGAGCTCATGCGCAGGTACGCCGATCCGCAGGCCATGCCATGGCCAGCAGAGCCGCTAGCGCACTCGCCAGACGGCGCAGTGCAGTCCGGCATGAGTCCGGAGCAGCCGTCGTGGCAGTCGTACTGGGAGGAACGCATAGCGAGCCTGCCGGCCGGGCCAGTTCTGCCCGGGCGAGCCGGCCGGCCATTGGATGGCATGGGCACCGGGCAGGACGAGCGCCGCGTGCGTCTCGCGGGCCGGCTGCCCGGCTGGCGCCGGCTTGCGGCATACGCTGGCGAGCACGGCGTCACGCCTGACGCGCTGCTGCTCGCCGCGTTCATGCGTGTACTCGCGGAGGAACTTGGATCGCACGACTTCGCGGTGCCGGTCGTGCGCTGGAGCGAGACTGGTAATGACGCCCGGCCGGGCGAGTTCACCAGGCTCAGCTGGGTGCGCGGCGAGCCTCCTGACGCCTCGCTGCTCGGCACGGCGACCCGGATCTGCCAGGAGATCGGGCGAGACTGCGCCGCCGACGGCGTGTCGGGTCTCGGTGTGCTGCGCCGGCGCATCATGCGCGAGCGCGCGCACCGCGACTATGCGTACCCAGTCGTCTACAGCAGCGTGGTCGACCTCTCGGACTGGCCGCTGCCAGCCGGGACGAGCGAGGGACCGTGGATGAGCTGCACGCCCGACGTGTCGCTCGACTGCATCGGCACAGCCGACGGTGACGACCTCTGCTACTGCTGGGACGCCATAGCCGCGGACTTCCCACCTGGCCGGCTGGCCGTGGCATTCGCGCGGTACGGCCACGCCGTGCAGTCCCTGACCGCCGGCACCAGGGCTCCCCGGCCGCCCATCAGCACGCTGACCCGGGCTGAATACCGCACGGTGGTTCATGAGTGGAACGCGACGGAACGTGATTTTCCCGCTCACCGGCTAGCACATGCCATGGTCGAAGACCGGGCGCGGGAGCACCCGGATGCTCCGGCCGTGCATTGCGCCGCCGGCGTCACGACCTATGGCGAGCTGAACGCCGAGGCGAACCGGATCGCCTGGCGGCTGAAAGAGTCCGGCGTCGGGCCGGAAACCGTCGTGGCGGTTGCCACCCGCCGGGGGCCCGCCATGATCGCTGCGGTGCTCGGGGTGCTGAAGGCCGGTGGCGCCTACCTGCCGGTCGAGCCGTCGCTGCCGGGGGAGCGAGCGGCCAGGATGCTGGCGCGCACCGGTGCATCTGCCGTGCTCACCACATCCGGCACGACCCGGTGGGCCGCACCTGACCGCGTGACCGTCATCGAGATCGACCGCGACATCCGGCGGGGCGGGGCGGGGGATCCCGGCGAGATAAACCCACCGCATGCCGCGCGGCCGGAACACACCGCATACATCATCTTCACGTCGGGAAGCACAGGAGTACCAAAGGGCGTAGCCGTCGCACACCGTGCGGTCTCGAACCTGATCGCGTGGTGCCGGCGTGAG
Source organism: Streptosporangiaceae bacterium (assembly GCA_036495485.1). GTDB lineage: Bacteria > Actinomycetota > Actinomycetes > Streptosporangiales > Streptosporangiaceae > PALSA-505. Next base: position 13,349 of record DASXMU010000272.1, read on the forward strand.
TTTGAGCTCGGCCCCGGCGACCTCGGCCTCGCGGTCACCTCGCTCGGCTTCGACCTGTCGGTGTTCGACATCTTCGGGCTGCTTGGCTACGGCGGCTCCCTCTACGTGGTCAGCGAGGACCAGCAGAAGGACCCTGCCCAACTGCTCGATGTGCTAATTCGTGAGCCGGTGACCTTCTGGAACTCGGCGCCGAGCACGCTCGCGCAGCTCGCTCCGCTGCTGGCCGGGGTGCGCGGCGCGCCCGGCACGAGCTCGCTGCGGCTGGTCTTCCTCAGCGGTGACTACACGCCGCTCTCGCTGCCTGATGACGTCAGGGCGACGTTCCCAAATGCGCACCTGGTGAGCCTGGGTGGCGCGACCGAGGCGACGGTGTGGTCCAACTATTTCCGTATCGGCGACATCGACCCGCAGTGGCGCAGCATCCCCTATGGCAAGCCGATCGACAACGCCCGGTACTACATCCTCAATGCCAGCCTCCACCCCTGCGGGGTGGGCGACGAGGGTGACCTGTACATCGCCGGCGAGTGCCTCAGCGAGGGCTACTACGCGGAACCGGCGATGACGGCTGACCGGTTCCTGCCTGATCCGTGCAGCGTCCAGCCCGGGCAGCGCATGTACCGCACCGGCGACCGTGCCGTGTACTTCGCGGACGGAACGATCGGCTTCCGTGGCCGGGGCGACGGCCAGGTGAAGATCCGCGGATTCCGCGTCGAAGTGGGTGAGGTCGAGCACCGGCTACGCCAGCACTCAGGTGTCAAAGAGGTCGTGGTGCTCGCGCGGCCAGACGGGACCGCTGACCACAAGCTCGTGGCATACATCGTGCCATCGTCGCCGGTGCACCCATCGATCCGCGAGCTACGTGAGTTCGCCGCGCAGATGCTGCCTGGCTATATGGTGCCGAACTTCGCCACCTTCCTTGACGCCTTCCCCATGACCGCGAACGGCAAACTGGACCGCGACGCCCTGCCCTGGCCGGTTGCACAGCCCGTCGTACAGCCCACCGGCCAGCCTGCTCCACCCTGCGCCCGGGCATCCACTCCGCCCGGGCCCGGGCTCGACGAGCTGCGCGACGAGATCGCCGGCCTGTTCGCCCAGCTGCTTGGCGGTGGATGGGTGGATCCGGCCCAGGACATCTGGGACCAGGGTGCGACCTCGTTTACGCTCGTTCAGGTCTCAAACGCGCTCCAGCATCGCTACGCCCACCGCATTTCGGTGTCCGCGGTGCTCGCCGAACCAACCGTGACCGGGATCGCCGCTCACCTGCACTCCATGCTCGGTCCAAGCGACGCGGCGACCAGGGACGGAGCGACGGCTGACCAGCCGCCCGGCGCAGCACCCGCCGCCGAGCCCGCGTCTGCCGCCGCCGAGCCGAGCGTGGACTACTTCTCCGCCCGGGAGCGGGAAGAGTTCAAGGCCAGGCACTGGAACCTGCGGCCGCCGTCGCCACCCGGCCGGCGGCTGCCACTCGAGCCAGCCGAAGCCGATGAGGAACTCTATGTGCGGCGCGCGAGCCGTCGTGACTTCCTCGACGCGCCCGTTCCCGCGTCGTCGTTCGGCCGCCTCCTCGGATTGCTGCGCGAGGCAGTCGTGGACGGCCGCAGCCGCTACCTGTACCCGTCAGCGGGCGGGACCTACGGGGTGCAGGTGTACGTCCACATAAAACCGGACCGTGTTGACGGCACCGCGGCCGGGGTCTACTACTACCGTCCCTCCGAGCATGCCCTCGAGCGGCTCGGCGACGGGTCGGGCATAGACCGGTCGATTCACTTCCACGACAATCGGCCGCTGTACGACATCGCCGCGTTCGAGCTTTACCTCGTCGGGCAGACGCGTGCGATCACGCCGCTGTACCGCGAGAGCAGTGACCGGTTCCTCGCGATAGAGGCGGGACACATCGGGCAGCTGCTGCTGACTGCCCAGGCCGAGCTGGGCATAGGGCTGTGCCCGATCGGCGAGGTGTACTTCGACCGGCTGCGCCCAGAGCTCTGCGCGGACGAGGGACACCGGTTCCTGATGTCGCTGGCCGGCGGTGCCGCGACGCACAGGTTCGCCACCCCGCGCTTGCTCCCTGACGAGCGCGAGCGCCACCCTGAAGTCGCCGTTGTGGGGATGTCGGGCCGGTATCCGGGCGCGGACAGTCCCGAAGCACTGTGGCAGAACCTCTCGGCCGGTATCCGCTCGATCGGCCCGGCGCCAGCCCGCCACGGCTCTCCGGCAATGAACGATGTGCCCGGGGGGTTCCTCGACTCGGCGGCTGAGTTCGACGGCCTGTTGTTCCAGATCTCACCAGCCGAAGCCCGCACCATCGACCCGCAGCTCCGGCTGGCCCTCGAGACGGTGTGGGAGTGCCTGGAGAACGCCGGGCACACCGCTGCCTCGCTGCGGCGCGCGGCGCCTCGCGTCGGCGTCTTCGCGGCCGCGATGTGGCACGACTACGAGCTCGTCGGAGCCGAGGCCGCGCAACGTTCTGGTATCGCGGCGGCCAGCGCGACCGCATCCGATATTCCGCACCGGATCTCCCACTTCTTCGACTTCGTGGGGCCCAGCGTCGCAGTGGACGCGTCCTGTGCATCGTCACTGACGGCGCTGCACCTGGCCATGGAGAGCTTGCGCCGCGGCGAATGTGATGCCGCGGTGGTGGTGGCGGCCAACCTGCTCGTCCACCCCTACCATGCCGAGCTGCTCAGGGCCTGGGGCCTGAGGGCGACCGAGGCGACCGCAGTTGCCGCGGGGGCGTTCGACGCGAAGTCGGCAGGGTGGCTGCCGGGCGAGGGTGCCGGCGCGCTGCTGCTGCGGCCGGCTGGGCGGGCAGCCGCGGACGGCGACACGATTCAAGCTCTCATCGAAGCAACGTGGACCAGGCACTCGGGGCGGGCCGGGCGGTTCGGCACCCCGGTCGTCGGGGCGCTGGCTGAGTCGATCTCGGAAGGCCTGGCGCACGCGGGCCTGACACCGGCTGACATCGGCTATGTCGAGTGCGCCGCGGGGGGTGCGAGCGTCGCCGACACAGCCGAGATCGAGGCTCTGGCCCGCGTTTTCGGCGGCGGATCCCGGCAGATCCCGGTCGGCACGCTCAAGCACAACATCGGTCACCTGGAGGCGGCGGCTGGCCTCTCCCAGCTCACCAAGGTCATCCTCCAGTTCCGGCACGGGAAGATCGCGCCCACCGTGCCGGCAACTGAACCCAACCCGCTGCTGCCGTGGGAGCACCTTCCGCTGCGGGTTGCCGGCCGGCTCGAGGAGTGGGCCGGCAACCAGCCGGCACGGGCATTGGTCAACGCGGTCGCCGCCGGTGGCGCGTACGGCCATGCGGTGCTGCGGAAGCCCCCCAGCCCGGTGCCCGCGGCAGCCGGCCATGGCCCGCACGCCGTCCTGCTTTCCGCCGCGAGCCCACAGCAGCTTCGCGCCTGTGCCCGGCGGCTGCGGGATCACCCCGGTCTGCCATCGGAGTCGTTCGCCGACGTCGCCTTCACGTTGCAGGCCGGCCGTGTCCACCTAACCCACCGGCTGGCGATCTGGTGCGAGGAGCCCGGGGGCCTCCGGGCAGGCCTGGAAGCATACCTGGACGGGCACGCGCACCCCGACGTTCATACCAGCGTGCCCGGCGGCAGCGGCGTCACGCCCGCAATGGCCGTGCGCACCGAGCGCGAAGCACTCAGGTCCTGGCTGGCGGGGCAGGACGTCGACTGGCAGGCCTGCTGGCCACGTCCGGCGCGCAGAGTGGCGCTCCCGACCTACCCGTTCGCGCGGGAGCCGCATTGGATCGGCGGCGCATCCACAGCGACGCCGCCGTCCCTGCCCATGTCCGGCGAGCTCGCCCTGGTTCGCCGGCGCTTTGCGGAAGTGTCCGGCATCCCGGAAGGACGACTGGACCCCCATGCGCCGATGGAGCAGTACGGGCTCAACTCGGCACTGGTCGCGGCGCTCAACGAAGCACTCGCGCGTGACTTCGGCGATATTCCCCGCACATTGTTCTTCGAGCACCAGACTCTCGCGGAAGTCGCCCGGCGCCTGTCGGCCGATCCGGTCGATCCGGCTGATCCGGCCGGGCCGGCCGGGCCGCTGTCTGCGGACGCGAACCTGCCAGCCGAGGACATAGCGATCATCGGGATCGCCGGGCGATACCCGCAGGCGGAGAACCTCGACGAGTTCTGGCGGCTGCTCGAGGAAGGCCGTGACTGCATCACGCAGTTCCCGGCTGATCGCCGCCGGGCCGGCTGGCCGGTGGACTCGATGTGGGGGGCGTTCCTCGACGGCGTCGAGGAGTTCGACCCGCTGTTCTTCGGGATCACACCGCGAGATGCCGACCTGATGGATCCCCAGGAACGGCTGTTCCTCGAGGTCGTGTGGGAGGCTCTGGAGGACGCCTGCTACCCCCGGGCGCGCTTGCGCGAGGCGCATGGCGGCCGGGCCGGGGTGTTCGCGGCCACCATGTACAGCGAGTACCCGTTCTTCGGGGTGGAGAGGTCGCTGGTGGCCGCTCCGGTCAGCACCGGCTCGTCGGTGGCGGGCATCGCCAACCGGGTCTCCTACTTTCTCGGCCTCCACGGGCCCAGCCTGACCGTCGACACGATGTGCTCGTCGTCTCTGACGTGCGTCCATCTCGCCCTGTCCAGCCTGCGGCTGGGCGAATGCGAGCTTGCCATCGCGGGCGGCGTCAACCTGTCGCTGCACCCCAACAAGTTCATCGAGCAGGCGCGGCTGAAGATGACCTCGAGCGACCATCGCTGCCGCGCGTTCGGTGCGGGCGGCGACGGGTTCGCCCCGGGGGAGGGCGTCGGCGCCGTGCTGCTCAAGCCGCTGCCAGCCGCGATCGCCGCAGGCGACCGCATCCACGCGGTCATCAAGGCCACCGCCGTGAACCACAGCGGCAAGACGAACGGCTACATGGTGCCCAATCCGGTCGCTCAGGGAGAGCTCATCGCATCCGCGCTCGCGCGTGCCCGCGTGCCACCATCGGGTATCGGGTACATCGAGGCGCACGGCACCGGCACCAAGCTCGGTGACCCGGTGGAGATCAACGGGCTGGAGCGGGCGTTTGGCGCCGCTGACCTGCCGCCCGGTTCGTGCGCGATCGGGTCGGTGAAATCCAACATCGGGCACCTCGAAGGCGCTGCGGGAATCGCCGGGCTGACGAAGGCCGTGCTCTCGCTGCGCCATCGCCGCCTCGTGCCGACGCTGCACACCGCGGAACCGAACCCGGCCGTGGACTGGGCACGTTCTCCGTTCCGGCTGCAGCGCACCGGGGCCGGGTGGCCGCAGCCAATCATCGACGGGCGTCCGGCGCCGCGCCGTGCCGCTGTCAGCTCGTTTGGGGCTGGCGGCGCCAATGCGCACATCGTCGTCGAGGAGTACCAGCCGCCTGCGCGCGGTCGCCCGGAGACGACGCAGCCTCAGCTGATCGTGATGTCGGCGAACGACGAGGAGCGGCTGCGTGCGCTGGCGGCCAGGCTTGCGGCGCACCTTGAGCCCGGCTTCCCGGCGGCAGCGGCGGCAGAGCAGGCGCCCGCAACCCTGGAAGACGTCGCATATACGCTGCAGACCGGCCGCGAGCCACTGAGGGAGCGGTTCGCGGTCGTTGTCTCGAACTTCGGCGAACTGCTCGGCGCATTGAACCAACTCGCCGCGGGCGAGACCGGCCCGGCGGCGCGCGGCAGGGCACCGGCCGCGTCCGAAGCTGGCGTCCACCCGTTCTGCCCGGTGCCGTCAGATCCCGGCCGTGCATCGCTGACCGAGCTCGCCGGGCGGTGGGTGCGCGGCGGCCGCGTGGACTGGTCACGCCTCCATCCCGGCGGACGGCCACAGCTGGTGGGCCTGCCGTCCTACCCGTTCGCCCGCCGCCGTCACTGGCTGCCCGACCCTGCCGCGGCGGTGTCTGTGTACAGCAAGCTGTGGCAGCCTGCCGCCGAAGCCCCACCGCCGGCCGCGGCCGGACCGGCCATGATCTGCCTCTACTCCACTGGCACAGAGGCAGTGGCACACTGCCTGGCCGAGATAGCCGGAGAGCGCGTGACGCTGCTGCGCGAAGGTGACCACAGTGAGGCGGGGTTCGTTGACGAGGCGGGCGCCACCGTCGCGGTGCATGCCATCCTCGGGCACTCACCACAGGTCGAGGGCCTGGTCGATCTGTGTGATCTCAACCGCGCCGACGCGGAAACCAGCCAGTGGGCCGCACGGCTCGCCGTTTGGCGGCAGTTGCTGGCGCGGCGTCGTCAGCTGCGGGTGCTGCTGGCGGTCGCCGGCCTCCAGGACCTGCCCGGGCCGCCGCCCAGCCTGGCCGGCGCCCGCATGGCAGGCTTTCTGCGCGCGCTCGACGCCGAATACGGCACGTTGCGCGCGACCGTCGTGGATACCGACGGCGGTCCGGACGATGTCGTGGCGCAGCTTCTGGCCGAATGGACCGCCGATGACGGCGGCAATGAGGTGTGCTATCGCGGTGGCCGCCGATACCGGCCGCATCTTGCCGCGCTCGACCTGCCCGCAGCCCGTCCCGTCCTCGATGCCGGGAAGACATACGTCGTGACCGGCGGCACGGGGGGAATCGGCTCGGAGATCGCGCGCCATCTCTGCCGGCGCGGCGCACGCCGTCTCGCCCTGCTCGGACTGCGGACTGTGCGCGCCCGCTCCCAATGGGACCAGCCCGGCCTCACCGCCCACGAGGCGTCGGTGATCGCTCAGGTCAGGGAGCTCGAAGAGCTGGGTGCCCGGGTGGCCGTGTACACCGGGAAGCTCACCGACCGCGCACGGCTCAGCGGGTTCCTGGCGGACGTCCGTGCCTCGCTTGGCGAGATCGGCGGGGTTGTTCATTGCGCCGGACGGATGGCCCCGGCCGGGCCGTTCACCGGCAAGGATCCCGGCGACGTCGACGCGGTGCTCGAACCGAAGGTCGACGGCGTCAGGGCGCTCGCCGAGGCTTGCCTGCCCGGCCGGCCCTCGTTCTTCGTCCTGTTCTCCTCGGTGGCCGCGGTCGTACCACGACTGGCCGTGGGCGTCGTGGAGTACGCGGCGGCCAACGCGTTCCTCGACTTCTACGCCGGGTACCACGCGCGTACCGGCCACCCTGAGATGCGATCCGTCGCCTGGCCGAGCTGGGGGAATGCCGGCATGACCGAGGAGATCGGCGTCGACGTGGGACTCGCGGCGCTCGGCGTCGACGAGGGCTTGCGGATTCTCGACGACGTGATGACCAGCCGGATGCCGGCGTCCGTCATCGTGATGCCGGCCGCCCGCTCCGACCTCGACCCGCAGGCGCTGCTGGCTCCGCCCCCCACCGGCGCCGGCCACGGGCCGTCCGCTGGGCAAGCCGGGCCGGCTGGGCCGGCGCTGGGGCCATCGCCTCCGCGCCTCGCACCGCACGCCCGGGAGCAGGTGCCTGGATGGCTCGCCGGCCTCTTCGCCGAGACCCTGGGCATCCCGGCGAGCGAACTGGATCCGGCGGCGTCCTTCGACGACCTCGGGGTTGAGTCGGTCCTCATGGCTGAGCTCGTGACGAGGATCGAAGCACGGGCCGGCTGCTATGTCGAGCCGTCGATCATGCTCGACCACCCGACGCTCGAACAGCTCGCGCGGTACCTCCAGGCGCGGTTGCATCCCGGGGCAGCCCCCCGGCCGGCCGGGTACGCCGGGCCCGGGGAACACACGCGGCAGCTCAGCTCCGAACCTGCCACAACCCGCGGCACGGCCAGCGAGGCTGCCGGGCACCGGGTGGCGGTCGTCGGTCTCGCCTGCCGTCTCCCGGGAGCACCAGACGCAGCCACGTTCTGGGCCAACCTGCGCGCTGGGCGGTGCGCGATCACCGAGGTGCCGGCGGCACGCTGGGATGCCGCGGCGCTGTACCTGCCAACGACCGAGGTCGGCAAGTCGATCAGCAAGTGGGGTGGCTTCGTCACCGGCATCGAGGAGTTCGATCCCGGCTACTTCGGCCTGACCGACCAGGAGGCGACCTGTCTCGACCCGGCCATCCGCCTCGTGCTCGAGGGCGCAGCCACCTGCGCGTGCGACGCCGGCTACACCGACGGGGAGCTCGACGGCAGGGACGTCGGCGTCTTCATCGGGGCACGCATGTCCGGCTACCGCCACCGGGTCGGCATCAGAGCCGGCCGCGCCAGCTTCGGAGCAGACCAGAACTTCATCGCGGCGCGGGTGGCGCAGCAGCTCAACCTGACCGGCCCGAACCTCGTCGTCGACAGCGCATGCTCGTCGGCACTCGTTGCCGTGCAGCTCGCGGTGCGCAGCCTGCTCGCCGGGGAGAGCGAAATGGCGCTCGCCGGAGGGGTCGATGTGCTGCTCGATGAGCGCCCCTATCTCGAGTTCAGCGCCCTCCAGGCGCTTTCGCCGTCGGGCCGCTGCCGCGCGTTCGACCGGGCCGCGGACGGCTTCGTGCCCGGCGAAGGGTGCGGCGTGCTGCTGCTCAAACGCCTCGACCGCGCACTCACTGACGGTGACCGGATCCATGCGGTGATCGACGCCGTCGCCGTCGGGAACGACGGCAGGACCATGGGGCTCACCACGCCCAACCCGGTGGCACAGGCGGCAGTCGTGCGACGTGCCCTCAGGGAGAGCGGCTGGGCAGCGGAAGATGTCGGGATGGTCGAAGCCCACGGCACCGGCACCATGATCGGCGACCCGATCGAACTGCAAGCGCTGACGAACGTGTTCCGCGAGACGAGCGATCGCACCGGGTGGTGTGCCATCGGCAGCGTGAAGTCAAACATCGGTCACCTGCTCAGCGCAGCCGGAATCACCGGGCTGCTCAAGGTCGTGCTCGCGCTGGAGCACGGGGAGATCCCACCCACGCTCTTTTGCGAGACCCCAAACCCCCGGTTCGACTTCGCCAGTTCGCCTTTCTTTCCGAACACCGGTTTGCGGCCGTGGCCGGAGCGCGGCCCACGGGTGGCCGGAGTGAGCGCGTTCGGCCTGGGCGGAACCAACGCCCACCTGATCGCGAGCGCACCGGCTCCCGCCCACGGCGCCGTGCACCGCCAGGCGCTGCCCGCGCCAAGCTTCCGGCGGCGCCGGTTGTGGCTGGACGGACCGGGCGCCGCCGAGCCGCTGGAGCCCAGCGGAATCGCTGGAATCACCGCCTCGCTGCTCACGCTCCACTTCGACGACGACACGGTCAGCGCGGCCAAGGAGGACTGATGGCCCACAGCAAACTGGCGGACGATGCCATCCTGGCCGCGTTCCGGCGCAGCGTGGTCGCGGTTGTGCCGGAGATCGCCGCGGCCAAGGTCACACTTGACCGGACGCTCGCCGAACTCGGGTGCAACAGCATCGACCGTGCCGACATCGTCACGATGACCATGGCGGAACTCGGCATCATAGTCCCGGTACCGGAGTTCGGGCGCGACCGCACGATGGGATCGCTCGTTGCCCTGCTGAGGAAGTACGCGTGAGGAGTGGGGCAGGCCTCGCGGTGACCGGGCTCGGCGTGGTCTGCGCGCTCGGGGAGAGCGTCGAGCCGTTCGCGGCTGGTCTCCTGGCGGGTTCCAGCGCGATTACCGAGCTGCCTGCCGACAGCGGAGGGCCGCGCTATGGCGCACCGCTGGCCGGCTTCTCGCTGGCGGACGCCGTCGCGGCCCGGACCGGCCTCCCCGACGGCATACGACGGACCGCCACCCGGGTAGCCAGCCGGTCGCCCCGTCCGGTACAGGTAGCGCTCGCGGCGGCTCTCGAGGCCTGGGAGTCGGCGTGCCTGCACGAAAACCGGATCCCGGCCCACCGGATCGCGCTCGTTGTCGCCGGGCACAACCTCACGAGCCGCCACTCGCACGAGCTTGCGGCCAGATTCCATGCCAGCCCGGCCTATGTGCCGCCGCGCTTCGCCCTGCAGATGCTCGATACCGACCACGTCGGGACCCTGAGCCATGTTCTTGGCGTCACCGGCGAGGGATTCACCGTGGGCGGTGCCTCGGCGAGCGGCAACGTCGCGATCATCGCCGGGAGCCGTCTTGTCGAGTCGGGTGCCGCCGACGCGTGCCTGGTGGTCGGCGCGCTAGCTGAGCTGTCGCCCGTCGGGCTGCGGGCATTGGGGAACCTCGGCGCCATGGCGTGGGACGTCGCGAGCGTGCCGTTTGACGAGTCACATGCGGGGTTCGTCGCGGGCGAGGGCGCGGCGTGCCTCGTGCTCGAGTCGGCGGCGTCCGCCCGGCACCGGGCCGTTGCGGTCCATGCCCTGCTGACGGGCTACGCTCAGCGGCTCGATGCCAACAGCCTGGCGAACCCGGCTGAGGAGGGCGAGGTCACCGTGATGGTGAATGCGCTCCAGCGCGCAGGCCGCAAACCACGGGAGGTCGGCTATGTCAACGCCCACGGCACGGGGTCGCCGCTGGGGGACCGCACCGAGATCCGTGCGCTCCGCCGCGTCTTCGGCGGGCAAGGCCAGGGACCCTGGGTGAACTCCACGAAAGCGCTCGTCGGGCACTGCCTGAGCGCCGCTGGTGTGGTGGAGGCGGTCGCTACCGTGGTTCAGCTGAGGGACGGCTTCCTTCACCCGAACACCGGCCTGCGGCGCCCGCCGAGCCCGGGCTGCCGGTTCGTGGGCCAGCATGCCGAGCAGGTACGTGCAGGGCTCGCGCTGTCCAACGGTTTCGGCTTTGGCGGGTTCAACACGTGTGTCGCGCTCGCGGCGCCCGGTGCATGACCGGGCAATCGTGAGCACTCAGCCGGCCCGGCCCCTCGTAGGCTGCCCAGGCCCGGCCTCCTCACCCACAGCGAGGGATGGAGTGACGCACACCTGCACCGAGCCGCCGGCCGGCGGTTCCAAACCCACGATCCGGCTGTTCTGCTTCGCGCACGCCGGTGGCGGCGCCACCAGCTTCAGGGCGTGGCAAGGGCGGCTGGGCCCTCAGGTGACGGTCTGCCCCGTCGTCCTGCCAGGCCGGGAGAAACGCTGGCGCGAGCCTCCGTACACAAGCATGGATGAGCTCGTGGCGGGGATCATGCCGCAACTGCGCCACCGCATCGGCCAGCCGTTCGCGCTCTTTGGCCACAGCATGGGGGCCGCCGTCGCATACGAGCTGTGCCGGAAGTTCTTCCCTGGCCCAGACGGCGGACCGGTGCATCTGCTGGTGTCGGGCCGGCGCGCCCCGCACACTGCTGCCCGTGACCGGCCAGCACACCGGTTGCCACGTGAGGACTTCCTCGCGTACCTGCACTCGCTCAACGGCATCCCGCCAGAAGTCGCTGGCCATCCGCAGTTACTCGACGCCTTCCTGCCAACTCTGCGCGCTGACTTCCAGGTAAATGAGACATACGCACCTCCGCGGGGACCACGGCTCTCCGTCGCGGTGTCCGCGTTTCTCGGTGCGGACGACCCGGTGGTCAACGTCGCCGACATGCTCTGCTGGCGGGACATCACCGCGCATGAGTTCCGCTTGCGCGTTTTCGCTGGGGATCATTTTTATTTCAAAGAAAGAAACCCGGACCTGCTCGCCGCGATCCATCACGACCTGATGGCGGCCACTGCGGCGTGGACGCCGGGGAAAGGCGGGGCGTAGATGGGCGTTGGTATCGAGGCGATCGGTGTCTACGTAGGGCGGGCCTGTCTCGACGTGCGCCGGCTGTTCTCGGCGCGCGGTCTCGACACGCGCCGCTTCGGCAACCTCATGATGGAGCAGAAGTCGGTCAACCTCCCCTGCGAAGATCCCGTGACCAACGCGGTGAACGCGGCCAAACCCCTCGTCGATGCGCTGTCTGAAGACGAACGGGGGCGCATCGAAGCCGTGATCGTGGGCACTGAGTCCGGCCTCGACTTCGGCAAGCCGATCAGTACCTACATCCAGGACTATCTCCGCCTGCCGCGCAACTGCCGCTCCTTCGAGGTCAAGCATGCGTGCTATGGAGGCACCGCGGCACTCCAGACAGCCGCCGCACTGGCGGCGGCCACGCCCATCGCAGGGGGCAAGGCGCTGGTCGTCGCGGCGGACGCGGCAAGCACCATCGACCGGCACTCCTACTGGGAACCGTCCCAAGGGGCCGGTGCGGTCGCGATGCTGGTCGGCGACGATCCGCGCGTCCTCGAGCTTGACCAGGGCGCAAGCGGGTTCCACAGCTACGAAGTCATGGACACCTTGCGCCCGCGCCCCGACCTCGAGGCTGGCGACTCCGACCTGTCGCTGCTGTCCTATCTCCATTGCCTCGAAGAGAGCTATGCGATGTACGCCTCCCGGGTGCAAGGGTGCGACTTCGCCGGGACCTTCGACTATCTCGTCTTCCACACCCCGTTCGCAGGCATGGTGAAAGGCGCGCACCGTCGCCTGATGCACAAGCTGACCAGCGCGCAACCCGACGAGATCGAGCGCGATTTCGCCCGCCGCCTCGCGCCGTCGCTGGTGTACTGCTCGAAGGTCGGCAACGTCTACTCAGCCGCCCTCTACCTGGCGCTTTGCTCGCTCGTCAGCCACGTTGAGCTCGACGGCCCGAAACGGGTGGGGCTGTTCTCTTATGGCTCCGGATGCGCCTCGGAGTTCTACAGCGGGGTACTGTCGCCGGCGGCGCCAGCGACGCTCGGCGCCGTCAGGATCAGCGAGGCGATCGAGTCGCGTCACGAGCTCACTATGGAGGAGTATGAGCTGGTGAGCGAGCTGAGCCTGGGCCGGATGGCTGGCGTGCGCGACGAGGTTCCCGATCCCGCGCCCTACGGCAGCGTCTACGGCAAATGCCTGGATGGCCAGGGCCTTCTCGTGCTCGACCGGATCGCCAGCTTCCACCGTACGTACCGGTGGAGCTGACGCAGGGAGCTACCAGTCCCAGGTCCCGACGGGAGGCCAGGGAACCGGCGGCCCGGCGCCGGGCTGGGACAACGTCATGGAGAACATCGAACCCTGCTCTACCCGCGCCCGGAGTGCGCGCCGGAAACGCTCATCGCCTGGCAACCCGGCCGCGTCGGCCGATGCCATCATCAGCTGGACGAACCGTTGACGCTGCTCCTCGGTTATGCCGAGGTTCGCGTGCGCCTCGAACAACCCCCGCACTCCGTTGTGATGAACGGAGTAGCGCTTCCCGCCGCCCATGATCTCCTCGAGGAACGCGGTGAGATGCGCGGCGTGTGCCGGTTTGCCGCGGCGGAACATCTCACCGAGCAAGTCGTCGGCGAGGGCCGAGGCGTGAAAGTGCCCGACCAGATCCTTCAGCCGGGTGCGGCCGCCAATGTGCTCCAGCATGGTCTTGCCGTTGACGCGCGTCGTGCCTTCAGGCCTCAGGCCTTCGATGTTCCCGGTGTCCACGACCGCCGCTCCACGCTGAGAGAAACCCGCTTAGCGTTCCGGTCCTGGATGAAATCACAGGCGACTAGCGCCCCCTGTGCACTATTGAGCGGGCCGGCGGGCGAATACTCCGCACAGTCGCAGCATGACGGAGACGATTCCCAGCGCGTACATCACCGAGTTCCCCGCAGCCAGATCCAGCCCTTTCCACCCGCCCCGGGCGTACCTGAGGCTGCAGCGGGAGCAGTCAGTCCACCGGGTGACCCTGCCCAGCGGTCTCCAGGCGGTGCTGATCACGCGCCACGAGGACGTCCGGGCGTTGCTCGACGACGAGCGGATGAGCGCCGACGAAACCGTTCCCGGCTATCCATTCCTCTATGCGGGTGCCTTCGAGTCACCGCTCAGGGGAACCTTCATGCGCTCCGACGGAGAGGCTCATTACCGCGTCCGGCGCATGCTGAGCAAGGACTTCACGCAGCGCCGTGCCGCGGCGCTGGGCCCGGAAGTCCAGGCCATCGTCACTGGGTGCCTGGACGCGATGGAACGGAACGGGCCGCCCGCCGACATAGTCCGGGATCTTGCCTTCCCCGTGCCGTCGCGCACCATCTGCCACATTCTGGGCGTGCCGTACGAGGACCGCGAGGTCTTCGAGGCGAACACACGCGCCATGATCAACACATCGAGCACCAAAGAGCAGGTGCAAGGGGCCATGGGGGCGATCCTCGGGTATCTCGACCAGCTCATCTCCAGGAAGGAGGCCAAGCCCGCCGATGACATGATCAGCAGGCTCATCGAGGAGGAGCTCAAGCCCGGCAACCTCGGCCGCCAGGAGCTGGTTACCATCTCGCTGATCCTGCTCGTGGGGGGGCATGAAACGACGGCCACGATGATCGGGCTCGGCACATTCGCGCTGCTCGAGCATCCTGACCAGCTCGACGAGCTACGCCGCAGTCCGGACCTGTGGCCGGGCGCGATCGACGAGCTGCTGCGCCACCAGACGATCGTGCAGAACCCCATCCAGCGGGTGGCGCTAGCCGACATCGAGGTCGGCGGTGAGGTGATCCGCGCAGGTGAAGGGGTCCTCCTGGTGCTCGAGGCAGCCAACCGGGACCCAGCGGCGTTCGACGACCCGGACCGCCTGGACGTGCACCGTAACGCCCGCCACCATGTGGCGTTCAGCTTCGGTGCCCACCAGTGCCTGGGACATGCGCTGGCGCGCATCGAGCTGCAGACCGTGTTCCGGAGCCTGTTCGGGAACTTCCCGGCGCTGCACCTTGCGGTCACCCCCCAGGAGGTGCCGCTACGGCCGTCAACCGTCGGCTTGTTCGGTGTGGACTCACTGCCGGTGACGTGGTGAGGGGACGGCATGCGGATCATCGTGGACGGGAAGCGCTGCTGCGGGGCGGGGAACTGCGCTGCCATCGCCCCCGAGGTTTTCGATCAGTCTCCCGATGACGGTGTGGTGATTTTGCTGCGGGAGACACCACCGCCGGCCTTCATCCCGCTCGTGGCGGAAGCGGCGGACCTCTGCCCGGTGGCAGCGATCAAGCTGATCGAGCCCTGAGGGGGGACATATTTCCGTGCCCGATGGACCGATCCGATGTCACCTGACCGTTTCGCATTCCGACTTCATCATGCAGAACCACCGGGTGCATGGGGTCAGCGTGCTCCCGGGGGTCACTCTTCTCGATGTGGTCTTCCGGATCCTGCGTGCGCGCGGTCTGGACCCTGCCCCGGTACTGGTCCAGAACATCCTGTTCACGGAGGCTGTGGCAACCGCCGAAGGGCTTGACCGCGAAGTCCGTGTCGTTATCGGCTCGCTGTCGGATGGCGCCAGGAACCTCACCGCCGAGAGCCGCCCTGTACGCGGTGGCGCGCCGGCCGGAAGCTGGCGGCGTAACCTCGTCGCCGACCTCGTGCCCGGCGACGTTCCCCGGGATCCGGGCATCGACATTCCGGGCCTGAAAGCAGGCGCGGAGCGCGTCCGCGACATGGCCGAGATCTACGAGCAGGCTCGCCGCGAGAATATTGTGCACGGCCCGCTGATGCAGGCCTCGGGGCGGCTCTACCTCACCGGCGGCGAGCTGCTCGCCGAACTCGAACTCGCTTCACCGGGCCAGGACTTCGAGCGCTTGTTCTATCTGCACCCGGCCCTGCTCGACGCCTCCACACTCGTCGCCTTCGCGCGAACGCCGCTGCTCGAAGCTCCTTTCATCCCGATCTCCATCGCTGCCGCCCGGGCACCACGCAGCCTGCAGGGCCGCTGCTATGTGCACGTCCCGCGCGCTGAGACGCTGGCCCCATCGGGTGAGGTGCTGTACAACGACTACCGGATCTACGACGCCGCGGGACAGCTCGTGGCCGAGTTCACCAGGCTGACGTGCAAGCGCATTCGCGACCCTGGACTGCTTGCCGTGGTCGCCGCGGGACAGCCCCCGGCGGCCACGGCACCTGCTGTTGCGGCTCCTCTCGCGGACGGGCCAGCCAATGCTTCCCCGGGCGACGACGGCGCCCGGCTTACCGAGCACATCAAGGATCTGGTGGGGCACCAGATCGGCATCGCGCCAGAGCAGGTCAGCACCACGGCCGGCTTCTATGACCAGGGTCTCGACTCGGTTGACATGCTGCGCATCAGCGAACAGCTCGAGCAGGCCGTCGGTGCGCGGCTCTACCCGACGCTGCTGTTTGAGTTCAGCGACGTCGGCAGCCTCGCCCGGCACCTCGCTGCGACCTACGGCGGGCCGGTCCAGCCGCCGCGCCCCGAAGAGGTCGGGCGGGCAGCAGCACCCGAGAGCGCTGGGCCAGAGCCGCCACCGGCGGAAAGCCACCCGGCCGAGTTGCGCGCATATCGGCGCGTATGGCGCCCAGCGCCCGTACGTCCAGAAGAACAGGACGGTGACGTGCTGGTGCTGGCTGTCGACGAGGCTGCCGGCCGGGCCACCGCCGAGGCACTCCGCAGCGCAGGACGTGATGTCACACTCGCCTTGCCCGGCGGGGAGATCACGGCGACAGCAGCCGGTTCATACCGCCTCGGCTTCTCGAAACAGCACCTCAGCCGGCTCCTGGGTGAACTCGCCCGAGAGGACCGCGGCATACGCACCGTGTGCGTCGTCGCTGCCGGGACGGGGCCCGCGGCGAGCCCGGAAGCGACGCACGACGCCTTCGTGGCGGTCGCGTCGGCCATCGTCATGTGCCGTCCGGCACGGCCGGTGTTCCTCTGCCTGGTATCGGTTGGGAACTGCGGCCCTGTCGCCCCCGGCCAGGCCGCTGTCGGCGCACTGGCCCGTACCCTGCCGGCCGAGACGCCCATCCTGCACTGCCGCAGCATCGCAATCGAGGACGCGGCAGATGCCCACCGCGTTGCCGTGGTCGTTCAGGAGATCGCCGACCGAGGCGGGCATACCGAGGTCAGGTACCGGGACGGCCGCCGTGAGGCCGCCGGGCTGGAGCAGGTCAAGCTCGTTGCGGGCAGACCGGTCCCGTTGCGGCGCAACGGCGTCTATCTGGTGACGGGCGGTGGCGGAGGCCTGGGCCGGCTGCTCGCCGCCCATCTTGCCGAGCGATACGACGCACGGCTGCTGCTGGCTGGGCGCGGCGAGCCCGGCGCCGAGCTTGCAGATCGCCTCACGGCATGGCGCCGTGCGGGGGCACAGGTGGACTATGTCCAGGCCGACGTTGCCGATCTGGATGGCGCCCGGGCTGCGGTCGAGCGCGCCAGGCTGCTCTATGGGCGGCTGCACGGTGTGTTCCACCTGGCGGGTGTGGTCGACGATGCGGTCTTCTTCACCACGGACCCGGCCCGCACTAGTCCCGTGCTCGCGCCAAAGCTGCGCGGGGCGGTCAATCTCGACAGTGCCACCGCCGGCGATCCGCTTGAGGTGTTCGTCCTGTTCTCCTCGATCTCAGCGGTCCTCCCGAACCCCGGTCAGAGCAGCTACGCGTACGCCAACGCGTTCCTCGACCACTTCGCCGGCTGGCGGGAGCGCACCGGGCGTCCCGGCCGCACTGTCGCCATCGGCTGGCCCTACTGGGCCGACGGGGGCATGCGCACCACCAGCGCCGCCGTCCGGCACGAGCGGGTGAGGACCGGCTTCCAGCCGCTGCCGGCCGCTGCCGGGCTCGACATGCTTGAGGCGGTGCTCGGTGCGGGCGAGGCGTACCTTGCCGTGGGTTATGGCGACCCCGGCCGGATGGACGAGGCGCTCGGAGTGCCGCTGGCGAAGCCCGGGGCTGAGGACCGGGACGCTCCGGCCGCTGATATCGCGATCGTTGGCTTCGCCGGCAGGTACCCGCAGGCTGGCGACACAGATGAGCTCTGGCGCAACCTGGCCGGGGCACGCGACGCGATCACCGAGGTCCCAGCAGAGCGCTGGGACCACCAGGCAATCATCGGCAGCAAGGGCCGCGGCGGCACGACGTACTGCCGCTGGGGCGGTTTCATCGACGGCGTCGACCGCTTCGCACCGGCGTTCTTCGGCATCTCCAGGCGCGATGCGGAGCGGATGGACCCACAGGAGCGGCTGTTCCTTCAGGCGTGCTGGCACGCGCTCGAAGACGCCGGCTACCCGCCAGAGAGCCTGGCGGGGGAGCGCGTTGGCGTCTTCGCCGGAGTCATGTGGAACCACTACCAGTTGCTGAGCGACGACGACGGAGTCGCCCCGGCAGCCCTGCATTCATCGGTGCCGAACCGCGTGTCCTACTGCTTCGACTTCACCGGTCCCAGCCTGGCCGTCGACACCGCGTGCTCGTCGTCGCTGGTAGCACTGCACCTCGCGGTGGAGAGCATCAAGAGCGGCGACGCCACCATGGCGCTCGCCGGCGGCGTCAACGTCACGGTGCACCAGCAGAAATACCTCCAGCTCGCGGCGGACCAGTTCCTCTCCGAGGACGGCCGGTGCCGTGCCTTCGGCAGTGGTGGCACCGGGTACGTTCCTGGCGAAGGAGCCGGGGTGGTCGTGCTCAAACCGCTGCACCGTGCGCTCGCTGAGGGCGACCACATCGACGCCGTCATCAGGGGCTCCTCGGTCAATCACAACGGCCGCACCAGCGGATACACCGTGCCCGATCCCGCGGCTCAGGCGAAGCTCATCCGGGATGCGATCGACCGCTCGGGCGTGCCCGCCGCGTCCATCTCCTACATAGAGGCGCACGGGACCGGCACCTCACTCGGAGACCCGATCGAGATCGAAGGTCTGAGCCAGGCTCTCGCCGGAGCGGGCGTTCCGCCTGGCAGCTGCGCCATCGGGTCGGTCAAGTCCAACATCGGTCACCTCGAAAGTGCCGCGGGCATCGCCGGCGTGACAAAGGTCCTGCTCCAGATGCGCCACCGCGAGCTCGTTCCGTCCTTGCACGCCGAGGAGCTCAACCCGCACATCCCGTTCGGGTCGTCACCATTTCGGGTCCAGCGCCAGCGCGCGCCATGGGTACCGCGAGGCGGCGAGCTCACCCTCCGGGCCGGAGTCAGCGCGTTCGGCGCCGGCGGGGCGAACGCGCATGTGATCATGGAGAGCTTCGGGGCACTACCGGCGCCAGCGGCCGGCCGTGGAGAACCCGAGCTCGTCATCCTGTCGGCCCCCGACACCAGCTCGCTCCGTACCCTGGCACGGTCGCTGGCCGCCCGGCTCACGCCCCCTGCCACGGGCGGCCGGGAAGAGCCACTTACCCTGTGCGACATCGCTTTCACCCTGCAGGTGGGCCGCCGCCCGCTGCCCGCCCGCCTGGCCGTTGTCGTGGCCGGCCTCGACGAGCTGCGAATGCGGCTCACCCAGTTTCTCGAGGATGGAGACATGGCGGGCGCGGGCTGCTGGGGTGTGGTGCCGGGCGCGCCAGGCCCCGCTCCGAAGTGCGGTGTGCCGGGCGCGCCAGGCCCCGCTCCGAAGTGTGATGTGCCGCGTGGGCGCGAGGAGCTGTGCGAGATAGCGCGCCGCTGGGTCGGCGGGGACGCTGCCGGCTGGCCGGTACACGCCGGCCCTGGCCGCCGGGTGAGCCTGCCGGTCACGCCGCTGCCCGAAGAGCATTGCTGGCTGGGCGCCTGGCCGGGCAGGAACGCCCCCGCGTCGCGCGGCGGGAGAGAGGGAGTGCGCGAGGTGGAGCTGAAGATCTTGGAGCATGGCATCGCACTCCTCGTCATGACGGACGACGCCAGCCGCAACATGCTCACCGAGGGCCTGCTGCGCTCCCTCGAAGAGTCTTTCACGCAGCTATCCCGGCGCGATGACGTCAAGGTCGTCGTCCTGACCGGCACCGAGCGGGTCTTCTGCATGGGGGGTGGCCCGGAGGCGCTTGAGCAGATCGCGGCGAAGACCGCGACCTTCACCGACGCGGCATTCGTCTACGAGGGCCTGCTGCGATGCCAGCAGCCGGTGGTGGCGGCCGTGCGCGGTCTCGCCTCGGGCGGCGGGCTGACCTTCGGGCTGTGTGCCGATCTCGTCGTGATGTCGCGCGAGGGAGGGTACAGCGCAAACTTCCTGAAGTACGGCTTGACGCCCGGCATGGGAGCGAGCTACATCCTCGGGCACCGCTTCGGGGCGGCTCTCGCGGCCGAGATGATGCTCACCGGGCGGCTCTACCGCGGTGACGAGCTGGAACGGCGCGGGGCAGAGGTGCTCTTCGAGGCCGCGGGCCACGTGCTGCCCGCGGCGCTCGACCTGGCCCGCTCCATGGCATCGATGCCATCTGAGGCGCTCAATGCGCTCAAGGCCGAGCTCGCCCGCCCCATCCTCGACCGGCTTCCCGCCGTGGTCGCGCGTGAGGTCTCCATGCACGACCGGGTGATCGGCGAGAACACGCTGACGCTCGTGCGGCAGCGGTTCGCGAAGACGTCCGCCGCGACGCCAGCCGGCCGGGGAGAGGCTATCGGGAAAGCCGTGGCTCCCCCCGGCGAGGCGCCGGCTGATGGCGTTCTGCCACCTCAGGCCGCTGCGTCATCCGCTGCCGAGGTCGATCGCGCCGCCGTCGTGGACGTCATCGAGGGGGCGCTGTGCGCACAGCTCTACGCCGAGCGGCACGAGATCGATCACACGCGCAGCCTGAGCGAGATGGGCCTCGACTCGATCGGTGCCGTCGAGATCGTCCGGGACCTCAACCGCGCGTTCGGCATCGACCTCGACTCTGTCGCCGTCTACGACCACCCCACCGTTGGGCACCTGGCCAACCTGGTGATCGAGGTATGCGCCGAACGGCGCTCGCTGCTTGCGGCCGCCGGGGCAGCGCCCGCAGGCCCGGCATCGCCAAGGCCCGCGACCGCGGCCCCGGGCGACCCGCCGCCGGACGGGCCCATGCGGCTCCCGCCGCCCGCTATCGCGGCCGGGCCCCCCGGGCCGCCAGCCCCTCCCCGGACGATCACTCTTGCGCAACTGCCTGACCCCCCGTCCGCCGTGGCCGCCCGTCCGGTGGGCCGCGCTGACCCACCAGCGGCGGCCTGC
The DNA here is from genome assembly GCA_036495485.1 of Streptosporangiaceae bacterium. Taxonomy (GTDB): domain Bacteria; phylum Actinomycetota; class Actinomycetes; order Streptosporangiales; family Streptosporangiaceae; genus PALSA-505. The sequence goes on from DASXMU010000272.1 coordinate 33,978, forward strand.
GACATCGCCGTCGTCGGGATGGCTGGACGCTGGCCCGGCGCCGACGACCTCGCCGCCTTCTGGGAGAACCTCACCCGCGGTCACAGCGCCATCCGCGAAGTCCCGCAAGACAGGTGGGATCTGGACGCGGTCTTCGACCCCGATGTGCACGCCGAGGGGAAGACGTACAGCCGGTGGGCGGCGCTGCTCTCCGACGTTCACACCTTCGATCACGGCTTCTTCAGCATCTCGCCCCTCGAAGCCGAGGAGATGGACCCACAGCAGCGGCTGTTCCTGACCGAGGCGTGGAAGGCGCTCGAAGATGCCGGTTATGCGGGCGAGACCGGTGAACCCCGGAACTGCGGGGTGTTCGTGGGATGCGGAGCCGGCGACTACGCGAACGTGCTGAGGGAGGCCGGGCGCCACGAAAGCTCGCACGCCTTTCTCGGCAACTCGGGCTCGATCCTCGCTGCGAGAATCGCGTACTTCCTCGACCTGCGCGGGCCGGCTGTCGCTGTCGACGCGGCATGCTCGTCCTCGCTGGTCGCCGTCCACCTCGCCTGCCAGAGCCTGCGGGCCGGGGAAACCGACATGGCGCTCGCGGGCGGCGTCGCGGCGATGCTCACCCCGTCACTGCACGTCCGCTGCTGCCGCGCCGGGATGCTGTCGCCGACCGGCACGAGTGCACCGTTCGACGCGGCCGCCGACGGCATCGTCCTCGGCGAGGGCGTGGGGGCCGTCGTGCTGAAGCGGCTCGCCGACGCTCTGCACGACCGCGATCACATCCATGGCGTGATCAAGGCGTCCGGTGCCAACGGTGACGGCAGGACCAACGGCATCACCGCGCCGAGTGCGGGTTCCCAGGCCGCGCTGCTGCGGCGGGTGCACGCCGGGGCCGGGGTCACGCCACGCGACATCACCTACGTCGAGGCCCACGGGACGGGGACCGCCCTCGGGGATCCCATCGAGGTCAAAGCGCTGAGGCAAGTCTTCGGGGACGTGGAAGACCGCTTCGCGTGGTGCTGGCTCGGCTCTGTCAAGGGCAATATCGGTCACACCACGATGGCAGCCGGCCTGGCCGGCCTGCTCAAGGTGCTGCTCGCGCTGCGCCATCGGGAAGTGCCCCCCTCGGCAAACTTCACGACGGTCAACCCTGTGATCGACTTCGCGGGCAGCCCACTCCGCGTGAACTCCGACCTGCGTCCATGGCGGCCCGGAGCGTCGGGAACCCGGATCGGGGCAATCTCGAGCTTCGGCTTCAGCGGAACCAACTGCCATGTCGTCGTCGCCGAGCCGCCACCGCGCGCCCGGCGCCACGAATGCCCCGCGCGGCCGGAGCTCGTGCCGGTATCTGCCCGCACCGCGCCGGAGCTCGACGCGCAACTCCGGCATCTAGCCGACGCACTCGCCCCCGAGCACGATCTCGGCGACGTGGCGTTCACGCTGGCGCTCGGGCGTCCCCACCTGGCCATACGCGCCGCGGTACTGGCCGGCAGCATCGCTGACCTGCGAGCGAAGCTGAACGCACTCGCCGCAGGCGAGATGCCCGGGGGGTGCGCGAAAGGGAGCGCCGGCAGCCCGCCCGGCCAGTCCTTGCCGGCGCTGCTCGATGAGGCCGAACTCAGCGCAGCGGCGCGAGCCTACGTGGCGGGCTCGCGCCTTGACTGGGTTCGGTGGTTTGCTGGCCGCCCGGCCGGGCGGGTGCCGCTGCCGTCGTACCCCTTCGGGGGCGACCGTCACTGCGTTGCGCCGGGGCCAGCGGCCAGCCCGCCCGAACCCACTGGACCCGGTCAGATGGACAGCGTCGAACTGCACCCGGCTCATCCGCTGGTCTGCGACCACCAGATCGGTGGCCGTTGCCTGCTTCCCGCTGCCGCGTCCGTCGAGCTCGTTGCCGCCGCCGCAGGGCGGCGAGGTTACCGGCTCCCCCTCCGGCTGTCCCGGCTCCGGTGGCCGCGGCCGTTCGAGGTCGGAGAGTGCCGCACCCTTGCCGTCACGCTGACGGAAGCCGGGAAGGGCATGAGATATGCGATCGGTGCGGCCGGTCACGACGATGACGTGCCGCACGGCCTGGGAGTCGTTGCTGAGCTCCCCGGCGGTGCATTCCCCGAACGCATCGACCTCGTGGCCGCCGCCGCGCGCTGCCCGCGCCTGCTGAGCGCGAGTGCGCTCTACGACGCATTCGACGCGGCCGGCCTGCGCTACGGGCCGTCGCTCCGGCTGCTGCGCTCGCTCGCCGCTGGCGCAGAAGAGGCCGTGGCCAGTATCGCCGCGCCCAGCACCAGCGGGACGGCCGCCGGGACAGCCGTGCTCGATGCGGCATTCCAGACGATCGCGAGCCTGGTCGACCCCGGCAGCTCCACTCCGCTGCTTCCCGTGGCCGCCGGCTTCGTCGAAATGTACGCGTCCCTCGACACGGCTGGCTACGCGATCGCCCGGCGCCGCGGCCGCTATCAGTACGACGTCGACGTCACCGATGGGACGGGACAGGTGCTCGTGCGGGTCGGGGATCTCACGCTCCGCCCAGCGGATCCGCTCGACGGCAAGGTGTATGCGCCCGTCTGGCGCGACGCCGTCACCACTCCGGCGATACCGCAGGACGGGCAGCGGGTCGCGGTCTTCTTCCGGACCGGGCGGCGTGAGCTCGCCGAGGCCCTGCTCGGCCGGCTCTCCGCGGCAGAAGCGGCCGCACTGCCCTACGACAACGACCGTGAGCCAGACCTCAGTGCGTTGTCCCAGCCACTGGACTGTATCTACCTCCTTGCCGCCGTCGGCGACGACGGCAGCGAACCGGAGCGCGACCGGGGAGCGGCCGTGCTTTTGCGCATTGTGCACGCCCTGGCCGAGGCTGGCCGGGCCGATGATGCCGTCACGCTCAAGGTCGTCACCGACGGGGCTGTGGCGACCACACCCGAGGAGACCCTGCGTCCGCACACCGCCGCACTGGTCGGGCTGACGCGCACCGTTGCGGCGGAGTACCCCGCCTGGCGGGTGGGCTGCGTGGATGTCGGGACCGGGAACTGGCCGGTCGATGAGCTCGCTGCGGCCCTCGTTGCCGAGGGCCCAGCGGAGCGGCTCGTCGCCCTTCGGCCGGGGCGCCGGCTGGTCCGCGCCTTCGCGCCGCTGCCGCTCGCCCCTGCGCCGTCGTCGCCGTTCCGGAGGCGTGGCGTTTACCTCCTGCTGGGTGGGGCAGGGGGCATTGGCTCGGCCCTGAGCCAGTACCTCGCCCGCACCGTGCAGGCGCGGTTGGTGTGGGTCGGGAGGCGCTGCGCGGACGACGGGATCCGCCGCCGCGCCGCCGCGGTCGCGGAGCTCGGCGGCGAGGTCACCTACCTGCAGGCGGATGCCGCGAACGGGGCGGAGCTCGCGGCGGCGCTCAGCGAGGCCAGAGGCAGGTTCGGCCGGATTGACGGCGCCTTCCACATGGCGATGACGCTGTGCGACCGGCGGCTGCCCAACATGGCCCCGGCAGACCTCGACCGCGTGCTGGCGCCGAAGGTAGCCGGGGCGGTCAACTTGCATCGCGCCCTGGCCGGCGCACCGCTGGACTTCCTGGCGGTCTTCTCGTCCGCCGCAGCGCTCGTCGACAGCGCCGGGCAGGGCAACTATGCGGCAGCGAGCACATTCATCGACGCGCTCGCGTTGCACCTTCGCCGGGCGGGCCTGCCCGTGACCCTGTTCAACTGGGGCTATTGGGGCAGCGTGGGGGCTGTCGCGACTGACCACTACCGTGCCATCTTCGCCGCCGACGGTGTCGGCTCGATTGAGCCGCCGATGGCGATGGCCGCGCTCGAGCGTGCGCTGGCCGCGGGCGCCGAGCAGCTCCTCGTGATCGAAGCGACGGCTGCCGGGCTCGCGCACTTCGGTATCGAAGCCGGCCGCGCCCCCCAGCCGGCCGCACCCCGCGCCGGGCGGCCTGAAGCAGCTGACCGGATAGCGCACAGCACGCCCCCAGGGCCTTCCGCGGCGCTCGGCTACACGAAGCGGGTATTCGCCGAAGTGCTCAAGTTCCGGGAGACCGAACTCACGGAGCAGACGACGTTCGAGCAGTTCGGGGTGGACTCTATCGTCGGCTCACAGATCCTCCAGCGCCTGGAGCACGACCTCGGCCCGCTTCCAGCCACGCTGCTGTTCGAGGAGATGACCCTGGAGCGGCTCGCGGCGCGGCTGCTCGCCGACCGCCGCGACGCGCTCGCCAGCACCCTCTCGAAGGCCAGCGCGCCACCGGAACCCGCCGCGCGGGCACCGGCCGGGCGTGCCGCGGCGGAGCGGACGGAAGACCACGGTGCGGCGCGCACCAAGGCGAGCGGCGACATCGCGATCATCGGCCTGGCCGGGCGCTACCCGGGGGCCCCCGATCTCACCGCGTTCTGGCGCAACCTGGCCGGTGGCGTCTCGTCGATCAGCGAGGTCCCGGCGGACAGGTGGGATTGGCGAAGCGTCGCCGACCCGCGCCGGGGGCTGCGCGAATACCAGCGCTGGGGAGGCTTCCTCAGCGACGTCGACAAGTTCGACGCGGCACTTTTCGGCATCCTGCCGAGGGACGCGGTCGACATCGACCCGCAGGAGCGCCTGTTCCTTGAGACGTGCTGGAAGCTACTCGAGGAGACCGGCTACCTGGGCGAGCTTTCGCACGAGCCGAGCACGGGTGTGTTCGCCGGCCTGATGTACGGCACATACGGAGAGCTCGGCATGGAGGCGTGGGCGCGCGGCGACGTCAGCGGAGCACACTCTGCGTACTGGTCGATCGCCAACCGTGTCTCATACACCTTCGACTTCCAGGGGCCGAGCCTCGCGGTCGACTCGGCCTGCTCGTCCTCGCTGACCGCGGTGCACCTCGCCTGCGAGAGCATCCGCCGCGGCGATTGCCGGATGGCGATCGCGGGCGGCGTCAATCTCATCCTCCACCCGCTGCACCTCGTTGCCCTCGGGGCGCGCAACATGCTGGCGTCGGACGGTGCCGTGAAGGTCTTCGACGCTGCGGCCGATGGGTACGTGCCTGGTGAAGGCGTGGGGGCCGCACTGCTCAAGCCGCTGCCCGATGCCCTCGCCGACGGCGACGATGTGTGGGCGGTCGTCAAGGCTACCGCCATCAACTCCGGTGGGAAGACGAGCGGCTACACGGTCCCGAACCCGAACGCACAGGCGAAGCTCATCGAAGACGCGATCGGGCGGGCCGGCGTGGAGCCGGCCACGATCAGTTACATCGAGACCCACGGCTCGGGGACCGAGCTCGGCGACCCGATCGAGGTGGCCGGCCTGGCGCGTGCCTTCCGGTCGCTGGGCGCCGGGCCAGCACGCTGCGCCATCGGGTCGGTGAAGTCGAATATCGGGCATCTGGAAGGCGCAGCCGGCCTGGCCGGGCTGACGAAGGTGCTGCTCCAGATGCGGCACGGGCAGCTCGTCCCGACGATCAGCCTCCGCTCGCTCAACCCGAAGATCGCCTTCGCGGAAACGCCGTTCGAGCCCCAGCGGACGCTCACCGAATGGGCGCGGCTCAGCCACGGAGTCAACGGAAGCGCCCCGGCTCCCCCCCGCCGGGCCGGCGTCAGCTCGTTCGGCGCCGGAGGCACGAACGTCCACATCGTCGTCGAGGAGTGCGAACGGGCCGGATCGGTCCCGCAGGCGGCCGGATCAGCAGAGCAGCTGTTCCTGCTCTCTGCACCCGACCGCCAGCGCCTGGTGCGGCTGGCCGGCACCGTCGCGGACTTCCTGCAGGAGGCACCCCACGATCTCGTACTCGCCGAGCTCGCGTACACCAGCCAAGTCGGAAGGCGGTCGCTCGGCGAGCGCCTCGCGGTCGTCGCCCGCGAGGTATCCGCGCTCGCCAGGGAACTGCACGGCTTCGCCGTCGGCGGTGCGGCCGCCGGGGTGATCGTGGGTACCGCCGGAGCACCGGACGCCGCGCGTGCGCTGCTGGGAGACGAGAGCGGCGAGGCGTTCGCCGATCACCTCATCGAGGAACGCGACCTGGCGAAGCTTGCGCGCGCATGGACGCTCGGGCTCATGGTGGACTGGCGCCGCCTATGGCCAGCTCCCACGCCCCGCAGGGTTATGTTCCCGACCACACCGTTCCAGGGCAAGCGCTACTGGGTCACGGCAGCGGAATCAGGCGGCGTGCCTCGGGACAGGCCTGCGCAAGCGCGGCCGGAACTGCCGGGGATGGCGCGCGAGCCATCCGGCGATGACGCACGACAGCGCACCCGGATGGAGTACGAGCGCGCGGCATGGGAGCCGCAGCCGCTCGGGATGGCCGATCACCGCGTGCCGAGCGTGCTGGTCGTCAGCGCGGAAGGGGCCGTCGGTGCGGCGGTCGCCGCGCGGCTGAAGGAGCGCGGGATCCGTTGTGTCGCCGCCTCGCGCGACAGTGCGCAATGTCCGGCCGGGCGGCTCACCGGCTGCGAAGAGCCGCCAGCCGGGATCGTCTATGTGGACGACGGCCGCCTCAGTCCCGCCGCCTGCGCGGCGGACGCCGGTGAGGGGTTCCATACCGTCTTCCGGCTCGCGGTCGACGTCCTCGGCCGGGACCGCCGTGTGCCGCTCCGGGTACTCTGCGCACGCGTCGCTGACGGGGCCGGCCGGGCCCGCGAGGCCGGCGAGCAGCCCCACCTCGTCGCCCTCGCTGGCTTGCTGAAAACACTCGTGCAGGAATCGGGCTGTTCCGGCGTGTGCGTTGCACTCGAACCGGAGAGCGTGGCCGTGCTCGCCGGCCGGATCGCAGACGAGCTCATCGGGGGTGACGACGTGGATGTCGCCTACGAGGGCGGTGTCCGCCTGGTCAAGAAGACGCAGCAGGTCGAGGCCTTCGATCCCGCTACCGGATGGGTGTCGCCGGATGGCGCCTACCTCATCACGGGCGGTGCCGGGGGGCTCGGCCTGCACCTCGCCGGTTTGCTGTCGCGTCGCGGCGCCGGCGAGATAGTGCTGGCCGGCCGCTCGGTCCTCCAGCCCGGACGCGCCGCACAAGTGGCTGCCCTCGCGGCGGGCAGCACCGTGGTGCGTTACCTGCGTGCGGACGTATCCAGCCCCGCAGAGGCGGACCGGCTGCTGGCGGAGCTTCGGCGGGGCGGCAGGCCGCTGCGCGGTGTCATCCATGCCGCCGGGGTCATCAGGGACGCCCGTGCGGTGAACAAGACGCGTGCACAGCTGGACGAGGTGCTCGCGCCGAAGGTCGCCGGCACACTGAACCTGGATCGGGCCACCGCTGCCGACCCCCTCGACTTCTTCGTGATGTTCTCATCGATCGTTGGGCAGACCGGCAACCGCGGCCAGGCCGACTACGCGTACGCCAACGCGTTCCTCGACGCGTTCGCCGAGACGCGTGAGCGCTGGCACATGCAAGGCCGGCGCCGGGGTAAGAGCCTCACCATCGGCTGGTCGCTGTGGCGCGATGGGGGGATGGCCATGGACGACGCCACCGCCGGGCTCCTGCGCCGTCGCTGGGGAATGGTGCCGATCACCACCCGCTCCGGGCTCGATGCGTTCGAGATGCTGCTGGCCGGCACCGAGCTCACGGTACAGGCCGTCGGGAGGGCCGCCGGGGAGACCACCGGCCCGCCTGCCGTGGCAGCACCGTGCACCGCGGACGCCGTCCGCGCTCCCGCTGCCATTGCCCCCGGCCACGCCGTGCTCGACCGGCTCCGTGAGCTTGCCGCCGGCTTCCTCCTCGTCGATCCCGCCGAGGTGGACGTGCATTCCGAGTTGCTCGAGATGGGGTTCGACTCGATCTCCATGACCGACCTGGCCAACCGGGTCAACGAGGTCTACGGTCTGGAGCTGCCGCCCACGGTGCTCTTCGAGTGCCCAACCCTCGCCGACCTTGCCGACCACCTCGCCGGCCACCTCGAAGGTCACGACGCAACCGCCGCGAGCGGGCAGGACACGGTGGAAGACGCCGAGCCTGCGGGTGCGTCGCGGCAACCGTCCCGGCCGGACCCGGGAGCCGGGACCGCGCCCAGCGCCGGTCCACACGTCGCCGCGAGTGAACCTGCGCCCCGTCGCCCTGACGTCGCGGTGATCGGCATGGCTGGCTCCATGCCCGGCTCCGTGGACCTCGATGAGTTCTGGCGGCACCTGGCGGCGGGTGACGACCTCCTCCGGCACGTGCCAGCGGATCGGGAGGAGCTTCTCGCAGACCCGCGCACCCGCCACATCGTCGGTGGCTTCCTCGACAGGATCGCCGATTTCGATGCCGGGCTGTTTGGCGTGGCGCCACGCGAGGCCGCGCTGATGGACCCGCAACAGCGGCTGTTCCTGCAATCGTCGTGGCTGGCGATCGCTGATGCCGGCTATCGCGCGCCGGACCTCGCGGGCACCGCCACCGGGCTGTTCGCCGGCGTGTCCACCCGCGATTACGAAGACCTCCTGACCCTCAGCGGCGTGCCGGTGGAGGCGCACATGGCCACCGGCCTGTCCCACGCCGTGCTCGCCAACCGGGTGTCTCACCTCCTCGACCTGAGGGGCCCGAGCGAGGCGGTGGACACCGCCTGCTCGAGTTCACTCGTCGCGGTACATCGCGCGGTCCGCGCTCTTCGCGCGGGTGAATGCGACCTGGCGCTGGCCGGCGGCGTCAATGTGACGCTCACTCCGGGTCTCTTCGTCGCGTTCATGGAATCGGGCATGCTCAGCAAGGCCGGGCGGTGCCGTACGTTCGACGCGGCGGCAGATGGTTATGTCCGCGGTGAGGGCGTGGGCGCGGTGCTCCTCAAGCCACTGGATCGCGCGCGTGCCGACGGTGACCACGTCTACGCGGTCATCAAGGGAAGTGCGGTGAACCATAGCGGCCGCGCCGCTTCGCTGACCGCGCCGAACCCGCGGGCACAGGCGGAGGTGCTGGCCGCGGCCTACCGGGATGCGGGGGTCAGCCTGTCCCAGGTCTCCTACCTCGAGGCACACGGTACCGGGACGAGGCTCGGCGACCCGATCGAGATCGAGGGAATCAAGAAGGTCCTTCGCCAGGCAGGCGCCAGGACCGCACCGCTGGCGATCGCTTCGGTCAAGACCAACATAGGTCATCTCGAGGCGGCGGCCGGCATCGCCGGCCTGCTCAAGGTGCTGCTGGCGATGCGCCATGGGCAGCTGCCGCCACATCTTCACCTCGACGTGCTGAACCCGCACATCACGCTGGCCGGCAACGAGCTGGTGGTCAACGACCGCCTCCGGCCCTGGCCCGCCCGTCCGGTGCGCCTGGCGGGGGTGAGCTCGTTCGGGTTCGGCGGAACCAATGCCCACGTGGTCCTGGCGGATGCTCCCGATGGGTCTTGTGACGAGGCCGGCGAGGCAGGCCTGGCCGGGACGCCACTGGTGTTCGTGCTGTCGGCACCCGATGCCAAGCGGCTCGCCGCATACGCCGGGCAGCTCGCTGCCCGGCTCGGCTCCGACCCCGGCATCGACCTCCGCCGTGCCGCCTATACGCTGCAGGCCGGCCGGGACGACCACGCCGAGCGGCTCGCCGTGGTCGCCGCTGACCGCGAAGACGTCATGGCCGCCCTTCGGGCTGCGGCCCGGGGGGAGCGCGCGGCCGGTGCCCATCGCGGCATCGCGACGGCGCGAGGCCCGGATCCAGCAACCAGTGATCCGCACGTCCTGGCGGCAGCATGGGTGACCGGAGCCGCCGTCGACTGGGCCGGGACCTGGTCGCCGCCACCGGGGCGGGTGCCGCTGCCGACGTTCCCGCTGGCCCGCACGCGCCACTGGTTCGCTCAGCCCGCTCCGGCCCCGCCTTCGACGCCAGCAGGCAGCCCGCCGCCCGCCGTGGTCGCGACTCAGCCACCGGCGCCGGTCGCGACCCTGCAGACAGCCCCGGTGAGAGCCCGGGCTGTGGCCGGCTCGCACGCGATCCGGGACGCCCTCTGCGGGCACCTCGCCGACCTGCTGGGGATCCAGCGGGCGCGCATCCCGGTCGATCAGCCGTTCCAGCGGATCGGGCTTGACTCCATCTTCGCCGTGGACCTCGCTGAGCGGCTCAGCAAGGCCTTCGGCCGCGACGTCCAGGCGGCCGAGCTCTATGAGCACGACACGATTGAGAAGCTTGCGGCGTTTCTCGGTGCTTCGGCGGAGCCGGCTAGCGCTGTACCCTCTGCTGCCGGGGTGGTCGAGCGGATGCTCGAAGCCATCGCCGGGCGTCCCATCGACCCGAGCCGCAGCTTTGTGGACAACGGCTTTACCTCGCTTGACATGCTGCGCGCTGTGGGCGAACTCGAGGACCGTCTCGGCGCGCTGCCAAAGACGCTGCTGTTCGACCAGCCCGATCTTGCCGCTCTCACCTGCCGTTTGTGTGAACTGTTCGGGGATGACGCCGTCGCGGCGATGCCCGGGAACCACGAAGCCAGCCAGGCGGAGCGGTCGGCAGGCCCGGCACCGGCCATCGCGGCCATGCCACCCGCCGACGGCGCGGCCGTGGTTGCCAAACGGCAGCTCACCGACGATCCGGGGCTCGCGGCAACCGTCGCGGATCTGGCCGGCCGCTACGGCGTCGAGAGCGGTCTGGCCGGACGGGACATCGCGCCGCTGCTGTTCGTCGGCTCGACGCGGGACGGCTACCTGGAGTTCGCGCAGACCGGTGCTGCCGTACTGGCCTGGAGTTACACCGGGTCCCCGCACGCACGAGGCGCCGTGGTGGCGGAGTTCGCCGCATACGCGCGGCTGCGCAGGCTGCGGGTCAGCGTGCTGTCGCCCACTCCGATCGCCCAGGTGGCTGGCGTGCCGTTCACGGCAACGCCGTTCGGTGTCATCCAGCAGCTGGCGGATCTTCCGGGCTTCTCCATCCGCGGGGGCGATATGCGCCGGCTGCGCAGCGCGCTCAACCGCTTCGCGAAGGCGGGCACCTGCGAAGTGGTCGAGTACGTGCCGGGAACAGACGCAGGCACCGACGCCTCGATCACCGAACTGATCGATGAATGGGCAGCCGGAAAGCAGACGGTCAACCCCTACCTCGCCACCATCCGGGAGGATATGCGGCGTGGCCGTCTGCCAGGCGCGCATCGCGTCTTCCTGACCATGCTGGAGGGCGCGCTCGTCGCTGTGGTCGTGGTCACGCGGATGCAGGCCGAGAATGGTTACCTGCTCGATGTCGAGTTCTACCGTGCCAACCTGGCGCCCGGCGGGCTCGAGCACACGATCGTCGAGATCATCGAGCTGCTGCGCGCCGAAGGCGTTCAGGTGTTCAGCTTCGGGGCGACCTTCGGGGTGCGAGTGGGCGGCGGCTCCCAGAATGCGTCGCCGGCGGCTGAGCAGGCGTTGCTGGAGCTCACCTCGGCCGGGATGACCGGGGCGGGCAACTACCGGTTCAAGAGCAAGTTCCGTCCGCAGGAGCTGCCGATCTACCTATGTCAGCCGGCCGATGAGCCCACCGACGTAGGTGTGGTCCTGCTCATGATCGCCACTCCGGCCGAGCCGCCCGGACCAGCGCCCGCCGGTGCAGCTCCGGTGCGCGAAGCGAGACTCGCGGCGGTGGGATGGAATCCGCTGCGGCTGGCTCACCGGGAACCCGGGCTCGACCTCATGACGGATTCCTGGACGGAGCGCGAGGACCCGTGGGTCACGGAGCGGGTCCGGTCGCTCATTGAGCTGGCGACGGCATCCGGCGGCGCCATCATGCAGCCGTGGCTCCCCTTCTCCTTCGTCGCGGCGAGCCCGAGCGGGCGCTCCGCCGAGGCGATGCTGTGCCGCGCGTGGCCTGGACGGCGTGGCGTCGTACTGCACAACGGCCTCTTCCCGACCTGGCTGGTCAGTACCGCGGATGGACGTTTTACCCCGGTTCCGCTTGTGCATGAGATCCATGAGCGCGCCACGTTCGGTGGCGATCTCCCGATCCCGGTGCTGGCAGAGGCTCTTGCCAGGTACGGCAAGGACGTTTCCTTCGTCGCCGTAGAACCAGGCAGCAACTCTGGTGGCGGGCGTCCGATGTCACTCGCCAACCTTCAGGAGATAAAAAGCTGCGTCCAAAGCCACGATCTCCCGCTCGTGATGGACGCGACGCGCATCGTCGAGAACGCGATCGCCATCACCGAGTGCCAGGCCGGGCATGAGGGCCGCGACCCGTGGGACGTCTGCCGCGACCTGCTCGGGCTCGCCGACGCGGTGACGTTGAGTCTGTCGAAGGATTTCGGCGTCGACTCCGGCGGCCTGGTGGCGAGCAATATCCCGGGCCTCAGTGCGCACCTGCGCGAGCACCTGGCGCGTCACGGCACCGATGTCAGCCTGCTGAACAGCAGGATCCTCCAGGCTGCCCTGTCGGACAGCGACGGCATCTTGCGCGGTGTGCGCGCCCGGATCGACGCGGTGCGAGTGCTGTGGCAGCGGCTCGCCGGTGCCGGCGTCCCGCTCGTCACCCCCGCGGGTGGCCATTGCGTGCTGCTGGACGTCGGCCGGATAGCAGGCCTATCGGGCTTCTCGCAGCCGGTCGCAGCGTACCTGGCCTGGATCTACCGGCACACCGGCATTCGTGGCGGTCCGCACCTCGCGGGCGGCGGGGCACACCCAGAGCTCGAGCGCTGCATCCGGCTCGCGGTGCCCGTGGGCATGAACCAGCACGACGTGGAGCAGGCGGGGGACCGGCTCGCGAAACTGTTTCATGGGGACCGCCGGCCCGACGATCTCGTCCTCGTCGCTGAGCCGGCTGAAGGCTCCCCGCACGCAACCTATCGCCTCGATGGCAAGCCACCCGGTACGGCAGCAGGGCACCCTGACTGGTTCAGGCAGCAGTTGCGCGAGCTGGGTGCGTCGCTGGAGGGAGCCGGCTACCAGCCGGTTAACCAGAACCTCGAGGTGCTGCGCGAGTTCTGCCCTGCGGTCGAGTGCCGGATGGTCGAGGAGAGCGACGGTGACGTTGAGGTCTTCATGGCGGGGCAGGGCCCGGCGCTCGTCCTCATGCACCCGTTCAACATCGGTGCCGGGATGTTCGCTCCGCAGCTGGCCGGCCTGGCTGATCACTTCAGGATTTTTGTCATCCACCAGCCGGGGGTCGGGCGCACCCGGGTGAGCTCCGTGCTCAGCTTCGAGGGTCTCGCGAGGCTGCAATGCCATATTCTGTCCAAGCTCGGCGTGGACGGACCCGTCCACATCGGCGGCGCATCCGTGGGCTCGATTTTCGCCGAGTACTTTGCGCTGCGCTTTCCCGAGTCCGTCCGGTCGCTGAGCCTCATCGGAGGCTCCTACAAGTTTGCCAACCGCAAGGGGCGGATCGACAAGCTCGATCAGGTGATCGCCGAAGACTTCGACATGATCATTTCGGGGACCGGCTCCAAAGCCGTCGCGGAACGCCGTGCGGACATCACCGAGGCGCTGCTGCGCTGCGAAAGCATGGATCCGCACACGGGCCTGCGCTACCTGGACCTGTTCGCCAAGGAGCCCGACCTCACGCACAGGCTCGCCGGGATCCCGGTGCCCACGCTCATCGTGCATGGTCGTCACGATTCGGTCGTGGGCGTCAAGACGGGTCACTTCCTGCATGGGGCGATCCCGGACGCGCGTTACGTTGAGCTGCCGGAATCTGGCCACTTCGTGTGCTTTACCGATGCCGAGGCGGTCAACCGGGAACTCGCCGCATTCCTCCACGAGGTCGCGCTCCGGCCGGCCGGGCGGTAGCAGCGCTTGGCCGCGCGCTAGGCCCGGTCGGCCAGGGACGCGCAGAAGAATGCGATGGCAGGGTTACCGGCTCCGGCGGACTCCCGGTAGTGCTGGAAGCGCGTTGCATGCACTTTGTGCACAAAGTTCCAGGTAATCGACACGCTGTCAGCTAGCGCGATGGCGGTGTGGTACCACCCGGCGGGGATGAACACCGCGTCTCCCGGGCGCAGGACCTCGTCGAAGCCGGGTTTTGCATCGCGCCAGCACGGGAAGGCGCCGTCGTCCGGGTCGTCGAGGTCGACGACGGCCTCTCCCGCGGTCAGGAACTCCCCAGCCTCAGGCGGAAACATGATCACACGCTTGTCCCCGGTCGCCTGGCACAGGCAGGCGTCGCTCTGCCATGGATCCGCGTGCAGGCGGGTACGGCCGCCCCGGCCGCAGACGAACAGCCCCTTGGCCGGGAATGGGCTGTGCGCGGCGTCCACCCTGCCACGGGTAAGCGGAAACAGGTAGCCCGACGTCGGCAGCCACTCTGGCATCGCCCAGTCCCGCTCGAGCTGAGCGAACGCCGGGTCGGCCCACGGCAAGCGGTCCGGGCTCTGCCGCGCGAACCAGCGCAGATAGGGCGGAACTCCAGCGACGGCGCCGCCGGTGTAGCGGGCGACGTAATCGCCGAACGTCGACAGTCCTTGCAGGGAAAACAGCGTGTCGTACAGCGGCACGCGGTAATGGCCGAACCGCCGGGTCAGTGCCGGGAGCTCCCAGGGGGGTGGCCATGCCCAGCCGGCCAGCGCGCCCCGGGCGAGCACCGGCCGCCCTGGAATCAGGAAGTCGTGAGCAAACACGTCGGCCGTGAGAGTTCCTGTGCTCGTCACAGTCGAAACGCTATGGCGCCGTCCGCGCTTCACCTGCTCAAAGTTGATCCCAATCTCTTGCTGCCCGTCCGTACGTTGCCAGCAAGCCCCGGCTAGAATTGGCAAGTAGCCCTCAGGGGAGGTTGCTCCGTGGCCCACGACCACAACTACTACCAGACGCTCATTGCGGTAGCCGACGACTGTCCCGTCAGCAGCAGCGAAGTACCGGAGGAACGCGGCGGGAAGAAAAAGAGCGTGGCGAGGATTCACTACGAGATGCTCGCCGGCAAGCCGTATGTGCACACCCAGGAAGACGTCCTGTTTACCACGTGGCTCACGCGTCAGGAGATGCCTGAGAAATCAGCGGCGGAAGTTGCCCAGCTCCGCAGCGAGTTCTTCGCGAAGCCCAAGCCGTGCCTGCGTACTTCCCCGCTGGCGAAGAGGTATGGCTGGGGGTTCGCCTTCGACGAGACAGGCCACGTCGCGCTATGCCCGATGGAGTCGAAGGAGTACGGCAACCTCCTCCACCGTGACGGGGTGAAGGTGCTCAAAGCCATGAAGTCGAGCTGACCCTGCCTGCTGGCTCAAGCCTGGCACCGCGCCGGCGCGGCCGACTCCAGCACCCCGGCGGCACCAGCCATCAGCTTCTCGGCGATCACCTCTACATGCCGGTTCCGCCAGTCGGCAAGTTCGCTACCGGCCACGAAGCGGTTGAATGCTCCCATTGCTGGGCCGCAATGTACCTGAAAGTTCACTTTGTCCTCGGCGTGGCCGTCAAGCGCGGCAAGCGTGGTGTGCGCGAAGTACCATTGGAAGACGAGCGCCATCTTATGCTTTGGGTTCGCCTCGGCTTTCTCGATTTCTTCGGGGCGTCCTTTTGCGAGGTGATGCCGCTTCGTCTCGCTCCACACTTCGTCGATTGTTCGTTTGAAGTAGCTTCGCTCGATCACGGCACGGGTGTAAGCGTCGATCTCAGTCAGCGATTCGTGCTGCCGGTACAGCCGGTACAATTTGTTCGCCCGTCCCGCGAACAATGTTCCCTTGCGTACAACCTGGACCTCGGCGCCGAGCCCGAACATGTCCCCAGCCGGCGCATAGGCGGTGTCATGTACGTCGAGCCCAGCGAGCATCTCCTTAACCAGCGCCGACGTTCCGGCCTCAGGGGAGCACTGGTTGACCGAGCCGGTCAGCACGAAATCGGCGCCGAGCACGAACGCGGCAGCGACTGCCTCCGGCGAGCCAAGGCCGCCCGAGGCGCCGATGCGTATCCGGCGCCGGTAGCCAAAGCGGCTCACGACGTCATCGCGCAGCCTCGTGATCGCCGGGATCAGGGCCAGCGAGACGCCTCCATCGGTGTGGCCGGCGGAGTCGGCTTCAACACACACGTCCTCGCCCACAGGGAGCTCTCGGGCCACCGCCGCCTCAACGGGCGTCAGCGAGCCCTCGCGTTCGAGCTCGTCCACGATGGCCGCGGGTGGAGGGCTCATGAACGCGTCAGCGATTTCAAACCGCGACGCTTTCGCCAGTACATGCCGGGGCGCGACCGGGCAACCCCTCGCATCGCGCCGCGCGCCGGCGAACCGGAAGCGCACTAGCGCGGGAGTGATCTGCGTGTACGCGGCAGCCTCGACAAAGCGCACATCGTGGCGCACGTACAGTTCCGCAGTCGCTCGTTCAAGCGCGGGCTCGTGAAGGCTATACAACAGGTTCATCCCAAAGTTCGCCCGCTGGCCCAGCGCGGACTTGATCTTGACAATCGCCTGCCCGACAGCTTCGAGCGGCAGGCCACCCGCGCCAAAGAAGCCCATGAGGCCGGCTTCGCCCATCCGGATCACGAGCTCGGCTGAGGAGATGCCGTGATACATCGAGCCGGCCAGGTAGGCGTATCTGAGGCCGTAGTCGCGCCGGAACTCCGCGGATCCAAGGCCCGCAGCGGCGTCGCGGCTGCCGTTCGCCTCTTCGGCCAGGGAACCGGCAGGTGCCAGCGCAGGCTCCCCTGGCCGGATCCGCGGCACCGTCGCGGGCGGCCGGTGCCAGGTGGCTGTGGGCACCGCTGTGCGGGCGGAGTGCTCAGCGGCACAGGCTCTCCACAGGTCAGTCAAGACGGAGCCGGGCCCGACCTCTACCGCATCACGCACTCCCGCGTCGATGAGCATGTTCATGCTCTCCTGCCAGCGCACCGGGCTGTAGATCTGACGGACGAGCAGGTCGGCGATCCCGTCGGGGGGGTAGGGACGCGCGGTCACATTCGAGACGACCGCAATGCGCGGAGGCTCAAACCGCACATCCCCGAGCGCTTCGCCGAACGCCTGGGCGGCTTCCCTCATGTGGCGAGAATGAAACGCGGCACTGACGTTGAGCGGGCAGTACCGGCCCCCGGCGTCGCGCACGGCTGTCGCTATCGCGGCAAGACAGTCGTGCGGCCCGGACAGCACGACCTGGGTGGCCGAGTTGTAGTTGGCGACGTCGAGCCCCGCCACCCCGGAACGAGCGACCAGTGCTGTCACCTTGCCGGGATCGAGACCGACGACGGCAGCCATCCCGCCGCCGACGATGCGTCCCATCAGTTCGCCGCGTCGCCGCACGATCCCAAGTCCGGTCTCGAAGTCGAAACACCCGGCCGCCCACAGTGCGTTGACCTCGCCGAGGCTGTGGCCGGCCAGGAACGACGGCTCAGCCTCCATCTCGGCACGGGCCAGATGGCTGAGCGCGTTGACGACGAAGAGCACAGGCTGGACGTGCTGGGTCTGGCGAAGTCGTCCCGAGGTGTCCTCTTGGCACGCCTCGGCCACTGAGTATCCAAGAATGCGTTCGGCCACCCGGCAATGCTCGGGGAACCGCGAGAACAACTCGGCCCCGATGCCCTTGCGCTGCGCGCCTTGCCCGGGGAATAGCCATGCCTGCATCAATGCATCAACAACTGTCTCGGCTTATCAGGGGCAGGTTAAGAGGTAGTCGAGAAGACGGCCCTCGTCGATCACGAGAACGCTTGACCGTTTCTCGATGATCTTTTTACCTTCGAAACACTTGAGGAAGTAGCCGATGCGCGAACGTGTCGTTCCCACCATTTGCGCAAGTTCGTCTTGCGTCATCTTGCAGTTGATGCGAAGTCCGTTCTCGGCCTGGACGCCGAACTTGCGCGCAAGACGCAGCAGGGTCGTAGCGAGACGATGTTCGCTATCGAGCGTGACAAAATATGTCAGCGCCTCCTGCTGTTCGGCTATGCGGCTGGTGAGATAATCGTGCCACGCAGCGCGGAGCCCGAGGTCCGCCAGAATCTGATGGAACTGGTCGTGTGCGATCACCCTGATTTGGGTCGGCGTCTTTGTCATGACCGTCTCGGTGCGCTGGCCGGTGAGGAAGCCGGATACTCCTAACAGGTCTGCCGGGCCGCTAATCGCAAGCAGGCATGGCTTCCCCTCCCACGACCACGTCAGGCTCTTAACCCAGCCACGCTGTACTAGGTAGAGCCAATCGCCGGTATCTCCCCAGCTGTACAGGTGTACGTACGGCGCCAGCTTCCTGATGGGTGCGTGAAAGTTGCCCTCGTCGATTCTGCTGAGGAGCATCTTTCCCAGCTTCTGGTCCCCCATATCGGGTCCGCCCATGTCCCCGTCCGCGTAAGCCAATCTGCAGAACATTGCTGAACTTCGGCTCGACGTGGCATGCATAGCCCCTCCCTGACGCATCTCTACGGAGCCGTACCTGCCTGATCTCCAGCGCCCTCCGGCTCAGACTGAGCTAGAACCCCTGTCCTTCACTGCTCAAGAGTGACCAGATACCTATGCTGGAGTGCACTTCGCTCTCAGCTGGGTAGCTCATTTGGGTATGTGACTGGACGAAATCGGCTACCCCAAGCGTCCGGTACGAGTAGCCAGCTGGGTGTCTCGGGTAATGGGACATAGAAGACCCCCGTGTATCGCTGCTGCGGTCTGCCGCTTGCCTTCCTCCGGGCCGGCAGCCAACCACCGTGGTGATGCTTCGTTCGCCACAGCTCGTGTGGAGTACTGCTACAGACTTTCAGAGTGACCGAGATCACACAACACGATGAGCACCCTGACCGCACGGCAGGCCCGCGGGTCGCCGAACAGCAAAGACGATAAATCCGAGTGAAATACACAATTTCACAATAGTTTAGTCATGTATCACAAATCACTGCAGCCCCAACCATCTCACCAGCCTCTATGCTTTTTCTGCCTATATTGCAGGGATTCGGTTAGTATTTTTCATTAACTTTCGATGTTTTCCGCTGCGGTATGGGCTTCGGGCTCTTGCCGTCGCTACGGAGACCGGTGTACTGTCAAGCCGAATTTGCAGGGGGCGTTCGTGGGCCTATAGGCGGGCTGCGGGGGCTGTGGCGAGCCGGCCGAGGAGGTCGCCAAATGGGGGGTATTAGCCGCTGCGCGAGATTGTGGTCGCTGTCATTAAGCGTGGCCACCGCAGCTTCCATGTTCGTCCTGATGACGGCCGTGGCACCTGGCCAGGGCGCCATAGCGTCCACCGCGTCAGGATCCACCACAGCAGCAGCCACGGCAACGGCAGCCAAGCCTTCCGCCACGCCGGTGCAAATGGACTTCGCGTGCGCGCGCAAGAGCACCGGGCTGCTGAGCTATACGGCCAGCCTGTCGAACTGCGCTAAAAACCAGACACCCGTGTCCATACTGCCGGGGCCGGTCTTTGCGTGTGTCCACCCCGGCGGCTACGTATACCTGGTATCGGCATTGAGCAACTGCCCTGTGCCGCCGAACAAGCATGCGCTGACGCTGCCGCCGACGACCTCGACGGCCTTCTTCTGCGGCAACAACGCCACCGGCGTCCTGTCCTTCCGGGCCACGCAGACCAAGTGCACCGGTGCGCGGTTCCCGGTGTTCGTGCCGGTGGCGCACGAGGCGCCGGTCCTGGCCAACATCGAGACGACCCCGTTGCAGTACCAGGCGGGCACGCCGCCGGTCCAGGTCACCGCCAGCCTTACGGTCAGCTCCCCGGATGCCGCTACCCTGGCCGGTGCCACGGTAACGATCAGCTCCGGGCTCGCCGCCAGCGAGGACACGCTGTCGTTCACCAGCCAGAACGGAATCACCGGCAGCTACGACTCCAGCACCGGGGTGCTCACGCTGACCGGCACCGCGTCGCTGGCTGACTACCAGGCTGCGCTGCAATCGGTCACCTATAGCGACCCCAACGGCAAGACGCCGACGACCGGGTCGCGGACGATCAGCTTCCAGGTCAACGACGGGTCGGCCGCCAACAACCTCAGCAACGTGGAATCGCGGACCGTCGCGGTCAGCCCGCACAGCCCACCGATCGCGGTCGACGACACCGCATCGACGGACAAGAACACCGCGACCGACATCAACGTCCTGGCCAACGACAGCGACCCCGATGGCGACCCGCTGTCCGTGACCGGGGTCGACACGACCGGCACCAAGGGCTCGGTCTCGGTCAACTCCGACGACACGATCCACTACGACCCCAACGGCCAGTTCCAGAACCTGACCCAGGGCCAGACCGCGACCGATTCCTTCGGCTACACGATCTCGGACGGCTTCGCCACCGCGAGCGCGACCGTCACGGTGACGATCACCGGTGTCAACGACCTGCCGGTGATCTCCGGCGTGGAGACCACCCCGCTCGGCTACCGTGCGCAGGATCCGGCGGTCTCGATCACCAGCACCCTGACGATCAGCGATGACGACGACGCGACGATGAGCGGGGCGACGGTCTCGGTCACCTCGGGCTTCAGCCAGGGCCAGGACACGCTGTCGTTCACCAGCCAGAACGCGATCACCGGCAGCTACAGCTCCAGCACCGGTGTGCTGACCCTGTCGGGCAATGACTCGATCGCCAACTACGAGGCCGCGCTGCGCTCGGTGCAGTTCTCCACCAGCGACGGCTCGGCGACCCCCGCCTCGCGGACGGTTTCCTTCGCGGTGACCGACTCGGTGGGAGCCACCAGCACGAGCCCGGCCCAGCGCACGATCGACCTGACCGCGGCCAACCAGCCACCCATCGCGGTCAACCAGAGCTACAACGCGGTCGGCAACACCCCGCTCGGCGTCGGCACCACCCCGGCCAGCCCCGCGGCCACCGTCAGCGGCAGCCTGCTCGACGGCGACAGCGACCCGGACTCCAGTGACCCGATCACCGTGACCGGGAACACCACCCCCGCGCACGGCACGGTCACGGTGAACGCGAACGGCACCTTCACCTACCTGCCGAACGCGGGCTTCTCCGGCACCGACACCTTCCAGTACACCATCACCGACAGCGACGACGCGCAGAACCCGAAGTCCGCGACCGCCACGGCCACGATCAGCGTCGGCCCGGTGGTCTGGTACGTGGACAACTCCAAGAGCGCCGGGAACGGCGAAGCCTCGTCCCCGTTCAACAACCTGGCCGCCGCGAACAGCGCGGCCGGGGCGAACAGCATCATCTTCCTGTACCAGGGCAACGCGACCTACACCGGCGGCGTGACCATGCAGTCCGGCGAGGACCTGTGGGGCCAGCCGTTCGGCCTGACCGTTGACGGCTTTGCCCTGGTCCCGGCCGGCGGGTCCGCGCCGGTGATCACCAACTCCGGCGGCGACGGGATCGACCTGGCCGAGAACGCCGACGTGGAAGGCGTGAACGTATCCAGCCCGAGCGGGAACGGCGTCGCGGCCTCGAACGTCAATGACGCGACCGTCGGCGGCACCACCGCCGTGGCGATCTCCGGGGCAGGCGGCGACGGAATCCACATCAGCGGCGGCAACGGCAACTTCGGCCTCGCCAGCACCTCCGTCACCGGCAGCAGCGGGCACTCGGTGTCGATCGCCAGCCACACCGGCGGCACCGTCAGCATCGGCGGCAGCATCACCGACAGCAGCAAGGGCATAGCGCTGACCGGCAACACCGGGGCCACGATCGGCTTCGGCGGCAAGCTGGCGATCAGCACCGGCGCGAACACCGGCTTCTCGGCGACCGGCGGCGGCACGGTCACCGCCACCGGCACCGGCAGCACGATCGCCACCACCACCGCCACCGCGCTTACCGTCCAGAGCACCACGATCGGCTCCGGCGGGCTGCAGTTCCAGAGCATCTCCGCCAACGGGGCCAACCCGGGGATCAGCCTGTCTGGCACCGGAACCAGCGGCGGCCTGACGGTGTCGGGCACCGGCTCGGCCGGATCCGGCGGGACGATCCAGAAGTCGGCCGGCAACGGCATCACGCTGTCCTCGACGTCCTTCCCCAGCTTCACCGACATGGTGATCGAGACCAACGCGGCCGATGGGATCAACGGCTCCCAGGTCAACGGGCTGACGCTGGCCGGGACCACGGTCTCGGGCAACGGCACCCAGGCCAGCGTCTCCGGTGAGAACGACGACGGGATCGACTTCTCGCCCAACGGCACCGGTTCGCCCGACGGCCTGACCGGCACCGTGACGATCTCCAACTCCTCGTTCACCGGCTCCGCGGACAACAACGCGGTCATCAGCGATACCAGCGGAACCCTGAACCTGACCATCACCGGCAGCACGTTCAGCAGCGACAATGCCACCAGCGGCAACGACGGGCTGCACATCGACGCCGACGGCAGCACGAGCGCGACGGTCAGCGTCACCGGCTCGACGTTCCTCAACAACTTCGGTGATCACTTCCAGTTCTCCACCGACGAAGCCTCCACCGGAACCAACAGCGTCACGTTCTCCAGCAACTCCCTGAGCACCACCGCCGCTGGGGTCGAGGGTGGTGGCGTGGTGATCAGCCCGTTCGGCAACTCGCACACCACGCTCACCGCGAACAGCAACAACATCCAGCACTCGGTCTTCAGCGGTATCGCAATCGACGAGAACGGCTCCACCGGGACGCTGTCCGGCACGGTCAACGGCAACACGATCGGCACGGCCTCGTCGGCCAACTCCGGCTCGCAGGGCAACGACATCGGCATCTTCGCCGAGGGCTCGGTCACCGAGACGCTGGCGATCACCAACAACCAGCTCTTCCAGTACGACAATGACGCCGGGATCAGCTTCCTCGACCGCCAGGGCAACCCGGCGATGAACCTGACCATCACCGGCAATACCATCGCCGACCCCGGGACGTTCGGGAGCTGGGGCTTGCTCGGCGACGCCGGCGCCGAAACCGGGGACAACGGGACCGTGTGCGCCGCCATCTCGGGCAACTCGATGACCGGGTCCGCTCAGCCGGGCCAGGGCGGCGCGGACTTCGAGCTGGATCAGTTCTTCAACACCACGATCAAGCTCCCCGGGTACACCGGCACGTCGCAGAACACCAGCGCGGTCGTCAGCTTCGTCCAGGGCAACAACATCAGCGGCGGCACACCGAGCGGTCTCGCGATTGCCAGCGGCAGCGGCGGCGGGTTCACCGGCGGCACGAGCTGCCCGGCCCCCTCCTGAGGCACCACCAGGCACAGGCATCACCAGGCACCACCATCCTGAGTCACATGGCACGGTCCCCAGGGACACTGGAAAGGAGTACGCGTGAGCACGCCTTACCTGTCTGAGATAAAGATCATGTCGTTTTCGTTCGCCCCCAGGGGATGGGCGCAGTGCAACGGTCAGCTGCTCCCGATCAACCAGAACCAGCCGTTGTTCTCTTTGCTCGGCACCACCTATGGGGGCGATGGCCGCACCACGTTCGGCCTGCCCAACCTCCAGGGCCGGGTGCCGATCCACATAGGCAACGGGTTTACGCAGGGCAGCCTCGGCGGTGAGCAGGCTCACGTCCTCACCGTCGGCGAGGCGCCCTTGCACGTCCACAGCGCGATGGGCACGACCACCGACGGGGACTCGCCAATCCCGGCCGGGAACTTCCTGGGGGCGGCGGACAACATGTACGCCCCGCTGGCGGCCCCGGTGAATCTCACGCCAGCGACGGTCACCAACGCCGGCGGCAGCCAGCCGCACCAGAACATGCAGCCGTACCTGGTGCTGAACTTCTGCATTGCCCTGCAGGGCATATTCCCCAGCCAGAACTAGGAGTTTCCAGTGAGCAGTCCTTATATCGGAGAGATCAGGATGTTCGCCGGGAACTTCGCACCGGCCGGCTGGATGTTCTGCAATGGCCAACTGCTGCCGATCGATCAGTACGAGACGTTGTTCAACCTGATTGGCACGACTTACGGAGGTGACGGGCAGAGCACCTTCGCGCTGCCCAACCTGCAAGGCCGCCTCCCCGTTCACCAGGGCAACAGTTTTGTGCTGTCACAGTCCGGCGGATCAGAAACGGTGACGCTGACCAGCACCCAGACCCCGATGCACTCCCATGCATTCCTGTGCACGGCCAGCACGGGTGCGCAGCGAAATCCGGTGGGAAACTCACCTGCAATCATCGTTGCCGGAAGCGCCTACAACCAGGATCCACCCACCGCCGCCCTGGCGCCGCAGAGCATCTCGGCAGACGGGGGTGGCGGCCAGCCGCACGACAACATGCAGCCGTATCAGTGCGTCTCGTTCATCATCTCGTTGTTCGGCGTCTTTCCGAGTCAGAGCTAAGGGGGGTCTGTGTCCAGTCCGTTTGTCGCCGAGATCAGAATCTTCGCGTGCAACTTCGCTCCTACAGGGTGGGCTTTCTGCAACGGCCAGCTCATGCCGCTCTCGCAGAACACGGCACTGTTCTCGCTGCTCGGCACCAACTACGGGGGTGATGGCAAGTCGAACTTCGGGCTGCCCAACCTCCAGGGCGCCGCCGCAATGCACTGGGGCCAGTCGCCCGGGGGCAGCCCGTTTTTCATCGGTGAGAGCGGTGGTGAGACAGCCGTGACGCTGCTCTCAACGGAAGTGCCCGGGCACACGCACAACCTTCAGGCTAGCGAGCACCCCGCGAACCTCGACTCGCCCAGCCCGCAGAACGCCCTGGCCCGTTCGACGCCCGGCATGATCTACAAGCAGCCGGCCGGGGCGGCGGCGCCGCAGCCGCTGGCAGTGGGCACCCTGACCCAGGCGGGCGGGAGCATGGCGCACAACAACCTGATGCCGTACCTGACGCTCAACTTCTGCATCGCCCTGCAGGGCGTCTTCCCGCCCCGCTCATGACCACGGCCCCCCGCTCATGACTACGGCTCTGTCACCGGGCCTGCGCCCCGCCGGGCCCGGTGACGCCGAGGTGCTTTACCAGATCTACGCGAGCACGCGCGAGGAGGAACTCGCCGTCGTGCCCTGGGACACCGCCACCAAGGAGGCGTTCCTGCGCATGCAGTTCGCCGCCCAGGGCACCGACTATCACGCGAACTTTCCCAGCGCCTCCTACGACCTGATCGTGGCGGGCGGCAAGGTGCTCGGCCGACTGTATGTGCTCCGCGACGCACCGGCCTGGCAGGTGATCGACATCGCCCTGCTGCCCGAGCACCGCGGCAAGGGCATCGGGACCCAGTTGCTCACCGGGCTGCTGGCCGAGGCCGGGGCGGCGGCCAAACCGGTCCAGATCTACGTGGAGCGGTTCAACCCCGCCCGGCATCTGTACGACCGGCTAGGGTTCCGCCAAATCGGCGATCAGGGCGTTTACCTGCTGCTGGAGTGGGAGGGTTAGCCGAACACCGCTTCATAGCGCATGGCCTTCGCTGCCTCTCCGGGCGCCGAAGGCTCATCCGGTCCAATCGGAACCATGAACACCTCCAGCACACCGAGCTGTTCATGTTCCAGCCGGTGAATGCCCTGTGGCAAAACCTTGTCTACCGGGCCATGGAACACCAGCGAAAACGGCTTGCGGAACGTGCCCGCGGCATTCTCGGGAAACTCGCTGACATTCACCAGCTCGATCTCGGCAGAAGCTGACTGGCTGCCCTCGGCCGTCTGGTGAGACGCCTGAAACCGGGTGCCCTCGATTCCGCGGAAGTGCTCGGCGGTCAGTGAATCCAATGAATGGCTTTTCGTCATGTGCCCACCTTATCAGTGTCAATTACCGGCGGGAATCGCTGATTATCGCCGGGTGGCGCCGGTGACCAGCCAGCGGGATCCGCGGCTGCGCAGGGTCAGCGTGGCGAACCGGGCGAGCAGCCACAGCGAGTACGCCGCCCACACGCCGGGCAGGCCGGTGTGCGCGGCCAGCATCACCGCCGCCGCCACGCCGAACACCGCCATGGTGATCAGGCCGGCCAGGGCGAGGTAGTTCTGGTCGCCGGCCCCGATCAGGACGCCGTCGAGCACGAACACCACCCCGGCCACGGGCTGCTGCGCCGCGACGATCAGCACGACCGCGAGCAGCAGGTGCCGGACCGGCGGGCTGGCGGCGAACAGGGCGGGCAGCACCGGGCGGATGGCCAGCAGCAGCGCGCCGAACGCGACCCCGTAACCTGCTCCCCAGGCGATCATCCGCGTGGTGGCCGTCCGCGCCGCAGCCGCGTCGCCGGCGCCCAGGTACCGGCCGGTGATCGCCTGCCCGGCGATGGCGATCGCGTCCAGGGCCAGCGCGAGCAGGTTCCACAGCCGGTAGGCGAGCTGGTGCGCGGCCAGGGCCACGTCACCCAGGTGGGCCGCCATCGCGGTGGCGGCGACCAGCACGGCCTGCAGAGCGATCGTGCGGACGAACAGCGAGGCGCCGGCCCTGGCCGAGGCCCGCAGCCCGGCTGGGTCAAGCCGCACCGGCACCCCGGCCCGGCGGGCGCCCCGGACGACCATGGCCAGGTAGGCGGCCGCGGACAGGGTCTGTGCGGTCACAGTGCCCCAGGCCGACCCGGCGATGCCCCAGTGCAGGCCCAGCACCAGCGTGGCGTTCAGCACGACGTTCAGGACGCTGGCGGTGACCGTGATCAGCAGCGGGGCCATGGTGTTCTGCAGCCCGCGCAGCACGCCCGTCCCGGCCAGCACCGCCAGCATGGACGGCGCGCCGAGCAGGCTGATCCGCAGGTAGGTGACCGCGCCGTGGGTGACCGCGGGGGTGGCGCCGAACGCGGCGGCGATCCGCCCGGCCAGCGGCCAGCCGACCGCGAGCACCGCGAGGCCGATGGCCCCGGCCAGCCACAGCCCGTCGATGCCGTAGCGGATCGCCGCCCGCTGGTTGCCGGCGCCGAGCTGGCGGGCCACCGCCGCTGTCGTACCGAAGGCCAGGAAGATCGACATGTTGACCAGGGTGGTCAGCGCCTGGCTCGCGACCCCCAGGCTGCCAAGCGGCGCGGTGCCCAGCCGGCCCACGATCGCCGCGTCGGCCAGCAGGAACAGCGGCTCGGCGACCAGCGCCCCCAGCGCCGGGACCGCCAGCCGCAGCATCTCGGCGTCCTGGCGGCGCCCCAGCAGCCGCCGCTCCGCCCGGTCAGGTCCCGCGCCAGTCCGCCAGGGTGCAGTCATCCACCCAGTGTCACCAGAAGATCAGGCGCCCCCGGCGGCGGGGGAGAGCGGCCCGCGATGTCATGGCCTGCGGCAGGTCGCGATCACTGCTCTGCTGACGGCACAGGCACCTAGCGCCTGATTGGCACAAAGATGTCACTTCTACTTGGTTGTAGCAACCGCAATCAGCCGGGACCATACGAGAACAGTGGTCGTCAAGCACCACACACCGGACTCTTCCCGCAGGAGCACCGATGATCAGCTGGAAAACACGCGTAACGGGCAGTGCCGCAGTCGTCGTTCTATCGTTGGCCGGGTTCTACCTGAGCCCGGCCAAAGGCGCCGTGGGGGCGGCCCATCCGGCCGGTCTGCATCCGGCGACTGGGGTCGGCTCGTGCACGCTCATAAACTGGGCCAACAAGGACCACCCCATCCCGAATGCCAACTCTGTTCCGCTAGGTCACCGTCATATGACCTACAAGCCTGACAACTACGACTGCAAGGGCGCCAAGTTCGCCAAGCCAGGCGTGGAGTTCAGGAGCTTCCCGCAGCCGAAGAGCTTCCATGTCACCAACCGGAAGACGACCGAGATGGTCAGTGCGTGCCACTCGATACAGGTTGGGGGCAGCCAGCGATTCGGCCCGGTAGGTGGCGACAAGGCGGGACCGTGCGCCAAGCAGCGTGAGACGGTGTGGCAGCCGACCGCCAAGACTAACCCGCTGGCCCCCTTCTTCCCGCCGTTCAAGCATTTCGTGATCATCATGCGGGAGAACCACACGTTCGACGACTACCTCGGCGACTGCAAGACCACGATCGCGGCGGACTGCAACGGCCAGGTGGAGAGCACGAACCACATCAGTCAGGTGCCTGACCTGCACACACTGGCCAAGACCTATGGGCTGGGGGATGCCTACAGCACGGGCACGCAGCCGCCGAGCGGCCCCAACCACTGGTGGCTGTTCTCCGCCCAGTCATCGTCCAGTTCGCAGCAGCAGTCCTATCCGACCGCCACCGGCACCGAGTTCGACCGCTTGCTGGGCGGTGACTCGGGCCCATCCGGGGAGGGCACCAACCCATGCACCGCTCAGACCGGCACGGGTAGCGGCACCAGCCCCTACACCATGGTCCTGAACGGGGACTTCTACTGGATGCTCAACTCCGGCAGCGGGTACTGGCGCAACCCCGCGACGAACAAACTCGAGGTGCTGCCGGTGGATCGCCCCGGCACGACCATCCCGGAGGAACTCCACTACAACGAGTTCACCTGCCAAGGTCAGAGCATCCCCGACACGACCGTCGGGAGCGCCTTCACGAACTTCGTCTCCACGAACGGGCTGCCGGCCTACTCCTACGTCGAGCTGTTCAACGACCATCCCGGTAGTTTCCAGGACATCCCGACCAACGACTCCGAGACGAACACGATCGTCAACTCGATCATGAGCAACCCGGCCACCAAGGACAACACGCTCATCGTGATCTCGGAGGACGACACCCAGAACGGCAACAACGGTCCCGACCACGTCAGCAACACCTTCCGCGTGCCGCTGGTGGTCGTGGGATCGCCGACGTTTGTGAAGCAGCACTACATCTCGCATGTCGCCTACACGACGAGCAACGTGCTTGCCGCGATGGAACGCGTCATGGAGAACGTCCACTCGGGCATCATCAACCCCAATGACGACCTGGCCCTGTCAACGTTCCCCATGACGACCGCCGATCAGTCGGCGCTCGCCGACCCTCTGGAGGACTTCTGGGTCCAGGGCTCCACCCCGCTGTCGGCCATGGCCACCGGCACGCCGACGACGGGCAACGCGCCGCTCAACGTGTCGTTCAGCGGCTCGGCCACCGGCGGCACGGCTCCGTACTCCTATAGCTGGAACTTCGGCGACGGGTCGACGAGCACGGCCCAGAATCCCGTCCACACCTACACCAGCGCCGGGACATTCACCGCGACCCTGACCGTCACCGACAGTGCCTCACCAGCCCACACGGCCACGGCGAGCGTCACCACCAACGTCAACGCCGTCGGCAACCCGCTGCAGGCCACCGCCGGCGCCGTACCGACGTCCGGCCAGATCCCGGTGAACGTCGCCTTCACCGGGACCGCCACAGGCGGGACCCCGCCCTACTCCTATAGCTGGAACTTCGGCGATGGATCCGTCTTGAGCACGGCCCAGAATCCCAGCCACAGCTACACCACCGCCGCGACCTACATGGCGACCCTGACCGTCACCGACAGTGCCTCACCAGCCCACACAGCCAGCTCCAGCGTCACCATCACCGCCACGCCCGTCCAGGGGGCGCCGCCAGGCCCGCCACAAAACCTGACCGCGACCGCGGGTAATGGTCAGGTCACCCTGAACTGGCAGGCCCCGGCCACCAATGGGGGCGTCAACATCACCTCCTACAAGGTGTACCGGGGGCTGACGAGCGGCAGTGAGAAGCTGCTGACCAACGGTGGCTGCAGCGGCCTCGGCGCCGTCCTCACCTGCACCGACACCGGCCTCACCAGTGGCCAGCCCTACTTCTACAAGGTCACCGCCGTGAATGCGATCGGCGAGGGGGCGCAGAGCAACGAGGCCACGGCCACGCCCACCGGCGGCAGTTGCACGCCAGCGCAGTTGCTCGGCAACCCCGGGTTCGAGAACGGCAGTTCCAGTCCCTCACCCTGGACGGTCACCTCGACCCACACGCCTCTCTCGGTGATCAGCGACAGCTCCCTGGAGCCGCCACACGGCGGAACGTGGGACGCCTGGCTCGACGGCTGGGGCACCACCACCACCGACAACCTCTCCCAGACGCTCACGCTGCCGAGTGGGTGCAGCACCTACAAGTTCAGCTACTGGCTGCACATCAACACGGCCGAAACCAGCACGACCACCGCGTTCGACACGCTGAAGGTGCAGGTGCTCAACAGTTCCGGCACGGTCCTGACCACCCTGCACACCTACTCCAACCTCGACCACAACACCGGATACGCCCAGCACAGCTTCTCGCTGAGCAACTACGCCGGGCAGAAGATCACGCTGAAGTTCACCGGTAAGGAGGACTTCGAACTGCAGACGTCGTTCGTCATCGACGACACCGCGGTCAACACGAGCTGACAGCCTGGGAAGAGAGTGGCCGGCCGGTGCCACCCGGCCGGCCACCCTCTGGTAAATGACCGCGAAGCGGGGCGGCGGGCCGTGGCAGGATGGCGAGGGTGAAATTCTTACGGCGGTTCGCGTTGTCCTGCATTGGTCTTCCCCGGCTGGCGATGGCCGCCGCGCCGCTGGCAGTGGTGGCCGTCTGCGGGGCCGCCCTCCCCGCCGTGTCCGGCGCCGCCCCGGCGGGCACCAGGGTTCCGCCCTGGTCTCGCCGCTCAACCAGATTCCCGCCAGCGCCTTCCAGGCGGTGAACGAGTCCTGCGTGATGGTCAGCCCCAACTCGGGCCAGGCCAAGGCCAAGCCCGGCTGCCCCATCGGCTAGCCCCGGACGGTCAGGTCCGGGCCAGCTCCGGCTCGCGCTGCGGCGTGTGCGCGCGGCGGGGGAGCAGGACCGGCGTCACCAGCAGCAGGAGACCGGCGATCGCGATCGCGGTGCGCGGGCTGGTGAGGCTGGCCAGCAGGCCCCACAGGGCGGTCAGCACTGCCGTGCTCATGCTGGTGGTGACCGACCAGGCGGACAGGGTGCGGGCGACCCGGTCGGTCGCGGTCTGCTCCAGCCGGTAGGTGGCGAGCACCGGGTTGAACACGCTCGCGCAGGTGATAAGACCGAGTTCGACGACGATGACCAGCACCAGCCCGGCGATGCCCGGGCCGATGAAGGCCAGCCCGATGGGCCAGCACGCGCGCAGCACTCCGGTGCTGTACAGGACCCTGTGCTGGCCGAACCGCGCGACCAGCCGGCCGGACAGCCGGGAGCCGATCAGGCCGCCGGCGCAGGGGGCACCGAAGGCCAGGCCGAACTGCCAGGGGGCGAACCCCAGGCGGCCCAGCATGAGCACCGACAGGGCCGGTACGACCGCCAGGATCAGGGCGTTGACCAGGCTCGTGTTGACCAGCAGCAAGCGCAGCCCCGGGTGGGCCAGGACGTAGCGCCACCCATCGGGCAGGTCGGCCGCCCGCAGCCGGGCGGCCTCGGTGCGCACGGGGCGGGGTTCCTTCCCGCCGATCGCGCCGATCCCCAGGGCCGAGAGCAGGTAGCTGACCGCGTCGGCCAGCACGGTCGTCAGCGGGCCGAGCGCACCGATCGCGGCCCCGCCGAGCGGCGGCCCGAGCGCGGTGGCGGTCCAGGTCGTGGCCTCGAACCGCCCGTTCGCGAGCAGAAGATCCTCCGGCCGCACCAGCGACTTCAGGCAGGCGCCGCTGGCCGACCTGAAGGCGATGCTGGCCGCGGCGACGATGACGGACACGACCAGGAGCTGGACGTAGCTGAGGTGGCCGAGGGCGAACGCGACCGGGATGCTCGCCAGCGCCGCGAACCGGGTCAGGTCCATGGCGACCATCACCGGCCGCTTGCGGCGGAACTCTACCCACGGCCCGAGCGGTATCGCGACCGCCGCCCCCACGGCCAGTCCCGCGGCGGCCAGCGCCGACACCCCGGCCGGCCCGGTATGCAGGACGAGGATCGCGATCAGCGGAAACGCGTTGAGCGCGAGCGTGCTGCCGACCGCGCTGACCGCGAACGACGCCCAGAGCCACCCGAACTGCCGCCCTAGCGACCGCCTCGCTGCCATGTCCGCGCGCACCTCCTCATCACCCGCACCCGGCTAGTGAGATGAAAGCGGTCGCAGCGGAGCGAATCCAACAACCGGCCCGTCGGCGAGTCACAACGCCGCGTTGTGGGGCTAGGTCTAGGGTCAGTCGGCGTGGACCTCCATGCGGTGCGCACGTTCGTCGCCGTCGCGGACGCCGGCCAGTTCCAGGAGGCCGCCGTTGATCTGTCGATCACCCAGCAGGCCGTCTCCAAGCGCGTCGCCGCGCTGGAAAAAGACCTCGGCGTGCGGCTGTTCGCCCGCACCGCACGGGGAGCCCAGCTAACCGTCGACGGCCAGGCGTTCCTGCCGCATGCCCGCGAGCTCCTGCGAGCCGAACAGCGGGCCGCCGCCTCCGTGCGCCCGGGCCGCCGCGCGCTGCGCGTCGACGTGATCAGCCGCCGGCTCGCCCCCGCGGCTCTCCTGCGTGACTTCCACCGCGCGCACCCCCAGGCCAAACTCGACGTGGTCACCCTCTTCGACGCCGACGCGGCGATCGCGGCGTTGCGGTCAGGCGCGATCGACGTGTCATTCCGCGCGCTCACCATGCCGGCCCGGCAGCTTCCCGACGGCATCAGGGCGGTCAGGGTCCTCGACGAGCCCGTTCAGCTGCTCACCGGCCCGGCGCACCAGTTCGCCGCCGCCCAGTCGGTCACCCCGGCCGAGCTGGCCGGGCACAAGATCTGGATACCCGGCATCGCCGCCGGCACCGAGTGGGCCGCCTACTACAGCGAACTCGCCGCCGCGTTCGGGCTCAGCATCGACCCGGCCGGCCCCAACTTCGGGATCGAGCCCCTGCTGGACACGATCGCCAGCACCCCGGAGCTGGCGACCTTCGTCGGCGACCAGACCCGGCTGCTCTGGCCGGCGGAGTACGACCTGCGGCGCATTCCCGTGCGCGGCCCGGTGCCGGTCTACCCGCATTCGATGATCTGGCGCGGCGACAACCCACACCCGACGCTCGCCACGCTGCGCGGCTACCTCGGCTCCCTGGCGCGCAGCCAGCCCGCCGCCGGCACCTGGACACCAGCCTGGGCGCAGCGCCCGGCGGCGCCGCAACGGCCCGGCGGCAGTGTGCACCTGGAGCGAGGATCTCGATGAGCTTGACGCTCGGCAACGCGGGCACGGCGGGCACGGCGGGCGATCTGATGGACTACCAGGAGAAGACAAACCAGCAGTGACGCACCGTGAGCGTGTTATCGTTTTGTCTCACGGTGCGTGCGGTCCCCATGCGTGCAGGCGTGTGCGCGGCTTGATAATCAATCCTGGTGCTGATCAAGTGTGTTGATGATCAAGCCTGAAGTATGGTGAAGGGTTGACATTTGCCCGGATCCGTCCTTGATTCTTGACATGGATGGTAAGAATGCTCCGGGCTCAAAAAGCCCCAGCCGCCGCGCGTTCCTGTCAGCTACGGCCGTCACCGCTGTCGCTGTTCCCCTCATCTCGCAAGCCATGCCGGCCGACGCTGCGACGACCGGCCAGCATCGGGGCCAGTCCTGGCTGAGGCCCGACGACGACCTTCTGAGGCTACTGAGAGACATAGACCCCAACCGCATCCAGGCTACGATCGAGAAGCTCGCCAGCTTCGGCACCAGGCACACGCTGTCTAGCCAGACCGACCCGAGCCGAGGCATCGGCGCGGCCACGACCTGGGTGACCCAGCAGATGCAGGCCATCGCTGCCACCTCAAACGGCAACATGACCGTGCAGCAGCAGTCGTTCGTGCAGCCGGTCACGTCCACGATCCCCACGCCGGTCACGATCACCAACATCATCTCCACGCTGCAGGGGACCGCGTCCCCGCAGCGGTTCTACGTGATCACCGGGCACCTGGACTCCCGGTGCACGGACATCCTGGACAACACCAGCGACGCGCCCGGTGCCGACGACGACGCCTCCGGCGTCGCGGTCATGATGGAGCTGGCCCGGCTGTTCGCCACCCGGCAGTTCCCCGGCACGATCGTGTTCGCCGCCGTCTCCGGCGAGGAGGAAGGGCTGTTCGGCTCGACCTTCATGGCGCAGCAGATGGCCAGTGCCGGGAACGACGTACAGGGCATGTTCAGCAACGACATCGTCGGGGCCAGCCAGTCCTTCGACGGCGCTCCGCCCAACCCGTTCAGCCTGCGGATGTTCCTCGAGGGCATCCCGACCGACGTGACGTCCGAAGAGATCTCGCTCATGCAGTCGGTTGGCGGCGAGAACGACGGCCTGTCCCGGCAGCTCGGCCGGTACGTGGGAGAGGTGGCCCCGTTCTGGCTGACGGGCATGAACGTCGAGATGATCTGGCGCCGTGACCGGTACCTGCGCGCCAGCGACCATGTGTCCTTCCAGGGCCAGGGCTATGCGGCGGCCAGGTTCACCGAGCCGCGGGAGAACTTCAACCACGAGCACCGGAACGTGGAAGTGGTCGGCGGCGTGCAGTTCGGTGACCTGGTCGAGTTCGTGGACTTCAACTACACCGCCCGGGTAGCCAAGGTGAGCGGGGCCGCGCTATGGGCGCTGGCCACCTCGCCCGCCACGCCCAAGAACCTGCTGATCCACGTCTCCCCGCCGCCCACCTTCTCCGGCATCAACACCACGACGCTCACCTGGAACGCCAACCCGGAGACCAATCTGACCGGGTATGAAGTGGTCACCAGGGACACCACGGCCGCGACCTGGACAAACGCGATCAACGTCGGCAACGTCACCTCCGTCACACTCAACATTGCCAAGGACAACGTGCAGTTCGGTGTGCGTGCCGTGGACCACAACGGCAACCGCAGCCCAGTCGCCTTCCCCACGGTGACGACCAGCTAGACCCGATCTGCTTGGCTACCACTGCAGCCGCGCACGGCTGCCCCGCGGGACCGGCCCGGCCGGGCTGAGTCCCGCGGGGCCGTCCGCGGGTGCAGTGGCTATCCGTCGTTGCCCCCTGCTCGCTGAACTAGTCTTAGGCGCTGGGACAGGGGGAGACGCGGTGGTTGATGCGACCTGGTACAGCGGGAACGCGGCCGACGATGGGCAGGCGAACCGGAGCTGGTTTCTGGGGCATTTCATCGACCCAGCCAACGGCGTCAGGCACAGCAAAGACCTGGAAGTTAAATGGGCCAGCCACCCGGCCGGTGAAAAGCGTGCCGAATGGGCACCGGGTGACCAGCGGGCCACTGTGGTCCTGCTGATAGCGGGTGAGTTCCGGGTGGACCTGGCGGAGACCAGCATCACCCTGGCCAGGCAGGGCGATTACGTCGTCTGGCCACCGGGTACCGGTCACTCCTGGCAGGCCCTGTCGGACACCACCGTCGTCGCCATCCGCTGGCCGTCAGTGCCGTAACCCTTCTATCCCATCCGGTCTCTCAGGCGGCGACCCCGGCCTCCGGCGCTAGAGCGGGCCTCGCGGAAGGCTTGCCCGGTGTGCGACAGTTATCCGTGTAAGTCCAGCTATGGGCTCAAGGGGGCGGATGTTAACTATGGGGAAAATCTTTCATTTGTCCGACCGTTTCCGGTCCGAACGAACAGCGATGAGCGCGACCGGCGGATTACTGGGGATCGCGATGGCGGGCGTGCTGCTCGGCCTGTTCGTGACGAGCGAAACCGGCGTTTCCGCAGCAGCTCAGGTAAACGCGTCGGTTGCCGGGGGTCTTGACTCGGTTGCCTGCGCCAGCACGGCCAATTGTGTGGCCGTTGGCTATCGCGCGCCGACGCAGTCGGGTGGTGGCGGCAGCCTGGCGGAAAAGTGGAACGGGGCGAAGTGGTCGGTCGTGTCCAGCCCGGACCCGTCCGGGTCCGACGGCACCCGGCTGTACGGTGTGGCCTGCACCTCGGCGAAGAGCTGCCTCGCGGTCGGCAGCTACTTCGTCAGCTCGAGCCGGACCACGCTGGTCGCGGCCGAGAAGTGGAACGGGACCAAGTGGTCGCTGGTCAGTGCCCCGTCGCCGTCGGGCTTCAGCACGACCTTCCTGGGCGCCATCACCTGCACCAGCTCCACGAACTGCTGGGCCGCCGGCTCCTCCAGCGGCACGTCCAGCTTCGCCACCCTGATCGAGCGGTGGAACGGCTCCAAGTGGTCGATCGTGTCCAGCCCCAGTCCCAACACCGCCAAGCCCGACGTGCTGAGCGGCGTGGCCTGCGGCTCGGCCAGCGAGTGCTGGGCGGTGGGGTACTGGTTCCCCAGTTCGGACAGCGGGTCGCTCACCGAGAAGTGGAACGGCTCGAAGTGGTCCGTCGTCAGCACGCCGAGCACCAGCAGTGGCGAGCTCATCGGTGACGCCTGCCCCGGCTCGTCGTCCTGCCTGGCCGTCGGCATCGGCAACAACCTGTTCGCGCTCGGCCAGCACTGGAACGGCACGAAGTGGGCGGCCACCACACCCGCTTCGCCCAGCGGCGCGAGCACGTCCGAGCTCAACGCGGTGGCCTGCACCGGCGCCTCGGCCTGTGAAATCGGTGGCAACTACAACAAGTCGGGCACCAACCCCCCGCTCGCCGAGAGATGGAACGGCTCGAAGTGGACGCTGCAGACGACACCGGCCATCAGCGGGTCGGTCTTCGCCACCCTGGGGGGCATCGCCTGCCCGGCGTCCACCGACTGCTGGGCGGCCGGCGTGTCCAACACCTCCTCCGGCGGCACCAACCCAGTGCTGGAGAAGTGGAACGGGAAGACCTGGTCACTGACCGGCTGAGGGTTGACCTCGGTGTGATGAACTGGAGGACATGACCATCCTGCGTGCCCGGCTCGTGGTGCCGCCACTGGCCGCCGCCTTGCTCGGGGTGGCCGCCGCGACATCAGGCCGGACCGCACTGGGTCAGCCCACCGCCAGCTAGGCTAGCCGGGCCTCGGCCTCGGCAATCTGGGCCGGGGTCAGATCCTTTCTCCGGACCCGGGTTATGACGACCCGTTTTCCGTCCACCGGGCATTTGGTCACATGCCGTCCGGGTCCAAGGTTGGCCTCGAAGAGCATTGCCTTGACACTGCGCTGAAAAAGGTGGCCATCGGTACAGCGGTAAATACCGCGCATGGTCCCTCCTTTTACTCTGTGGCCGTGGGTGACATCGTAACCAGACCGGCCGCGCCGCCGCATGTTGTTCACTATCCGTAATGGCCGGCCTGCCCATGCGCCACCGGCCGGGCGGGTCGGCGCCCGGGTTCGCCCAGCCGGGCATGAATCACCCGTATCGGCCGAACGGCACGATAGTGGGATGTTTTCCTTGGTAACCCGAGGTATGTGTTAAATTCACGTGTTTTTTCATTGCCTGCGGCGGGCTGATCCGTATGATTGTGACGCGCGGGGGAGACCCAAAGGTTAGGTAACCGATGGACCACCACGCTGACCAGGCTGAACGTCCTTATGTGCGACCACATGCCAGCATGCCATGGCGTGTCACCGAGGGTAACGTCCGCCCGGTCCTTCCGCCGACGGCTGTCGGCCGCGGGCCCCCGCAGCCCGGACGGCACCGTGCCGAGGTCTCGCTGTTGTCGCGAGCCGGGATGCGCCGGCTGCTCAGCAAGCATGGGGCGAGGTTCGTCTCGTTCAGTGCGGTTGGCGGCTTCGTCTTCGTGCTCGGGCTGGCAATCCAGGCCCTCCTCGTTCAGGCCTGGCATGTCGGCAGTGATGCTTCGTATCTGGTGCAGGGATTCATCTCGGTACAGGTGAGTTTTCTGCTGAATTACTACTGGACCTGGCGGGACTCCGAAGTCCGCTTCTGGCTCGCCTGGTACAAGTTCAACGCGCAGAAGATCATCACCACTGTTTTCAACCTGCTAATTTACGCTGCCCTGATACTGGTGCACGTTAATTACCTGGTAGCGAACGTCGCGACGACAGCGATCTTTACGGCGGTCAACTACATGATTGGCAATTTCTGGACTTTCGTTCCGGCGAATAAGGAACAGAAAGGGAAGAATAATTGTCCCCCTCAGTGAGTGTGATCGTGCCATGCAAAAGAAATGAGCGGACGATCCGGGCGACCGTGGAGTCGCTGCTGGGGCAAGACTATGACAATCTGGAGGAATTAATACTCGTCGGCGATCTTGGCGATTCGACCTGGGCCGCGCTGAGCGGTATCGACGACCCGAGGCTTATCACCATGGAGGAAGCATCTCCGCCCGGGCGCGATCCGAACGTGAAAAGGCACGCGGGTATCTGTAAATCACGCGGTGAGCTGATCGCCCTGTCGGACAGCGACATCGTCATGCCACCGGACTGGCTCAGCCGCAGCACACGGCTGATGGCCGAGCACCGGGTGGAGTGTGTGACGGGTGGTATGAAATCCATACACTCCAGCTTCTGGGGACGTTATGTGGACAACAACCGGCTGGGTGCGAAAACTCCACGGAATGACGAGTCGTATCTGGTCACGGCCGATGATTTCGGTCTGCATCGCAAAAAGCCGCCGGTCACCTCCAACGTGGTGTGCACGCGGCAGCTCTATGAGTCCTGCCCGCTGGATGTCAATTGGTTGTTTGGCTATGAAGACTACGAGTGGTTCTGGCGGGTGGCGCGTTCCGGGCATCAGATCCTGGTCAGCAGCGAGCTGAACGGGCTGCACCACCACCGGCGCGGCCTGATCCCGCTCTCCAGGGAGTACCTGCGGGCCAGCCACGGCTGCTCGATGCTGATCAAGGCTCACCCGGACTGCCCGCTGTCTCGCAAGCGGCGGGTTCAGGCGGTGACTCTCACCATGACCGGCGCCAGCTTGCCGCCGCTCGCGGCGCTGCTGACCGTCGAAAGCGGGGGGGCACTGGCACTGGCTCTGGCCGCCGTGGCGCTCGTATTGTCCGGCGGGTGGGAATACGCAAGATCGCGCAGTCTGGAGTCGCTCGCCTACCCCTTGGTGACCGGGATTCTCGGCTCGCTGTTCGTGGCCGGCCTGATCCGGGGACTCATCAGCGGGCAGAAAGCGGCGCCGCTGGTGGGCCGGGCGCAGGAGGCATGGACGCGCCGATGAGACAGAGCCTCACCGCACCGCAGCCGCATCCGGGATCCCGGCATCAGGGGCCCGCCAGCCACCGGAAGGCGGCCAGCCGCCGCTGGGAGCTGGCCGCCCCGGGTGCCATCCTGGCGGTCGCGGCTGCGCTGAGGCTCTGGGATCTCGCCGGAAAGCCCGGCTGGCAGTCCGACGAGCCTGTCTACACCTCGATCGCGAACAACGTCGCGACCTTCGGCACGCTGAACGAGCACCTGCAGTACGGCCTGTCGTGGACTCCCTTCCTGTTCCATCCGCCGTTCTACTTCCTGCTGCTGGCCGGATGGTTCAAGCTGGCCGGCGCGGGCGTGCCGCAGGCGCGGCTGCTCGGCGTGCTGATGGCCCTGATCATGCTGGCCCTGCTCTTCCGGCTGTTGTGGAAGCTGCATGGGCAGCGGACCGCCCTGATAGCGCTGGCATTCGTGGCCTTTGACGGGTGGCTGCTGTTCATCCAGCGGGTCTCCTACATCGAGAACACGCTTTTCGTGCTCGTGGTGGGTGCCTTGCTGCTGTACCAGCGCGCCCTGGAGCGGCCCACCAGGCTGCGGTTCCTCGTCGCCGGAGCGGCGGTCGGCTGTGCCATCGTGTTCAAGCAGACCGGCACCTACCTGCTGCCCACGGTCCTGCTCCACTGGCTGATCATCAGGCGCGAGCACCGCAACCACCTGCTCCTGACCGGTGCCGCTCTGCTCGTCGTGGCACTGTACTTCGGCATCATGACGCCGCTGTTCGATGTCGGACCGCACCTCTGGTTCCTGGACGACACACTGCTGCAGCTGGAACGGGTCGTGGACCTGCGCCACAGCGGTGGCACGCTCACCTCGCCGTTGTCGTTCGTCTACCTGCTGGCTCACCAGTACGCGGTGTTCCTGCCCAGCTTCCTGGCCGCGCTGGCCGGGTTCGCGCTGGTCGTGAGGAGGGTCGTCCAGTGCGTCAGGACCCGGAGCGTGGCACCGCTCCGGCGCAATGCGCTGCTGTTCAGCTGGACCGCGGCCGCCATCGTGGTGTTCGGGGCAAGCGAGCTGCGGTACCAGCAGTATTTCGCGCTGCTGCTGGTACCGCTGTACTGCTTTCTGTGGACCGAGCTGCCTGCTATCGTGGCCAGCCGGCCCCAGCTGTCCAGGGCCGCGGCGGCCGCCGCGGTGGTCGTGGTGCTGGCCGGCCTCGGCTCGTTCTACCTGCGTGTCGCCAGCCGCGACGACAATGTGCTGGCCCAGGTCAGGCAGTATGCGATGACCAATATTCCAAGCAGCGACGTCGTCGTCGCCCCGGAACAGATCGGCGATGAGCTGAACCAGCGCTGGTGTTCGGTTTACCGTGCGCCGGTCTGCCGGTATGCGGCTACGTACGTCATTACCTACGTCACCTTTCTCCAGGGCAACCCAACCGGCGATCCGGTCCTTTATGCACTCCTCAGGAACTCGGTGAAGCTGGTGACTTTCCGTGGGTTCAAGGAAACAGTGACGGTCTGGAGAGTGCGATGAAGCGCTACCGATGGCAAGCCGGCGTTGCCGTGCTGCTGGCAGGCCTGACTTCCGCGTGCTCGGTGCACCCGCTCATACCGGGCAGCGTCAGCGGCGCGCACTCCCACCCGGCGGATCCCGGGCACGCACCGTCGCAGCCCCCGATCCTCGGCGCCGACCTGTACTCCAGGGGCAACTACCCGGCCTCGTACGTACGCCGGAATGGCCAGCGGGCGCTCAGCTACATCAAGAACACCCTCGGCGCGTCCAGCGTGGGGATCGCCTGGAACTTCTTCGAGCCGGACATCCACTCCAACGCGGTGGTGTCCGAGGGAGGCACGCTGACGCCGGCGAACGTGCAGATGCTGACGCAGATGGCTTACAAGGAGCACCTCACTGTCGAGTACCGCCCGCTCATCGAGGTGGCGGCGGCGCACCTGGGTACGCGGGGAATCATCAACCCGCAGAACTGGGAAGGCTTCCTCGCGCCGCAGAACCAGGCGCAGTGGTTCGCCAGCTACTACCGGGCCGAGCTGCCGTACCTGCAGATCGCCCAGAGCCTGCACGTCAGGGAGTTCATCACCGGCTCCGAGCTCGAGTTTCTCAACTCGAGCAGCCAGTGGCCGTCCTTCCTGCGGTCGGTCGGCACGGTCTACCACGGGATTGTTTCCTACGCTTCCGAGCAGCGGAACTACTTCCCGGCCTATGGCGGGCAGCGCCTGCTGAAGCTCAGCGACTACGGCGTGGATGCCTACCCGGAGATATTTCTCCCGCCCACCGCCTCGGTGAGCCAGCTGGTCGCCGGATGGGACCGGCTGTTCCGCGGGATCTCCGCGCCGGTCCTTTACCGGACCGCGCTCGATGAGGTCGGCATCCGGGCGACCGATGGCGCCTATTACCACCCGTCGCTGTGGGGGGTCGGCGGTAAGTTCGACGAGACCGTGCAGGCCCGGTGGTTCACCGCCGCCTGTGATGTGGCGGAGCAGTATCACCTGCGGGCAATTTACTTCTGGGATGTCAACCTGGCCAACGATCCCACCCACCCGCCATTTCCGTCGCCGCCCACATTTGAAGGAAAACCCGCGGCGAACTCCATCCGGGGCTGTCTGGGGACCTTCCATGAGCAGTGATATCCATGGGCCCGGCTCACCCAGCGGTGTTCCCGGCGGCCGCCTCCAGGAAGGCGACCGCCACCTGGGGCTGGGGGAGGCCGCAGCGGGAGCACTCGGCGTCGCTCTGCGGGATGTTGAGCCAGAAGCCGGCGCCCCCGCCGTGCACGCTGGCGCGGTACACGGCGAGCAGGTCGGCGGGGCTGACGTGATGCCCGTTCGGACTGGTGCTCAGGCCGGCCAGCACCGGCACCCGGTGGGCCGCCCGCGCCGCCCCGATGGCTTGCGGCGCCAGGCTGTTCGCATAGCTGGTGCCCTCGCTGTGCTGCGACTGGACCACGAACACATCGGCCAGAGCTGCTCCCGGCCCGGCTATCGAGCTGTCGAACAGCGAGTACAGGGCCGGTCCTCCCGTGCCGGGATGCTGGACGCCGACCAGGTCGATCGCGGGTGCGAAGACGAGGCACTTGCCGTGCGCGTGGGCGACCGAAACGGCCGACCTCAGCGCACCGATCGGGTTGCGCTGCTCGCTGCCGGGGGTCAGCGGCCAGCGCTCCAGGTCGAGCAGCAGGTACCTGACGGACCGGGCGACCCGGCCGCCACGCAGGGCGCTGGCCATCGTGGCCTCGCTGGTGAAGTAGAGCGTGGGGCTGGCGCGGCGGACGAGCGAGTCGGGCCTGCCGTGCGACACCAGCACCAGCGTGCCGGGGCGGTCGAAGTTCTGAAAGAGCCTGGCGGGCAGGCCAGCCTGCTGCAACTGCACCAGAGCGCCGGCCGAGATGATCCAGGACTGGCGCAGCAGGGGAGAAGACCCGCCGGGCCGCAGCGGCGCCGCGCAGGAGGGCCTGGTGTCGGGCAGCTGGCCCGGGCCACCGCAGGCCGACGCCGTCCAGCCCACCGTCAAGGCAACGGCCAGGCCCGCGCAGGCCGCCCGCCTTCGCATCCCGTCCGGCCTTTCGCGCACCCAGCTAGCCTAAGGCGCCGCCGCCCGACCACGGATTTCCCGGCCACAGATGCCAGCGACTGCCGCAACCAAAGTGGGGTCCATTGAAGAACCCGAACTTGAAATCAAGCACAGTGTCTCGTCCTTATCTGTCTCACCAGGAGGTAACCCCCCAATGACCGCGGACGTCCAGGCAACTGCCCTGTCCGAAATCTCCCAATTCTGCCGTGAACTCGACGCCGACCCGGAACTGGCCGCCCGTTTCACCGCCGATCCGGCGGCGGTGCTGCTCGAAAAGAAAATCGATATCGCCATTCCGATCGGAGCAGAGCCTAGCTCGCTGGGGGCTTTGATGGCCGGTCTCGACCCTGAGGTGCGGGTGGCGACCATCCGCTCTATCAGTTCGTTCATGCCCCGTTCGGATGGCACGGAGCCGGACTTTCCCGCGGTTCTGGTGTTCGTCTTCGCCGTTGCCAACGCGAACGTCGGAGCCAATGCGAACGCCGGTGCGAACGCGAACGCCGGTGCCAACGCGAACGCCGGTGCGAACGCGAACGCGAATGCCAACACCAACACCAACACCAACGGGACGAGCGGCCGGGCCTATTTCACCGAGGGCACGCCGGAGGCATCGTCCCGCCGCCTCGCGATATTCAGCGGATATGCCGAGTGCGCGGTTGCCGTGCGCCTGTCCGCGCTTCGCCTCACGCAAGCGCGCCAGCTTGCACTGCTCAAGCGGGCGGCCAATGACGGCGAAGAGATCACGGCCAGCCACGAGGACGGCGCGACCCGGCGCCTGACGCGCTACATGTTCCAGGGCGACACGCTGGAAATCGAGTCACGCAACAGCCCGGACGGCCTCGAGATCCTGGACGCCAGGATCCTCGCGGACCTCTAGCCCATTCCCCCGCCACCGGAGAATCCGAGAGCATAAGCGATGCCATGGACAGACTGTCTATTCTCCTGATCGCACCACCGCTGAGCGAGCCGCAGATGGCCAACCTCGCGATCGAGTTGCTGGCCGGCCAGGCCAGGGATCTCGGCCACGAGGCGGAGGTCCTGCACGGGGCGCTTTTCCAGCCACCGTCCTTTCACGATGCCATGATCCATGGCATCGGTTCGCCCGGCTGTTTCAGCCCGGGCTATTTCGGCCTCGACCCGGTCGATCACGCCGAGCAGCTGACGGAATCGA
Source organism: Streptosporangiaceae bacterium (assembly GCA_036495485.1). Lineage (GTDB taxonomy): Bacteria > Actinomycetota > Actinomycetes > Streptosporangiales > Streptosporangiaceae > PALSA-505. Next base: position 77,024 of record DASXMU010000272.1, read on the forward strand.
TCCGGGTCGATTTCGAGGTGCGCGACCGGATATTCTCGGATCGCTGGGGCGATCTCGTTGACAAGTTCCTTTTCTCGATCGGTGAGGCCGAGCGGTGCGTCCGGGACATCCTGGCCGCCATACCGCAGCGGCGGTTCGATGTCATCGGCTTCTCGATTGGCTTCGACTCGCAGAAGATGCCGGCCGCGGCGGTCGCCAGAGCCCTGCGCGCCCGTGGCGAAGACGCGGTCTTCGTCGCGGGCGGTACCGGGACCGACGGGCCGATGGGCGCTGCCCTCCTCGAGCAGTTTCCCGAGTTCGACCTGGTCCTGCGGGGCGAAGCCGACGACTCGTGGCCGGTGCTCCTCACCCGCCTGGCGCAGCGCGGCGAACCGCACGACGTGCCCGGCTGCGTCTTCCGCCGGGGGACCTCGATGATCGAGGTCCCCGAAGCGCCGGTGAGCGACACGTTCCTGCGCCACCCGCTCGTGGACTACTCCGCCTTCATCGCCCAGAAGGGGCGTTCCTCCTACCGGGACCGCAAGCTCGCGGTGCTGCTCGAAACATCGCGCGGCTGCTGGTGGGGACGCAAGCACCACTGCACGTTCTGCGGGATCAAGAACGTCGATGACCGGTACCGGATCCGCGCACCGGAGGACACGGTCGCATCCCTGGTCAAGCTCTATGACACCTACAAACCAGACCTGCTGTACTGCACGGACTCGATAGCTCCGCTGAGCTACATCACCGAGGTCTGGCCAGCGCTGGCCGCCGCGCGCAGCGAAGGCAGAGACTGGACAATTTTCTATGAAACAAAATCAAATCTGCGCCGTAACAGTATCGAGGCGATGGCGGCTGCCGGTGTGACCAGCGTGCAGCCCGGCATCGAGTCATTCAGCACCTCGTCGCTCAGCCTCATGGACAAAGGCGCGGCCGGCCTTCAGCAAATCGCATTTCTCAAATGGGCGCGTACCTACAAGATAGCCGTCACCTACGGGATCATAACCGGGATGCCCGGTGAGACCGCCAGCGATCTGCGTGGCATAGCGCGGAAATGCGAAAAGATCATGCACCTGACGCCGCCGGCCGACGTTTCGCGGCTGGTGCTGCACCGGTTCAGCCCGCACTTCGCGAACCCTGCCGGTTACGGCCTTGACGATGTCCGCCCCTTCGCCGTCCAGCGAGTCATCTACCGCTGCCCGGACGAGCGGCTCACCCGGCTCTGCTACCAGCTGAACTTCACGGTGCGGGACCAGGGAGACGAGTTCGAGACGGCCAGGGACGAGCTCGTCGCCGTGGCGCAGCGCTGGCAGAAAAAGTACAGCGACGGCGACCGGCTATCCATCGTGACTGGCGAGCGGCGGCCCGTCGTCATCCGCTACACCAGGGGAGCCGGGCTGGACGTCGAGACCATCACCGATCCGGTCGAGTCGGCCGTTCTCGCAGGCTGCAGCGAGGTGAGCTCGATCGCGAAGCTCGCGCACCTCTCGGAGACACCGGCCGAGGATATCGGTTCGGCGGCTGCGCGCCTGGAGGGCCGTGGACTGCTGCTGACCGAACGCGGCTCCGCGCTCACCCTGGCCGTGCCATGACAGGAAGAGACGACATGGGCAATACTTCTTTGGCCGGAAACATACCCGACGGCAATACTTTTTTGGCCGGAAACATACCCGACGGCTACCCGGGGCACTGCGAGGTGGTGCCGTCGGAGCTGACCATCCTGACCACCAGCGAATGCGACGCCAAGTGTGCGCACTGCCTCATGCGCTCCAGCCCGGAGCGGGATGACACGCTGACGCTGGAGCAGATCATCGAGTCGGTCGAGACCGCTCATGCGGCCAACCCTCTGCTGACGGTGGTGTTCGCGGGCGGCGAGCCGACGCTGCTCGGGGACAGCCTGCTCGACGCCATCGCCCACGTCGCCAGCCTCGGGATTCGTACGCGCCTGGTGACGAACGCGACCTGGGCACCGACGCTGGAGCAGGCGCGCGAATACGTGACCGTGTTCCGGGAGGCCGGGCTCGACGAGATCAACTTCAGCGCCGACGACTTCCACCTCCCGTTCATCCCGCTGGGCAACGTGATCAATGCCTGGCGGGCATGCAAGGGCGCTGGCTTCGAATCCGTGGTCATCGCCCTGGCCAGCGGGCCCCGGAGCAAGATCACCCCGGCCATCATGATGGCCGCCCTCGGCGAAGAAGTTGCACTCACCTACGACGCCGACGGCAACATGAACCCGTTCCCGCCACCCGCGGCCGACGGCACCAACTACCTGATTGCCAATAACTACATCTACCGGATCGGCCGCGGCCGTGGGCTCAGGCCGACCTACGCTCTTTTCCCCGATGACACCAGGAAACTGAACCAGCCATGCCCGTGGGCCGTGCGGACGGCCGCGCTGTCAGCCAAGAATCACCTGGTCGCCTGCTGCGGTATCGAAGCCGAGGGCAACGAGGTGCTGGATTTCGGCCGCCGGGCAGACCACGACATGACCAGCCTGGTGGCGAAGGCCAACGACGATCCGCTGGTCCTGGCCATCGCCACGCTCGGCCCGAGTCACCTGATGAAGCGCGCGCAGCAGTTCGACCCGTCGCTCGAGTTCCGCCCGGCCTACACCGCGATCTGCGAGATCTGTGAAGACGTGACCACCAGCCAGCAGGCGGTCAAGGCGCTTCGCGCCAACGTGGATGTCATCAAGGGCGACATAGCGGCAGCCAAGATCGTCCGGCTGTTTACCGACGCAACGGCCGGGCAGGCCGGGCAGGCCGGGCAGGCCGGGCAGACCAAGGAGGAGGCTGTGGCCCAATGAGGGCGGCGCCAATTTCAGCTGTGGATTCCGAGCTTGCCGGGATACCCGATGTGCTGACCGCGACGGGATACGCGGATTTCATCTCCAGCATTTCTCCGCATGGTGTCCGCCATCTGGCCTGGCGGCGATGTGGTGAGCTGGTCGATGGGGAGCTGCGCCAGACGGTGGGGCTGTTCCTGCTCGGTGAGCGCATTCCGGTGGCTGGGCTGCCCGAGCCGGTCAACGGCGTCCTGCCGGTCCTGGCCCGGTGTGGCGTCGCCGACGTCACCGACGGGCACGCCAGGCTGTCCGGTCTCGTGCTGATCTTCACCCGCGGGGTCTGGCTGTTCGTCCAGCCGCCGCAGATATCGCCCACCCTGTATCTGGGCGACGACTCCTTCGCCCTCGCCGACCGCCTCGCCCTTCGCCCCGGCAGCTGCCTGGACCTGTGCGCAGGCCCCGGCATTCAGACGCTGGTCTCCGCGCGGCGTGGCCACCAGGTCACCTCGGTCGAGATCAACCCGGTGGCGGCGGCCCTGTGCCGGCTGAACGCCGGGCTGAACGGGCTGACCGGCCGGGTCTCGGTTCGGTGCGCGGACCTCTACGCTGGCGTCGCCGACGAGCGGTTCGGCAACATCCTCGCGAACCCCCCGCTGCTGCCGATACCCGACGTGGTGCCGTACCCCTTCGTCGGTGACGGCGGGCCGGACGGCCTGCACGTGGTCCGCCGGATCCTCGCCGGGCTGCCCGATCACCTGACCGCCGGCGGGCAGCTGCAGCTCATCGGCATGGGGCTCAGCGACGGCATGCTGCCGGCGATGCTGGACGAGCTGTCGGACTTCGCCGAGCTGACCGCCATGGACGTGACGCTCAGCGTGACCGCGCATCTCCCCGCCACCGCGGACGGGGCCTGGGTGAGCGGCGTCGCCGGCACGGTGGCCGGCCATGCCGGGACTCCGTACGAGGACGCGATCGAGACCGTGGCGAAGGGATATGCGGACCTCGGCGCCACGCACGTGTGCATGTACGCCCTTCGCATCCGGCAGGGCGGCGGCTCGTTCCAGTACATCGACCTTTCGTCAGAGGCCGGAATAGCAACGTGGTTCGTATGACCGGCAGCCGCGGGCACGTCCGCCGTGGCGCCTGGACCGTCGCCACGGAGGGAGGTCAGGCATGCCTGCCTATGCCCGCCGTGCCTTCATGATCCTGCTCGCCCTGGTGGTCGCACTGGCCGTCACGGCGGCTACGACCTGGCACAGCCTGCCCGGCTCGGTGGCGATGTTCTGGACACTCGCCGGGCACCCGCGCGGGCATGTCCCGAGGCTGGCCGCGGTCATCGTCCTGCTCGCCGTTCCGCTGGCCGCCGGGGTGATCACCGCCGCCTGCCCCAGGCTCAACGTCGTGCTGCTGATGCGTTCCGGCTTCACAGCGGTGGGCCTGCTGGCAGCCGTGGTCACCGGCCTGCGCGCCGTGTTCACCCTGTCGGTGAACGCGGCGTACGGTGCTGCGTCGCCGATCCCGGTCGTGATGGCCGTCCTGGCTGCCGTCGTCATGGTGGCGATCGCGCTGCTGGCCGCGCTGTATGTCGCCCGGGCGCCGGCCGATCCGGCCGCGGGGCCACCCGCCTGGCGAGCGGGCGATGAGCCGCTGTGGCGCGGCACCGCGATGTCGCGGCGGCCGACCGTCAACGCCATCGTTTTCTTTGTGATCGGCTTCGGCGCCATCTACATCGGCAGCGACGTCACGGGACTGATCCTCGCCATCGGCGGGATCGTCGGCGGGGCGTTCATCCTCTCGCTGACGGCAATCGTGGCGGAAGTCGACCGCCGGGAGTTCCGGGTCCGCTACTTCGGCGGTACCCGGTGGCCGGCCACGCGCATACCGGTCCCGGCCATCCATGAGGTCGAGCTGGTGACCGTCGACCCGCCCAAGTCGGGCGGCTGGGGCTACCGGGGCAGCCTGCGGTGGCAGAAGGCCGCCGCCCTCAACGTCCGCCGTGGGCCTGGGCTCAGGCTGAAACTCGACGGCGGCCGGCGGTTTCTGATCACGGTCGACGACCCAGAGGGCGCCGCCGCGGTGCTCCAGCAGTTTGTGATGACGCCATGATCACATCCAACGGCCACAAGCCCGGCCAGTCATCGATCCCGCCCACCGGGCGGCCTTCGATCGGCAAGTTCAAGTCGATCCAGCCGCCGGTCTCCACCACACCCCGCTCGATCCGGCGCCTGCCCGCTCTGGTGGGCAGGTCGGTCGGGCTGCTGTGGCGGGCCGCTCCGCTGCTGACCGTGTCTATCCTCATCCTGACCCTGATCAGCGGAGCCTCACAGGCCTTCGCGATGCTCGCGTTCCGCAACGTCCTCGAGACCGTCATCCGCGCGACCGATGTCGGCGTGAAGCACCACCTGGAGATCGGCGTGCTGGCCGGGCCGGTGCTCATCTTCGGGGCGGTCATCGCCACCGCTGCCATCTCACAGCTCTTGCTGGGCGTCATCCAGACGCTGCTGGTGGAGCGGGTGACCTACTACACGTTCGAGCGGGTACTCGATGTCGCGGCGGCAGCGGATCTCGGCAAGTTCGACGACCCCGCCTTTCACGACCAGCTGACCCGGGCGCAGAACGCGGGCGGCCGTCCGTACACGATCACCCAGAGCATGCTTGGCATCGCCCGGTCGCTGTCGGTCATGGGCGGCCTGCTGCTCGTCCTGTTCGCCCTGCAACCGCTGCTGGTGATCCCACTGCTGCTGATGGTGGTCCCGCTGATCACGGCCAACGTCAGCTTCAGCAAACGGGTCTACCGGTTCAGCGTGGAGTTCAACGAGCACGAACGCAGGCGCTTTTATCTGCGCTCCCTGCTCACCGCGCGGCCGAGCGCGGCCGAGGTCCGGGCCTACGGCCTGATCGGCCACATCAGGGAGCGCAACCAAGCGCTGACCGAGGAGCGGGAGCACGAGCTGCGGTCCATCGCCTGGCGCTCGCTTCCCCGGACGGCCGCCGGCGGGATCGGGGCGGCAATCGCGATCGCTGGCAGCGTCGGCCTGCTGATGGGTCTCGTCATGGCGGGCCATGTGCCGTTGGCGTCCGCCGCCGTCGGCGCACTCACCGTCTTTCAGATCTCCGGCGTCCTGACCATGGTCTCGATGAACGTCGGCCAGTTGTTCGAGAGTTCACTCTTCCTGGATGACTACAAGGATTTCCTGGCCCTCCTGCCGGGCCTGAAGGACAAGGACTACGGGCGCGACGCGGAGGCTCCGGCGGAGTTCGATTCGATCCGGGTGGACGATGTGTCGTTCAGCTACCCGAACGCCACGAACCGTGCTCTCGATGGCGTGAACATCACCCTGGGGCGAGGTGAGATCGTCGCGATTGTCGGCGAGAACGGCTCGGGCAAGACCACGCTCGCGAAGATCCTCTGCCAGCTCTACTCACCCGAGAAGGGGACCGTCTTCTGGGGCACGACCGACCTGTCCACGGTGCGCCCGGAGTCGCTGTGGCCGCGGATCGCGGTGGTCTTCCAGGACTTCGGCCGCTATCTCTTCACGGTCGCGGAGAACATCGCGATCGGCCGCATCGAACGCGCCGACGACCGCCCGGCGATCGAAGACGCGGCCGCCGCGGCAGGTGTCGACGGTTTCGCTGCCGCGCTTCCGGATGGCTACGACACGCCGCTGGGAAAGATATTCGAGCGTGGTGCCGATGTTTCGGTCGGCCAGTGGCAGCGGATCGCCCTGGCCCGGGCATTCTTCCGGGACGCCAGGCTGATCATCCTCGACGAGCCCACCGCGGCGCTGGACCCGCGAGCCGAGTACGCCTTGTTCGAAAGCATGCGCCGCCTGTTCGCCGGCCGGACCGTGCTGCTCATCTCCCATCGTTTTTCGACGGTCCGGTCAGCCGACCGGATCTACGTCATGGACAAGGGACACATCGTGGAGTCCGGCACACACGGGCAACTGCTCGCCGACGATGGCCTGTACGCGGAACTGTATGGGCTGCAGGAGGCAACGGAGATTTCGCCGGGCCAGCCCGGCGCCGCCGGGAGCCTGAAGGCAGGCCGGTGAGCCTTGAGTTCTGAGGGAGAACGCGTGCACGACCGCGACAGCGATGTGGCTGAACCCATCCGGCGGCTCCTGGCCGCCCAGCAGACGGCCAATGGCCCATCCACCCCGCTGACTGCAGACGACGGGGCGCCCATTTTCCTGTTGTGCTGCGCGCGGTCAGGGTCGACTCTCCTGCGGGTCCTGCTGAACAGTCACTCACAGGTGGCCTGCCCGCCGGAGACGTTGTTCCCGCAGGTTGCGAACGCGCTCATCAAGATGTGGGGGTCGACCGAGGGCAGCGACAACTGGCGAACGCTGTCCGGTGAGGCGCGCAGCGCCATCAGGAAAACCATCTCGGAACCACTCGAAGCCTTTGCCGCCAAACGTGGCAAGAAGGTGTGGTGCGACAAGTCGGCGTCGAACATCCCAGGGGCTGACCTGCTCCTCCAGGTCTTCCCTGAAGCCCGCTTCATCACCCTCTACCGGCATCCCATGGACGTCATAGCGTCCGGCCTCAACGCCTCCAGGTGGGGCTTTCGGGCCTACGGCTTCGAGCCCTACGTCCGGATGTCGACCGACAACTTCGTTCGCGCCCTGGCGATGTACTGGTACGACCAGGTGGCAGCCATCCGCAGATTCGAGCGCAAGAATGGTGAGCGCTGCACCAGGGTCTATTACGAGGCGCTCGTCACAGCGCCGGATGCCACCGGCCACATACTGTGCGACGGCCTGGGGCTACCGTGGGATCCGGCCATTCTGGAACCGGATTTCGGGTCGCTCGACGACTTCGGGGCGGGAGACTACAAGCTTCCCTACACGAGCAGCATCCAGAAAACGAGCATCGGCCAGGGACACGCCGTTCCGGCGGGCATGATCCCACCGGATCTGCTGCTCGTCGTCAATACCCTGCTGACCGAGCTTGAGTATCCCCAGATCGGTGCCGACTGGAACACCGTCAGGTACCCCTTCGCGGCCCCCCAGGACGTCGGCGCCGCGACCCAGGAAGCCGAAATAGCGGAGGTCACCGACGTATTGCGCGCCGGAATGCTGGAACTCGCCAAGAACGGCGGTGGTCAGGCGCCGCTCATGTGCCTCACCTTCGGCGAATCGGCCGGCTCCCTGATCATCGATATCCCAGCCGGTGATGTCCGTGCCGAGCATGAATACGACCAGGCGGATGTGATGGTGTCCGCCTCGGCCGGGGTGCTGCTCGCCATAGCGGGCGGCGCCAACATGGGGGAGGCGATACAAGAGGGAGATGTCCGGCTGTCCGGCACGGACATGATCATGACAACTCGGCAGGAGTACGGCATCGCCCGGTGGCTGGTGAAGCTGCTGACGGCCGGGGCGCCTGCCGCTGCCAGTACCAGGGAACGTCCGAACATCAAGCCCGCCCTTGGATAGGACACGTCATGCCTTTCGCATCTGCCCATTTCCGCGCTGGATTTCGGCCAACGGTTACCCGGGCACGCCTCGCCGCCGCGGCCTTCTGCGGCGTAACCGTTGTGGCCATCGCAGGCTGCTCGTCCAGCCCGGCCACGCCATCGGGCCATACCTCGTCGAGCAGTCCCGGGGCCAGTTCGTCCACCGGCACCGGCACCACCGGTAGCGGCCTGCCGGTACGCCAGGCCCTCTACCTGGCCCTGCAGCAAGGGAAAAAGGACACCTCAGCCCTGGGCAACATCAACGTCCAGGTCTCCGGTTCCTCCGCCAGCACGAGCGTGGGCACCATGCGGATGCAGTTCAAGCCCAGCACCATAATCAGCAGTACCGTCCGGGTCAAAGCGTCCAGCAGGGTGGTCAACCTGGACGAGATCACAGCCGGGAACACCCTCTACATCAAGACAGCATCGCTGACCGTCGCGACCGGCAAGCCCTGGGCAGCGATCCCCTCCCCGGCCGGGGCGGCGACCGTCGGCCAGCCGAGCATGTCCAACCCCAACCCGCTCCAGGACATCGAGCTGCTGTTCAACTCGAACGACTTCCACAACGCCGGCACCCAGGTAGTCAACGGCGTCAGCACCACACAGTACGAAGGCTCCTACCCCGCTTCGGACGCCCTCAAGGGCCTGAAGCCCAGCGAGATCAAGAGCATCGGTTCATCGATCCACGGCCTGATCGCCGAGACCGTCTGGATCGACGGCCAGCACCAGCTGCGCAAGGTGGTCACCACCGAGCACGTCTCGGCCGTAACCATCACCATCACCATGAACATAACCGCGATCAACGTCCCCCTGACCGTCGCACTCCCCCCAGCAAACCAGGTCTCGCACCTGCCACTGAGCGCCCTCGGCGGCAGCAACTAAGATCTTGCCGCGCTCGGTTACCTTGTCGCCGTGCTGCCTGGCCCAATCTCTGAGTAAGACATATTCACGCAGGTCAGAGGGTCTCTATTCCAGCTTACGGTGTGGTGATCGGCGGGTCGGCCGGGTCGATCGGGCGGTTCGTGTCCGCTGGTAATGTCGCGTACGTGACGGGCCCGGATAGGTGGGTGATCCACGGCGAGCGATTGGTGGACGACACCCCTCATATCCGCGTGAGCCTGGCCGATGTCGAGCTTCCTAACCATGTGCGTTTCACGCAGTACGTCTTCCGGATGCGGCGCTGCGCGATGACGGTAGTTCTGGATGATGTGGGGGAGCGGGTCTTGCTGGTGCGGCGGCACCGGTTCATCGTGGATCGCTGGGTGTGGGAGCTGCCGGGTGGTTACGTGGACGATGGGGAAGACTCCGCCGCAGCGGCTGCGCGTGAGGTGGAGGAGGAAACGGGATGGCGTCCACGGCGGATGGATTTCGTCCTGTCCTGTCAGCCGGTCATCGGGAACGCTGATTATCCGCAGGACTTGTACTTGGCTCACGGGGCCGAGCGGGTTGGAGAGCCCGAAGCTGACGAGGCTGCCGAGGTCCGGTGGGTGCCTGTCGGTGAGACGCCGGCCATGATTGCCAAGGGTGACATTCTCGGGGCGATGACGGTTATCGGCGTGCAGCATGTCCTGCTGCGGCGGGCAGGCGTTCACCTACCTCCGCCATGAAGTCCCGGACGGCTGGAACATCGGCTCGCGGGCGAAGCCTATGTACGAGGTCGCGCACGTAGCGGACGCTGCGGGCGGAGGTGAGACGGACGGTCAGGTCCAGGGCTTGCCACCCCGCGACGCAGGCTTGCTCCGGCTCACCTTGTGCTGCGTGCGCAGTGGCGAGCAGGGACAGGTTGAAGGCCCGTCCGCGCACGTAGCGGCGGTCCATATCCAGGGAGCGCCGCGCATACCGTGCCGTGTGGTCGGCTTCGCCGAGATCGCGAAAACATTGCGCCATGCGGGCCGCTAGGTATGCCTCATCGAAGTAGGCCAGCCAGGCCGGGTCATCTTCACGGGTCGCGCGGTCAAAGGTCCGTTCTGCCGTGGCCAGAGCTGAGCCGCAGGCGTGGGCGTCGTTGCGGGCAGCGTGCCCGTGGGCTTCCATGACCAGGCACTCGGTGAGCAGTGTTGCTGAACCGTGGTGGCCGGCCGCAGCCTGGGCGGCGCGGGCGAGGTCGATTGCTTCATCTGGCCGGGCCAGGTAGAGCGCTTGGTGTGCCTGGGCAGCGAGAATCTCCGCAGCAAGAGCCGGGTCGTCAGCGTGCCGCGCATAGGCCACCGCTTGTGTGAGGTACCGCTGCGCAAGCCCATGTTCGCCGCTGTCATAAGCAACCCAGCCAGCTAGCTGCGAGAGTTCGCCGCATGCGGTGGCGAGCTGCCGGCCTGTCTCTTCCCGGTAGCTGCCGGTCGTGAGCAGGCGTGAGACGTGATCGTCGAGGTAGGACACGATCGGATTCCGGATTCTGCCACCGCCGAACTGGTTATCCATCTCCCGGTAGGAGTGCGTCAGGTCGCGTATCGCGTCGATATCAGCGCGCCCGACTCTGCGTATTCCGGCAGCGGCGGGTGCGTCCGCAGTCGGGCTGGTGAGCCAGCGCAGCGCGGAGGCCGATAGCGCGGCCGAGGTGAAGACCGCATTGACCAGGAACCGCCTTCGCTGCACGTCGGCCCTCCACAGAGCGGTTGAGGTAGCCACGGTGCCCGTCCATCCGGTAGAGAGCTGCAAGCCAAGATCACCGGGCAAGTTGCTGGGGGTCATGCCCAGTTCGGTTTCGGAGAGCTTCCTGCCCAGAGCATCGCTGAGGACGATGGCGGCCAGTTCAGGAACAGGCGGGCGTGGCTGTTCTCCCGCCAGCCACCGCAGGACCGACGTGTGATCACACCGCACGCCGCCGACACCCCGGATCGCGGCTGCGTCAGCGACTCTGCGTGCCAGGCCCTTGTTGGACATTCCAGCCTCGTCCAGCAAAGCGCGCAGCCGCAGGTTCTCCTCCTTCGGATCTCGCGGCAAATGCCTGCCCCTCTACCAGGTACGGACACGATCAGTTTGACACTGCCGCACGCCTGGCGAGGCGGCTAAGCCGATTCACACCCCCTATTCACACATCCGCCCTGCCTTCCAACCTCCCGGATATGCCGCGTGCGGAGGTTCGCTGATGGTTATGACCAGCACGCCGCACGCAGTCCGCGCAGCAGCGCAGCTCCACGAAGCCGTCCAGGATATGGCTCGTGTGGTCAACCGTCGCAACGCTCAAGAGGATCGAATGCTTATGGTGCACGACGACATGGAAACAGGCATCGACGACGCAGAGTCCCGTGCGGCTATGCGAGTAATGATCGAGGTGTTGACTGGGCGAGGGTTCGATGTTCGCGAGCCGGAATGGGAAAACCCGGTCCTAGCTCTCGACGGTGTCAATTCCAGGCGCTGTGAGATTCAGGTCGGATTCGGCGGGCAGGCGACGTGGGAATACCTCCCATCAAATGATGCCCATATCGAGTCGGCCGATATTAGCCGCATGGTACTGCGATTGCTCGGCGCACACACTATCGACTCCGGAGAACCACATGCAGAACCGCATCCGGAAGTCACGCCGAAAGGTGCGGTAGCACATGAGATGAAGGCTAGAGGGTTGGGAGTGGAGATAGACGTATTCATCGATGACATGGTCTACGCCGTCGGGGCTACGATCGAGATCACCAACCCAGCCAAGCACGAACGCGGTGCAGTAAATGTGACGGACGATGGCGCTATCTGGTGGGAATGTGACTTCGAAGAGCTGACTGGACACGCTACGGAAATCGCAGAAACGATCGCCGACGCGCTGGCGCTACGCCAATAGATGGAGGGGTGACAGGTGATGGCAGGACAAGCGGTAGCGCGCGTTAACCATGGCCGCAAACGCGTCTCTGAGTCCATGGCGATGCGTCTTGATGTGGTGCTGGACGCGGGAGGAACTGGCAGCACTGGCGGACATACCGCCATTGCGGGAGCAACCCAGGACTTTGAGAGCTTGGAAGAGCCGGAAGACTGGTCGGTGGCGCATCAAAAGCTGGCTTTGGCCTACCTGGCGGCGGGTGATCTTAATAGAGCATCGCAGTACATAGATATAGCGCTGGCCAACCGGCTGCGGGAGTCGCCGTTGCAGCAGGTGCGGCTGGATACGGCGCATGCTCATATCCTGCTCTCCGATCGGCGTACTTGTGCGGAAGGGGTTACGGTGCTGGCCCGTGCCGAGCAAATGGCTGTACGTTATGGCCTTTCTCGCCAGCTCCAGAGTATTGAGCGTATCGGCCAGCTTGCCGCAGAAAGCGCGCTCGTGAACGTATGAAATATTCTAAGGGAGGGATTCGTGCCGATCAGCCATGAGCATGTTACCGAGTCAGACTATGCCGACGCTCGGGTTATCTGGGACTATCACCATATGCACCATGACCTGAAGCCCTGCGACGCGGCCATTGGTCTTGGCAGCCATGACCTTGGCGTGGCGGCCTTCGCGGCTGAACTGTACAAGCGTAACTTGTTCGGCATGCTGGTATTCAGCGGGGCGAATAGCCCGACCACGGCGGCCCGGTTCCCGCGTGGTGAGGCGTATCACTACCGGGAGCGAGCCATTGACCTTGGTGTGCCCGAATCGGTAATTCTGGTCGAACCGCATGCTAGTAATACTGGAGAGAACATATCACTTTCCCAGCCACTGCTCCGCCAGGCGGGGATTGATCCCAGCTCCCTGATGCTCGTCTCCAAGCCCTACATGCAACGGCGAGCCTACGCGACGTGCCGGAAGGTCTGGCCGGAAGTCGGTGTGATATGCGCTTCGGAGCCCTTGAGCTTTGCGGACTATGTGGGCAGCATCGGCAACATTCGTCTCGTCATCGACATGCTGGCTGGTGACTTGCAGCGGGTTATCGAGTATCCGAAGCTCGGCTTTGCCATCGAACAGGACGTACCGGATGATGTTTACAAAGCCTACGGCAGGCTGCTCCAGGCCGGTTATGACAGCAGACTCCTTAAATAGCGTGCGCTGCGCTATTCATCAGCCGAACTTCTTCCCTCGGCTGAGTACGCTCGCCAAGCTGTATGCTGTTGACTGCGTGGTGATACTCGACGACGTGCAGTTTGCCCGGCGTGATTACCAGCACCGTTGCCGGTTGGCTCCACTCAATGAACCAGATAGGTATCAATGGCTCTCGCTGTCGGTGCATCTGCCCGCAGGCCGCGCGACACGCATCAACCGAGCCCGGCTCGTGGAACAAACGCTTTGCCAGCGCCGGTTTGCAGGCATGACAAGGCATCTGTACAGCAAGAGTCCATTCTGGCCGCAGGTCAGCGGAACCCTTGATAAGATATCTGATCTTATGGCGAAGGCTGACAGTCTGGCTGAGGTCACCACGGCTTCTACTCGCTTGCTGCTTGAACTCATGGGCTGGCAGGGCAAGCTTACGAGGAGCAGTGACCTCACTGCTCGGACTGGTCGCTCTGAACGCCTGGCTGATCTGACCCGAGCTGTCGGCGCGAGTGAATATCTTTGTGGCACGGGTGGCATGCGCTACATTGACCACCAGCCATTTACGGCACAAGGACTACGCGTTATGCCGTTCCGTGTCCCAGCTTCAGACGATGGCATTTGGCGTAGCGCAACACGGCTGAGTTCGCTCTGGGCACTCGTGGGCGTGGGGGTGGAAGGGGTGCGAGGGAGCTGGAGAGTCAGCCCAGCTTGGCGGGCGGTGTGTTCATCCGGCTGAGCTGGCCACAGTTGGTCCCGGGCGGTCCTGGGCTTCCTTAACCTAGTGAGCCTATGACTGCGCCCGTGGACCCGACGCTGGATGAGGTGGCTGCTGAGGCGGCCGTGCTGCGGCTGTACCGGCAGATCTTCGCGGTGCTCGCACGTGAGGCCGGGGCGATGATCATGGATGCCGGGCTGATCGACGTGGATGAGGCGATCCTGGAGGCGTTTGCCGAGGCGGGTTCGGACGGGCTGACCGTGGGGGAGGCGGTCGCGGTCTGTCCCCAGTTCGATGCGGCCACGATCGAGCGCAGGTTTGCCCTGCTCCGGGATTACCAGGCCATCGCCAAGGTGGTCGACCGCAAGAACGAGCAGCACTACCGGGCCGCGTTCGCGCCGTACGTCATGCTGCTGTTCCTGCGCCGGCTCACCGAGCGGGGCGGCCAGTCCGAGCTGCATCAGCTGCTGACGCTGGAGCAGCTTAACGTCACCAAGCCTGACGCGGCCGCCGCCAACGGCCTGGCCTCGGTGACCAGGATGACCAAGATCTTCCGGCTGATGGCGAATGAGCTGGCCAGCCTGGTGCAGCGGGGCGCGGCTCAGGCGCTGCGCGAGCACGCCCAGCTGCTGTGGGGCAACCGGTCCCTGATCAGCCAGGCCGAACAGGTGCACGCCACCGTCCTGTCCAGATGGCCACAGCTCGGCCAG